>NZ_CP018863.1:4200000-4500000 GCF_002849715.1 Arthrobacter crystallopoietes
CATCAGGTTGACCGCATGTCCGGCGCCGCAGCCGACATCGGCAAGGTCAAGACCGGCCCGCAACCTTTCCGGCAGTCCAGGAACCAGCGGCAGGATCACATCCAGCAGAGCCGCATCGTTCACCGCGGCACTGGTCTCCGCCATGTTTTGATGAAACTGCGGGTAGTCCTCGTACGACAGCCCTCCGCCGGTCCGGAACCGCTGGATAGTCTTCTGTTCCACCTCTCCCATCATCGAGATGTGCTGCATCAGGATAGCCATATTGTCCGGACCCGCCGCGCTGGTCAGCACGGCCGCATGTTCGCGCGGCAGCCGGTACGTCTTGGTCGCCGGGTCATGGGTGACAACGCGCGCAGTGGTCATGCCACCCAGCCATTCGCGAACATAGCGTTCGTTGAGGCCTGCCGCATCAGCAATCTGCTCGCTGGTAGCGGCCGGCATCCCCGCCATGGTCTCGAACAGCCCCGTCTGGTGGCCGACGCTCGTCAGCACCGCGATCGCAGCATCGTTGAGGATGCCTACGAAACGTCCGACAAACGCCTGGATTGCTTCAGCGTCAGGTTCCTGATCAGCAGAAGCCTGCAGTGATGTGCCTTGACTTTGATCAATTGTCATTGTTCTTTCTCCTGCTACTACGGACTGGTGCTGCCCACTTGAGGTGACTGTTGGAATTTGGCTGAGGGCCCGTCCTCGGGCGAATCCTGCATCGTGCCCGCCGCTGCATGCGACGAACCATGGGGCGAACCCTGCGAGCGTTTCCTGCCCAGCGCTTCGTGCCGTAGGTACATCGCCAGCATGAATCCGGTCGTGACCAGGTAGAAAGCGTGCAAGGCCCAGATGGGGCCCGCCGGCAGGCTGTAGACATAAACGGAATGGACGAGGTTGCCCATGTTGCTCAGCAAGAGGTTGCCCAAACTGTAGGAGGCCAGGTCCCTGGTCTGCACAGCTTTCACGATCATGGGCATGACGCTGCCGGCAAAGATGATGGTGGAAACGCCGCCGGCCAGAACCATCAGGTCGATTTCCATGACTGATTCTCCTTTGACGTCGTTCGAATAGTTCACTATCAACGCTACGAAGCGGACGAGAGCTGCGCGTCGGGCGAATTACCCATCTTGTTCCCGGGTGCACTGGTGCAGGTCATGCAGACAGTGTCGTTGGTTCGCGCCGTTGCTTACCGGCGCGAAGGCAACCCATGTTCGTGTGCCCATGCCGCGGCAGCCGTCCGCGTGGACACGCCGATCTTGGCGAAGATATTGGCCAGATGGCGGCCGACCGTCTTCTGGCTGATGAACAAAGCATCCGCCGCATCCTTGTTGCTGGCCCCGGCGGCGATGAAAGAAAGCACATCGGCCTCCCGTTCCGTTAACCCGCCGGGCAAGCGCCGGCCATCAAGCCGCTGGACATCCGGCAGCGCGCCAAGTTCCCGGTAGATGGCCAGTGCTGTAGCCGTGTCCGCGGCAGCAGTGCCGGTTTCTCCCAGCCCGCGGTGGGCCCGCCCCAGCAGCTCGTAGACTCTGGCCGTTTCGTACCGCGCGTGCAATCCGCGGTACTCATGGGCGGCGCTCTGCAGCACCGGCAGAGCCTCTTCGTGCCGCGACTGCGCGATCAGCACGGCGGCCCTGGCTTGGCCGGCCCAGGCGCGGAAACCCGCGGTAGCGAACACGGCCGCAGTTTCTTCCAGTTGCCCGCACAACCGCTCTGCTTCCTCCTGCAGCCCGAGAGCGAGGGCGATTTCGACGGCGGATTCCAGCAGCCTGGCGCAGGCCAGCTGGTCACGACCCGCCAAGGCGGCACAAAGACCGGCCCACGCAGCGTCCTGCTTTCCGACAGCTTGCTGGAGAAGGGACTCGCCGGGCTGCGGCTCACAGCCCAGCTGTTGTGCCCGCTCGTAGGCTGCACGGGCACCGCTTAGGTCACCGCGAAGGCGACGGATCTCGCCCAGCTGGTAGTAGGCCTCCCCCGCTACCCAGTTGTTCCGGCCCACAAGCTCCGACCCGGTCCGTTCGATAGCCTCTTCGGCAGCATCCCACCCGCCTTCCGCGCTCTGCAGCTGAAGCCGGTGGATGCGGCAGATGCCGGAGTAAATCGCCTCGCCGTGGAATTGCTCGCACCACTGCTCAGTCGCTTGGGTCCAGGCCCGCATCCGGGACAAGTCCGCCAGCGCATGGCAGGCGTGGATTACGGTGCAGTAAATATCTCCGGCCCATTCCGGCGGCAGCTGGCCTGCCAGCACCGGCAACATTGCTTCGTCCAGTTGGGCAAAGCCGGCGGCCGTACTGCCACTGCGCACGTCCGCCAGTCCTGCGAGTACCAGGCCGAACGATGTCAGGGCTGGAGCCCGTAGGCGGCGCCCCATCTCCTGGAGCGTCGCCGCCGCATCCCGCGCCGGCTGGAGGTTCCCGAAGTCCAACGCCACGGTCGCATCCAAGTAGACAAGGTAGCCGTGCTCCACGCCTTCGGGCAGTTGCGACAGGATTCTTCTGGCCCGGTTGACCCAGCCGGAGGCTATGACCAGGTCGCCCCTGATGAACCACAGCAAAGCGAGGTTCAAGGCCTTCCTGGCGGCACCCAAGTCATCGCCGTCGTCGTTAAACCGGTGGTAAACCTCTTCGGAAATCTCCAACGATTCCCGTACCTGTCCTACCCACCACGCAGAACTGCCCAGCAGGCTCAGGTCCTCGGTCGGCAGCTCCGAGAATGTCCTGGCCTGCGCGAAATTCCGGTGAGCGGCGTACCAGTCCCCGCGGGCGTACGCCGTCCGCGCCATGGACAGTAACTCCTCGAACTCGTCCATCCGGGCCTCCACCTCAACGGTAGTCCCGTCAACGCCCGCCGGTCGAGCCGTTAAGCGCTGGATCCGCCACTGGAGCTAATCGCTTCCTCTTGGTAGCTTTCAACGCATGGCCATCAAAATTGAGAATGTGGGTATCGCTGTTCGCGACATCGAAGCAGCAATCGCGTTTTTCACCGATCTCGGTCTTGCACTCATCGGCCGTGACACAGTCAGCGGCGAGTGGACCGACACTGCCGTTGGACTCGATGGAAACCACGCCAAGATCGCGATGTTACAGACGCCGGACGGTCATGGTCGACTCGAGCTCTTCGAATACATCCATCCCGAAGCAATCGAGTTGCACCCGACCCGTCCCAACGACATCGGTATGCACCGTGTGGCCTTCTCGGTCGACAACATCGATGAGGCCCTCGAGATAGCGGCAAAGCACGGATGCCATCCGCTACGCGGTGTGGCGACCTATGAGGACGTCTACAAACTCACCTACCTCCGCGGCCCCAGCGGAATCCTCGTGATGCTCGCCGAGGAACTAAAGAAAGGCTGACACCCGTATCGGCCCAATTGCATATGCTCGGACTTGTACCATCGCTCAAGATGCGGCACTAGCCCCACATAACGTCGGCGAAGAGGGAGACACCATGACATCGAGTTCGATCATCGAGTACATCGACGGGTACGACGGTGAGGTACGGGATCGGCTGCTGACCGTGTACGAACTGATCCGGTCGGCCGTGCCCGATGAAGCAGTGGAATCAATCAGTTGGCGTATGCCGACCTTCAAACTCGGCACCGAGCCGTTGTTCTTCTTCACCGGCGCAAAACGCCACATCGGGTTCTATCCGACTCCGGACGCGATCGCGCATTTCTCAACAGAGCTGGCCGCATATGGAACCACCGAGCACGCTATCCAGTTGCGCCATGATGCCCCGCTGCCGACCGAGCTCATCCGCGAGATAATCGCTTGGCGGCTACAGCAGCTGCCGTCAGACAGGGTTTGAGTCAGTCACCTCGGCGCACCGCACCGGGGCGCTGCTGAGCCGCGTTCACCGGTTAGCGGCCAGCACCGCCGCGAGACCCTCTTGCAGATCCTTGACGAAATACTCGGGAACCTCCAGCGACGGGAAGTGTCCACCGATTTCGGGCGAGTTCCATCGGACGATCTGTTGGTACCGCTCCTGTGCCCAGGCGCGCGGACACTTCTCGATGTCGCGCGGATAAATGCTGATTGCTGAGGGGACGTCGACCCGAAGCTCGGGATCCAGCGCGTTGATACCGCCGTGACTTTCGTAGTAGATGCGGGCCGCCGACGCGCCGGTCCGTGTCAGCCAATACAAGGTAACGTCGTCAAGAATCCTGTCGATGGAAATCGACTCGAACGGGCTGTCCTCGGTATCCGTCCAGTCAGCGAACTTGTCAAGAATCCAGGCAAGGAGCCCGACCGGCGAATCAACGAGCGAGTAGCCGACGGTCTGTGGACGGGTCGCCTGCTGCTTCGCGTACGCCGCGCGGTGGTCCCAGAAATCGCGGGTTTCCTCGGTCCACCTGCGCTCGGCCGCCGTCAGCCCGTCCGTTGCCAACCCGGGCGGTGCCTGAGCCAACGTGGTATGGATGCCGAGGACATGCTCCTGGAACCTGCCGCCGAGAACCGCGGTGATCACACCTCCCCAGTCGCCACCGTGGGCGGCGAACTTGCCGTAGCCGAGCCGTCCCATCAGTTCCACCCATGCGGCGGCGATCCTTCCGGTCCCCCACCCGGTGGTGGCCGGCTTGTCGCTGTAGCCAAAGCCCGGCAACGACGGAACGACGACGTGGAACGCCGGCGCCTCTGGATCTTTCGGATCCGCCAGCTCGTCTACGACATCAACGAACTCAGCAATGCTGCCCGGCCAGCCGTGCGTCAGGATTAGAGGAGTAGCATCTGCGCGCGCGGATCGGCGGTGCAGGAAGTGGATTCCCAGATCACTAATGACCGTGCGGAACTGGCCGATGCGGTTAAGGCGCTCTTCGAACGACCGCCAGTTGTAGCCGGTGCGCCAGTAGTTCACGACATCGACCAGATCGGCGAGAGGAACACCCTGCTCCCACCGTCGAGGGTCGGGCGCGGCGCGATAGACCGTCTCGGCCTCCGGCAGCCGCGCCGCGGCCAATCGTCTGTGCAGATCATCAAGATCGGCGTCACTTGCATGGGCTTCAAATGCTTGCACGTCGCCGGTTAGACGAGACATGAGTCCTCCTGGCGGTCGCGGAGCCTGCTAAGACATGACACAAACAAGCCTAAGTGTGACTGCGGGATCTGGTGATCTACGAGTCCCGGCTGGAGTCGGCGCGCTCAGCGCCTCGTCTCGTACCTGGTTAGGACCACGCCGCCGGGAAACGTCCGTGTCTCCACCAAGTTCAGATTCACCCAGCTATCCAGCGCGGTGAAGAACGGCGTGCCGCCGCCCACCAGGACCGGATGGGTCACGATTGTGTACTCGTCGATCAGCCCGGCCCGCATGGCCGCTCCGGCGAACGTTGCGCCACCAACCCTCATCGGCTCGCCGTCGTCAGCCTTGAGCCGGGTGATCTCCGCGACCGCGTCGCCGGTGACCAGGCGCGTGTTCCAGTCGACCTTCTCCATCGACGAGGAGAACACTACCTTCGGTGTGTCCCGCCAGTTCCGCGCGAACTCGATCTCGGCCGGGGTGGCATTGGGCTGCTGGTCGCCGGTTGGCCAGTAGGAACTCATGGTCTCCCACAGCTTGCGTCCATACAGCAACAGGCCGATCGCCCGCTCCTCGTCGAGCCACCACTGGAACAGTTCGTCGCTTGGATCGCTCCAGCCGATGTCGTCGCCGGCGGCAGAGATGTAGCCGTCCAAAGTCAGGTTCATGCCGTAGATTAGCTTCCGCACAGTGCCAGCCTTCCGTCAGTCGGTCTCCACTGTATAAAACGGGTGTGGCGCGGGAAACCTCGTCGGTGCGCTATCTGCACTTGCAGGTAGTCCTCGTGCCCGGGGCGCAGCGTGGCGAACATTTGAATCCTTCGTTTTCCGAGTTAGTACCACCGGCAGGCGGCAGGTGCGGCGGAATGGACGATTTGCAATGCTGGTCGCGGAGCAGCTCATTCGGCCATGCTCCCCGTCACCGGAGGTCCCTCGAGGCGCCGGTAGCGCATCAGCAGCACACCCGCCGGGTACGGTTTCGGCGGCTCGACCAGCTCGAAGCGGGTAGCTGCCGTGCCTTCCGGGAACAGCTTCTTTCCCTTCCCGAGCACGACCGGGCACACCCACAGGTTCACCCGGTCGACCAGTCCTTCGCGGAACAGAGTCTGCAGCAGATTGCCACTGCCCCAGGTATGGATCTGCCGATGGCGCTCGCGCAGTTCGGGTACTTGGGTTGCGGCGTCGGAAATCTGGGTGCTGGTGTCCCAGGACAGCTCCGGCCTGCCGCGGGAGGCGACGTACTTGGGCACTCGGCCGAAGGCTTGGCCGATCTCGTCGGTCTTGCCCGGCCAGTAGCTGCGGAAGATATCGTACGTCGTGCGGCCCAGCAGCAGGGCATCAGCTTCCTGAACATCCGCGTCCACCTGTTCGCCGGACTCCCGATCCCAAAATGGGCGTTCCCATCCGGCGTACTCGAAATCCCCGTCCTGGACGGTGGGGCCACCATTAGCCTGGATCACTCCGTCCATCGTGACGTTCATATTGACGTGCAGCTCACCCATGTCGCTATCTCCTCACTATTCTCATAGCGTCCTTTCGGTTCACCTTCGCGGCCAGGATCCGACACATGACTCGCGCCCACGGCCCGGGCGCTGTTGCGGCCGTGACAAATCGCTCTTGCTTATTCACGGTACGTCGGCTCTGCACCTCTGTATAGAGAAATCAAATCGTTAGAGAGCTGCCTCGACCGGGGTCCCCGCCAGGAAACTGCCCATTGGAGGATCCGCCGACGGACACGTAGGCCTTTTCCTCCTACTACTCTCTTAAGCATGGCTGATGAACTTGTCCGAGCCGCATACAGTACACGTGCTGCCGAATACACGAGCCTTCTCGGTTCCGTTGAGGACATGCACGAGCTGGACCGGGAACGCATCGAACGTTGGGCCCAAGGCATTGATGGGCAAGTAATCGACATCGGTTGCGGCCCCGGCCATTGGACGAATTTTCTACACCAGCGCGGCGTGAAAGTGCACGGTATCGATCTGGTTCCCGAGTTCATCGACAGTGCGCGGGAACGCTTCCCTGGCGTGCCATTTCAGGTCGCCTCGTTCAGAGATCTCGACGTGCCAGCTGGATCGCTGCACGGAGTGCTCGCGTGGTATTCCTTGATCCACGTTCGCCCAAACGAGATGCCTGCAGTTCTCTCCAAGATCGCTGGCGCACTCGCGCCCGGAGGGCGCCTTCTTATCGGATTCTTTCAGGGTGGTTCCGCCGAGCCTTTTGAGCATGCAATCACAACGGCGCACTATTGGCCGGTAGAGCAGATGCGACAGATGCTCAGCGAAACAGGATTTAACGTGTTGAACGTAGAGGCACGTCAGGACTCGGGTAAACGGCCGCACGCGGCCATCGTCGCCACCATGCAATAAGGGGATCGGCGAACGAGACGGCAGTCTTGCTGCCGACTGCTTCCGGCTTCGGACCGGGGTCCGTTCATCAGATCGGGACTGCTGGTCAGCTCGTCCGCGGCGACATGACGCAAGGCCGTACGCTACGGGTAGGGCACCACATAATGGTGCCGGCCGAGGCGCCATTCAAGGCCGTCCACCTCGATCCTAACGATCGGTGCCGTGCCCGGGCGGAACAGCCGCCGCCGCCGTTCGACACGAGCTTTGCCTTGAAGGTAGGCGCGCATGACGAGGCAAAGCCTTCGAAGCTCGCTTTCCTTCTCCTGCTCCACGTCGTCGTAGTCGAAGACGGTGGCTTGGACGTTCAGTTCGGGGATGAAGGCATCCATCCACTCGTAGCTGGCGCGAATGATTGCTGTATGGTCCGGGTTGAGCTGGCTGCTCACATGGACGCCGTGGAGCCAGGAATCATCGCTGGAGCCAGCATCTGTCACGGTGAAATTCTCGTCGTACACCTCAGCGACGACCCGGTGAAGCATGGCCTTGATGTCGATGGTCACGATGACAGTCTCTCAGGTGCTTCCGGCCGTGGCACAAACCGGCGGCGGTCCGAGGATGTCGGCAAGGTATTCCCATGCACGCTGGCGAAGGTGGGGTGGAAATCTGAGTCGTAGTTCCTATCCATAAAGGATGGCTTACCAGTACACCTACCTTGCCCAGCCGGGCCCCGAGCTCGGCATAAAGGTCGATGCCACGAAGACGTACAAGGCAGGCATCGTCTGGCGGTCGACAGTTGCATGTGCGCAAAAGAAGTTAGCTCTAGCTTGGCCGGACCAACCGTAAAATCCAGGAGAGCAGAGCGCCGCGGCGTAGGCTTTCTGCACGACCATCGAAAGGAACAACGTGAACGTCCTGTCTCTCGTCAAGCAGACCATCACGTTTACTGAAGTTCGTCGGCGGTTGTTCTTTCGCCGGGAAACAGAGCGAGTGCGAACCTTTCTGGATTTCGCTATCGACGGGGTACCGCTGCGCGAGCTTGCCCTCGCATGGGACCCCTCCGTGGATACAGACAGGTTCTCCACCAAGCTGACCGAGGATGACCCGCACGAAGCGGCCGACGAGATCGACGCGCTGCTGGGCCGAATGGGACTCGAGCCCAACGAGTATCAGGGATTGCTGTTCCTCCCCGGCAGCCAAAACATAACGGCCGATGGTCTCGCGGCACAACTGTCCTTCGAAACGGACCATGTCGTATGGGGAAATTTCGCGTGGGGCGACGCCAGCCCCTGGCTCGACTTCGACGCCTCCCACCGAATCGAGAACGCGCCGATGTTCACCTTTGACCGACTTCAGTACGAAACCGTGCTCCTTGAGGCTCGTGACCACTACATCCGCTACATCGCTGGGCCGAGTCGTGGTTGAGTGATCGTCCTGCATTATTCACAGCGCGCCAAAGAGCGGGCCGGTAGTCGATCGGCTTATGGAAGAGACAGCGAACCTCGATGATCAGCGCCACGGGATCTTTGAACGGACTCTGTTGATTTCCTTGAGCGCATACGCGGCGTCGGCCTCCACCGGGATGTCTTGCCTGTCCGTCCAGCGCCAGAATCGCTCAGCCTCGTCAAGCAATTCGAGGCAGAAGCTGACAGGTTCCACGCGGGCCTTGGTACGCGCGATGGTGAAGAGAGCTCCGCCGTGGATGCGTTCCAGAATGATGGGAGCGGGGCTATCGGGGAAGGACATTTCTCCCCGACCGTCTGTTAGATAGCCCTCGACCACCATCACTAGGTAGTGCCAGATGCCGCAGACGTCGTCCCACACAGGGACACCGAGCAAGGGAATCCCCTCCCAGGTCAGGGTTACGACGCCGTCGTTGTATGTGAAGTGGTGGCGTTCCCCGGTACTCAGCCAGGCTTTCTTGCCCGCTTCTTCGTCGGCATAGAGGTCTACCAGGTACTTGTCCGGATGCTCTTCGAAATCCTCAAGATCCTGCACCCCGCGGACGAGAATGCCAGTAGTGCTAGTAAGGTGCTTCCTTTCTGCGCCCAAGCTACGGCTCCTTCAAGTTTTCATGTCTACTCTTGAATCTATTCCATCGGATGTGCTGGTTGAAATACCCGCGAGGAAGCACGGGGGTGGCGGGTCGGTTCATTCAATAAGGATCCCTCCAACGGCCACTTTCTCTGGCGCGCATCTCTGAGTAACAGCACGACCTTCCTGGCAGCATGAATTATCCAAGGTTGAAGCGATGTAATGAAGGCTTGCTTGACTGCTGAGGTGCCCGGTGAGACCTCTACGAGCTACTTATTCGGGAACGAACAGGAGGTCGGAACAGGTGGAAGCAATAGACGGACGAATCGTTGCTGTAGCGGTGGGTTTTGCTGTCCTTATCGTGCTGTTCATTGTTCTGCTCGTGCTCATGGCGCGACGGAGTAAGGGCACGAATGCCCGGAGCTCGATGAAAGGGATCAATGTAACAGGTGTCACGGCCTCGACCGTGATTGATTCGGGCGATAATCCCCAGGCGGTGATGGGACGAGTGCGGGATTTGATTGCCCGGTCCCGCCGTTACAGTGATCTTTCGGAAGGAGACGACAGCTTACGGTTCCGGGTGAAGGGTAACTTCTGGAGTTGGGGCGGAGTGGTGACCCTCGATCTTGCACCGCACGACAGGGGAACGAGAATCCAAGCCCGTTGCCAGCCCTGGCTCAAGACAACGATGATCGACTACGGACAGAGGTAAGGATTTAGCGGAGTTCGTTGATGCTTTCCTCGAAAGGGAAACCCGCAGTAATCCAAAGTTGGACTAGGAACGATCCGAGCGGTGTCGGTTAGCCTGGATGCTTTTCGGAATTCTGGCTCCGCTTCTTATTGCGACGGGTGAGGACAGGCACCATGATTGCGGCACCAAGAACAAAGGCGCCAAGCAGGGCGAGTATTGCAATACCGAGAGTGAAGGCATCTTGAATAAGGTAGAAGACCAGCGCACCAAAGCCGGTTACCAATAGGTACCAAACCGCTCGGCCAAGGCCCGCCCGACCGTCTCCGCCTCGGGAATTATCCGGAACAAAACCCGGCGGGACGTGACCATTGTTGAACATTTCCGGCCGCTTCCGTTGAGCCAGCGTGGAAAACCAGACTAACTGCTTCAGCAAAGGCCGGCCACAGACTTGAACGGCCTCGTGCAAGCGAAAGCTGCAGCTGGCGTCATTCTCCTGAGCGGTCGCTCCTTGAAAAAAGTGGCCCCGGCACCACCAGCTCGTGAATCCTGTAAGCCGATGGCTTACCAGTACACCTACCTTGCCCAGCCGGGCCACGTCCCGAGCTCGGCATAAAGGTCGATGCCACGAAGTCGTACAAGGCAGGCATCGTCTGGCGGTCGACAGTTGCATGTGCGCAAAAGAAGTTAGCTCTAGCTTGGCCGGACCAACCGTAAAATCCAGGAGAGCAGAGCGCCGCGGCGTAGGCTTTCTGCACGACCATCGAAAGGAACAACGTGAACGTCCTGTCTCTCGTCAAGCAGACCATCACGTTTACTGAAGTTCGTCGGCGGTTGTTCTTTCGCCGGGAAACAGAACGTGTACGAACCTTTCTGGATTTCGCTATCGACGGGGTACTGCTGCGCGAGCTTGCCCTCGCATGGGACCCGTCCATGGACACCGACAGGTTCTCCACCAAGCTGACCGAGGATGACCCTCACGAAGCGGTCGACGAGATAGATTCGCTGCTGGGCCGAATGGGACTCGATCCCGACGAATATCAGGGATTGCTGTTCCTCCCCGACAGCCAAAACACAACGAACGATGGTCTCGCCGCACAACTGTCCTTCGAAACAGACCGCGTCGTATGGGGAAATTTCGCGTGGGGCGACGCCAGCCCCTGGCTCGACTTCGACGCCTCCCACCGAATCGAGAACGCTCCGACGTTCACCTTTGACCGACTTCAGTACGAAACCGTGCTCCTTGAGGCTCGTGACCACTACATCCGCTACATCGCTGGGCCGAGTCGTGGTTGAGTGATCGTTCTGCATTTTTCACAGCGCGCCAAAGAGGCGGCCGTTTGTCGATCGGCATGGGACGAATACTTCGAGAACGGGCGTTAGTTTCGGAGTGAAACGTGTCGTTCAAGGTCTTTCCAAGCTTGTTCAGGTTGAATCTCTTTATGCGCGGCCGTGTCGAACTCATTGCTTGGGCCCTGCGGGTCTGCTTCGTCATTCTGTTCGTGGCCGGCTTCCTTTACCTCTGGTTCTTGAGTGGTAACCCATGGCCGGCGGTCGGGGCACTGATCGGCGCGACGCTAGGGGCCATACTAGGTCTCTGGTTCAGGAATCGCAGACGCCGGGGATACCTCGTTCGCGGCCAGTTTGAGGGGTATCTGCGAGCATCAGCCGAGGTTCTTCCCCGGCCGCAGGGCAAATGGCAGTTCGGCCTCGCCACACCCACCAAGGGACAAATTGCCTTCCAGCCGCGCTGGAAAAATTCGCGGCATGACTACGCTGACGTTGTGATTCTGCCTGTTACCGGGGTCAGCCAGATACGGGAGCCGACTCTGGTAGACGCCATCTTTCGGATTCGGCCCAACTCCCGGATTCTGGATCTCGAAACGCCTGCCGGTCCTGTTCATCTCGCCGGTCATATCGAAGAACTGCGAAAGACGGCAGAAATTAGTGGCGGAGAGATTGAGAGAGGAGTCCGGTCTTGAGATTTAGGGCTTCCTCACAGTCATTCAGCAACAGGCCAACAGTGTAAAAAGCGGCCTGTTAGTTAGGGGCGGGCTGCTGCGTCAAAAATGTCCCTTACGGGGTGTCCCGTATAGGCGACACAAATCGTCTCGTAAGAGGGTTCTCCAACGGACAAACCCAGCGCTGACTAGCAGTGTCGAGGCAACTGACTGGACACCATCCCACATAGATAGACCGGTGCTGTGGCCGGTGACGGGGAGATATGTGACACACTCATTGGCATGGCTGAATTACTTGTTGGTTACGCCAGATGCTCAACCGATGAGCAGGACCTCACCGCACAGCGCGATGCGTTGACTCTCCTCGGTGTCGACACGGAAGGGATCTATGTCGATCACGGACTCACCGGAATCAATAGGAATCGGCCAGGGCTGCGCGAGGCAATGGCGGCATGCCGTGCCGGCGACACTTTGATCGTGACCAAGCTGGACCGCTTGGCTCGATCCGTTCGAGACGCCCATGACATCGCAGACGATCTGGCAAGTCGGGAAGTCAAACTGAACATCGGGGGCTCAATCCACGATCCGACCGACCCTATGGGCAAACTTCTGTTCAACGTCCTGGCAATGATCGCGGAGTTCGAAACCGACCTCATCCGTTCTCGAACCCGCGAGGGCATGAAAATCGCCAAGGCCAAAGGCCGCCTGCGCGGCAAGCAACCGAAACTGTCGCCCAAGCAGGAAGCTCATCTTTACAAGTTGCACATCGCCGGCGAACACACCATGTATGAACTGGCCGAACTGTTCTCCGTTGGCCGATCCACTGTCTACCGCGCGATCGAAAGAGCAAGACTAAAGTCCCCTCATGAGGACGGTGCTTGATGCAGTGCGCAGACGACATCTGACCACGAAGGCACCGCGGTGCCTTCCTCGTGAACGTGCTGGGGTAAACGGGCCGGCCGGCCGGCCCGGCGGTGGCGGCCTTAGAAGTCCCAGTCCTCGTCTTCGGTATTGACGGCCTTGCCGATGACGTAGGAAGAGCCGGAGCCGGAGAAGAAGTCGTGGTTCTCGTCCGCGTTCGGGGACAGCGCCGACAGGATGGCCGGGTTCACGTCCGTCAGGGACGAGGGGAACATGGCCTCGTAGCCCAGGTTCATCAGCGCCTTGTTGGCGTTGTAGTGGAGGAACTTCTTCACGTCCTCCGCCAGACCCACGCCGTCGTACAGATCGTGCGTGTACTGCACTTCGTTTTCGTACAGTTCGTAGAGCAGGTCGAAGGTGTAGTCCTTCAGTTCCTGCCGCTTGGCCTCGTCCACCTTCTCCAGTCCCTTTTGGAACTTGTAGCCGATGTAGTAACCGTGCACGGCCTCGTCGCGGATGATCAGGCGGATCAGGTCGGCGGTGTTGGTCAGCTTGGCCCGGGACGACCAGTACATCGGCAGGTAGAAGCCGGAGTAGAACAGGAAGGACTCGAGCAGGGTGCTGGCGACCTTGCGCTTGAGCGGGTCATCGCCGGTGTAGTAGTCCACGATGATCTGCGCCTTCTTCTGCAGATTCTCGTTCTCGTTGGACCAGCGGAAGGCCTCGTCGATCTCCTTGGTGGAGCACAGCGTGGAGAAGATCGAGGAGTAGCTCTTGGCGTGCACCGACTCCATGAACGCGATGTTGGTGTACACCGCCTCTTCATGCTGGGTGATGGCATCCGGAATCAGGCTGACGGCGCCGACGGTGCCCTGCACCGTGTCCAGCAGGGTGAGGCCGGTGAAGACCCGCATGGTCATCTCCTGCTCGGCCGGGGTCAGCGTGGCCCAGGACTGCACATCGTTGGACAGCGGCACCTTCTCCGGCAGCCAGAAGTTGTTGACCAGGCGGTTCCAGACCTCCACGTCCTTCTCGTCCTGGATGCGGTTCCAGTTGATGGCCTCAACGTGGTGGAGCAGCTTGACCTTCTCCGTCATTTCTAACCCTCGGATTCCTTTGGTGTTTACTTCAAGTCTAGTTCGCGCGGGGTGGCGCTTAAGCGCCGAAGCCGCGCCCTTTTGGGAAAGGGCGCCGCTCGGTGGACGTACGACGGCGGGCGCGCACCCGCCGTCGTACTTTTCAGTTGCTTTGGGCTACTACAGCATGCAGCTGACGCAGCCTTCCACTTCCGTGCCTTCCAGCGCGAGCTGGCGCAGGCGGATGTAGTAGATGGTCTTGATGCCCTTGCGCCACGCGTAGATCTGGGACTTGTTGATGTCCCGGGTGGTGGCGGTGTCCTTGAAGAACAACGTCAGGGACAGGCCCTGGTCCACGTGCTGCGTGGCAACCGCGTAGGTGTCGATGATCTTCTCGTAGCCGATTTCGTACGCGTCCTGATAGTAGTCCAGGTTGTCGTTGGTCAGGTAAGGAGCCGGGTAGTAGACGCGGCCGATCTTGCCTTCCTTGCGGATCTCGATCTTCGACGCCACCGGGTGGATCGAGGACGTGGAGTTGTTGATGTAGGAGATCGAGCCCGTCGGCGGGACAGCCTGCAGGTTCTGGTTGTAGATCCCGTGCTCCATGACCGAGGCCTTCAGCTCCCGCCAGTCCTCCTGGGTGGGAATGTGGACGCCGTCGAAGAGCTCCTTGACCTTCTCGGTCTGGGGCTCCCAGACCTGGTCCGTGTACTTGTCGAAGAACTCGCCGCTGGCGTACTTGGACTTCTCGAATCCGCCAAAGGTCCGGCCGGTCTCGATGGCGATCCGGTTGGATGCTCGGATGGCGTGGTAGACCACGGAGTAGAAGTAGATGTTGGTGAAGTCCAGGCCTTCTTCGGAACCGTAGTACACCCGCTCCCGCGCCAGGTAACCATGCAGGTTCATCTGGCCCAGACCAATGGCGTGCGACTGGTCATTGCCCTTGGCGATCGACGGCACTGAGCCGATGTTGGACATGTCCGACACCGCGGTCAGGGTCCGGATAGCCGTCTCGATCGTCCGCCCGAAGTCCGGCGAGTCCATGGTCTTGGCGATGTTCAGCGAGCCCAGGTTGCAGGAGATGTCCTTGCCGGTCTCGTCGTAGGACAGGTCGTCATGGTACGTGGTCGGCTGCGAAACCTGCAGGATCTCCGAGCACAGGTTGGACATGATGATCTTGCCGTCGATCGGGTTGGCCCGGTTCACCGTGTCCTCGAACATGATGTACGGGTAGCCGGACTCGAACTGGATCTCCGCCAGGGTCTGGAAGAAGTCGCGTGCCTTGATCTTGGTCTTCTTGATCCGGCTGTCGTCCACCATCTCGTAGTACTTCTCGGTCACCGAGATGTCCGAGAAGGGCATGCCATAGACTTTCTCCACGTCATACGGGGAGAAGAGGTACATGTCCTCGCCCTTCTTGGCGAGTTCGAAGGTGATGTCCGGAATGACGACGCCGAGCGAGAGGGTCTTGATCCGGATCTTTTCGTCCGCGTTTTCGCGCTTGGTATCCAGGAAACGGTAGATGTCCGGGTGGTGCGCGTGCAGGTAGACGGCACCGGCGCCCTGGCGCGCACCGAGCTGGTTGGCGTAGGAGAAGCTGTCTTCGAGCAGCTTCATCACGGGGATGACGCCGGAGGACTGGTTCTCGATCTGCTTGATCGGTGCGCCGACCTCGCGGATGTTGGTCAGGGCAAAGGCGACGCCGCCACCGCGCTTGGACAGCTGCAGGGCGGAGTTGATGGAGCGGCCGATGGACTCCATGTTGTCTTCGATGCGCAGCAGGAAGCAGGAGACCAGTTCACCGCGCTGCTTCTTGCCGGCGTTGAGGAAGGTCGGCGTGGCCGGCTGGAAACGGCCCTCGATGATTTCGTCCATCATCTGGGTGGCCAGCTGCTCGTCGCCACGGGCGAGGTGCAGCGCCACCATGCAGACGCGGTCTTCGTAGCGCTCCAGGAATCGCTTGCCGTCAAACGTCTTCAGTGTGTAGGAAGTGTAAAACTTGAAGGCACCCAGGAAGGTTTCGAAGCGGAACTTCTTCTTGTACGCGCGGTCCCACAGGCCGCGCATGAAGTTCATGGTGTACTGGTCAAGCGTTTCACGCTCGTAGTAATCGTTCTTGACCAGATAGTCCAGCTTCTCCTCAAGGTCATGGAAGAAGACGGTGTTGTTGTTGACATGCTGGAGGAAGTACTGGTGTGCAGCCTCCCGGTCCGCCTCGAACTGAATCCTGCCGTCGGGACCGTAGAGATTCAGCATGGCGTTGAGCTCGTGGTAGCCCAGGCCCTTGTACGCCTCGGGCAGCTCCGGCTTCGAATCCGCTACTGCCGGGTCTTCAACTGTCGTTTCCAAAAGTCTTCCAATCCTTGTTTCACACGCTCGACGTCGTCCGACGTGCCCATGAGCTCAAATCTGTAAAGGTGCGGTACATCGCATTTGGCCGCGATCTTGTCTGCGGCCAGGCAGTAGGTAGTACCGAAGTTCGTGTTTCCGGCGCCGATCACGCCCCTAAGCAGCGACCTGTTTCCCTCGTTGCGGAGGAACTTGAGCACTTGCTTGGGAATGGAATTGCGGCCTGATTCCCCACCGTAGGTGGGAACGATCAGAACATATGGTTTCCGGGCATAAATCGTTTCTTCCTGGGTGCGAAGCGGGATTCTTGCCGCTTCCACACCCAGCTTCGTGACAAATCGGTGCGTATTTTCCGATGCCGAAGAAAAGTAGACCAGTGACGCACTGGTCGATGAACCGGGGCCTGCTCCGGAGCCGTGCCTAGTGGCTCCTTCGGCCATCAGCGTAGCTGCCATGGAGATTGCCTCCCGACTTTGTTGGAAATCAGGCCACCGAGGTAGCCGCAGACTGGGCGAGCTCGGCGATCTTGTCCGGACGGAATCCGGACCAGTGGTCCTGCTCGGTGACGACTACAGGAGCCTGCATGTAGCCGAGCGAACGGACGCGCTCCAGTGCAGCCGGATCCTGGGAGAGATCAACGCTCTGGTAGGCGATGCCCTTCTTGTCCAGAGCTCGGTAGGTTGCGTTGCACTGCACGCATGCTGGCTTCGTGTAAACCGTTACAGTCATGGTCCCTCTCCCCTAAAACTTGGTGACTATTAGTCGCTGTCTGTCGGGATTCAAGTTGGTAGTTCAGGTGTTCCTGAGTCTGTCCCTGCCAGCGGTTTCAATCTACTACATCCACTACATCTAGTGCACGCTTCTGGGGCGAACCCCTAGATGATGTATTACAAGTATGTCATTTGTGCGTCCTTCAGTCCACAGGCATTGGGGATAATTCCTGCTCCCGGCCCTTGATTTGGCGCAGTTTTCGCTCCCCCGTCCACAAGCTGTGGACAACGATCCCCACAGGTACAAATAGTTCGTGTCGCCGATTCTCCGGGCGTGTCGAATAGCGTCGGCCGTCACCATGGCCAGTGGCCGGTGGCACAGATGTGCTCGACGGATGTGGCTCCCGCCGCCATTTGCTGCACCCGCCGACACCGCTCTGTAGGTTCAACTGTCCTGCTCCCGCCGGTGCATAAGATGCCATTAATACAACATTCGCCAAGCGTGAGGAATTCCGATGGTCAACCCGGTCCATTTGCGCACTCTGCTGGAGGTGACCCGGCGTGGCTCCTTCGCTGCCGCCGCCGTGCAACTCGGCTATACCGCCTCCGCCGTCTCGCAGCAGATGTCCGCTTTAGAGCGGGAGGCCGGGGTAACCCTTTTTGAACGCTCTGCGCGCAGCGTCCGCCCGACCGAGACCGCATTCGTCATGGCCCGCCATGCCGCGAAGGTCCTGACCGACATCGATGCGCTGCTGGCGGCAACCTCGCGCACCCATGACACCACCGCCCAGGAAGTCCGGCTGGGGATCTTTCCAAGTCTGGCCACGTATGCGTTGCCGAGACTGCTCCGCCTGCCGCAGTGGCCCAATCTGGGCATCAATCTGAAAGTTTTCGTGGCGGAACCGGCCCAGACCATCCAAGGCCTGCGCACCGGCGGCGAACTCGATCTGGCCCTGGTGTACCAGGTGGGCCAGGGCGGACTGGCCTGGCCGCATTCGGTCAACAGGCAATGGCTCGGCGACGATAATTTCCGCGTGGTCCTGCCCGAATCATGGGGGCTGCAGGCCGGCTCCCAGGTCTCCGCGTCGCAGCTGGCGGAAATGCCCTGGATCATGCATCACCCCGGCACTTCCGATGCCACGGTGATCGAACGGCTCTTCGCCAGCTGCAACCTCCACCCACGCGTGGTTGCCTATTGCGACGATTTCAACGCCAGCCTCGAAATGGCAGCCGCCGGATTCGGCGCGGCCCTGGTGCCGGAGCTGGCCATGCAGCACATGGACAGCGGTGTGGTGGTACTGGACGTGCCGGAAATCCGCCTGGCCCGGAACATTTTTGCCCTGCTCATCAATGAAAAGCAGAATGCCCAGGTCGGCCTGTTCATGGAACAGCTCTCCGACATTCTCCGCGGCCTGAGCATCAGCCCGCGGCGCCGCTAAGCCACCCCGACGGCCGCGCAAAAACGCGATGCCCCGGCAGGCAGCCGCCGGCCGGGACATCGCGTTTTGGGTGGGTTGAAAAGTTCTATCCGGCCAGGCTGTCCACAAGTGAGGCGCGCACCGTGCGGGCGGCCTCCACAAGATTCTCCAGGGACGCCTTGGTTTCCGGGTAGGCGCGGGTCTTAAGACCGCAGTCCGGGTTGACCCACAGCTGCCGTACCGGCACATGTGCGACGGCGGCACTCAGCAGTTCCTGGAGCTCCCCTGCCGACGGGATGCGGGGCGAATGGATGTCGTAGATCCCCGGTCCCACGCCTCTGGCAAAGCCGTGCTGCTCAAGGTCCTGAACTACTTCCATCCGGGAGCGGGCCGCCTCGATGCTTGTCACGTCCGCATCCAAGGCATCGATGGCGTCGATGATCTCACCGAACTCGGAATAGCACAGATGCGTATGGATCTGCGTAGCGGCGGCAACGCCGGAGGTAGCGAGTTTGAAGGAGCCGACGGACCAGCGCAGGTAGTCCGCGTGGTCGCGCCGGCGCAACGGCAGGAGCTCCCGCAACGCCGGCTCATCGACCTGGATGATTTTGGTGCCGGCCTCCTGCAAGTCCGAAATTTCGTCCCGCAATGCCAGCGCTACCTGGTTGGCGGTCTCCTCCAGCGGCTGGTCGTCCCGCACAAAGGACCAGGCCAGAATGGTCACCGGTCCGGTCAGCATTCCCTTCACCGGCTTCTCGGTCAGCGACTGCGCGTAGCGCGTCCACGGAACCGTGATGGGTGCCAGCCGGCTGACGTCGCCCCAGAGAATGGACGGACGGGTGCAGCGGCTGCCGTAGGACTGGACCCAGCCGTGCACCGTGACGTCGAAGCCGTCCAGGTTCTCGGCAAAATACTGGACCATGTCGTTGCGCTCGGGTTCTCCGTGCACCAGTACGTCGAGACCCAGTTCCTCCTGCAGTTCGATGACGCGCTTGATCTCCTCCTTCATGAGCTGCTCGTAGGCGGCGTCTTCCAGTTCGCCTTTGAGCGCGCGGGCCCGGGCCAGCCGGATGTCGCGGGTCTGCGGGAAGGATCCGATGGTGGTCGTTGGCAGTGCGGGCAGCCGCAGAACGTCCTGCTGGGCGGTCCACCGGCTCTCGAACTCATCGCGGGTGAAGTCGGCCGGAACCAGTCCCCCGGTCCGGGCGCGCACGGCGCTTTGCCGGACGCCCGGAGACTGCCGGCGGGTTTCCAGGATGGCTGCCGCGGCCGCCACCTCTGCGGCAATCGCGTCAGGCCTGCCGACCGCCCGGGCCAGGGTGCGGACCTCGTCCACCTTCTGGTCCGCGAAGGCGAGCCAGCTGCGCAGGACCGGGTCCAGCTGCTGCTCCTGCTCCACATCGTGCGGGACATGGAAGAGCGAGGTCGACGTCGCGACGGCGAGCCCCTCGACGGATTCCTCCAAACGTCGCAGCTTGGCTGCTGCGGCGGCCAAGTCTGCCTTCCAGATGTTCTGGCCGTCCACCAGGCCCGCGACCAGCACGGTGCTCCCCAGCGCCTCCAGCTCCGCCGCTGCAGGGACAGTTCCGTTGACCAGGTCCAGATGGAGGGCATCCAGGCCGGAAGCGGCCAGCACGGGCAGCAGCCCGCCCAGCGAGCCGTAGGACGAGGTCACCAGCAGGCGCGGCCGCTGCGGGGCCTGAAGTTCCGTGGCCAGCGCGATGTAGGCCAACTGGACCGCCGCCGCCAGTTCCCCTTCGGACAAGTCCTGGTCGGCTACCAGGGCCGGCTCCTCGAGCTGGACCCATTCGACTCCGGCCGCCGCCAGGGCGCGAAGCACCTCGGCGTAGACCGGCAGCACGTCGGCCAGGCGCGACAGCGGCTCGAAGCCCGCGCCGGCGTCGTTAGCCGCTTTGCTCAGAAGCAGGAAGCTGACCGGCCCCACGAGCACGGGCCGGGTGGTGAAACCTGCCTGACGTGCCGCCGTGAAGTTCTCCACGATCCAGTCATTGGCGAGGCGGAACACCGTCTCCGGCCCGAGTTCGGGGACCAGGTAGTGGTAGTTGGTGTCGAACCACTTGGTCATCTCCAGCGGAGCGCGGTCGGCGTCGCCGCGGGCAAGGGTGAAGTAGGCGTCGAGCCCCAGCTTGCCCTCGCCGTCGAACAGGTCGGCAAAGCGGGACGGCACCGCGCCCAGCGTCACGGCGGTGTCCAGGACCTGGTCATAGTAGGAGAACGACGCCGGGACCGCCGACGCGTGGGCGTCCAGTCCGAGTTTGGTCAGGTGCGCATAGCTGCGGTGGCGCAGGTCCTGGCAGGTCTGCTCCAGCTCGGTGGCAGTGCTGGCGCCGGACCAGAAGTTCTCCAGGGCCTTCTTCAGCTCCCGGCGGGGTCCGATTCTGGGGTAGCCAAGGATGGTGGCAGCGGGGAAAGTTTTGTCAGTCATGGGATAAGTCCTTAAATCTCGTGTAGCGCGAAAGGTGAGTTGCGGCGGTAGCCCTAGGGCGCCGTCGTGCGTGAGGTTTTACGCCCGGGCCAGCACCTTGTGGCGAACCGGGGCAGCCGGTCGGGGCAGCTGCAGTTTCTCCAGCAGCTGGAGGGCGGAGACATGCTCGTTGAAGGTATAGACATGCAGCCCGGGAGCCCCGGCGTCCAAAGCCGCGTTGGCAAGATCGACGGTGGCCTGGATCCCGATGCGCTGGCGCGTCGAGTCATCACCGGCGCTGGCCAGCCGGTCGCGGACGGCAAGATCCACGTCGATGCCGGCCAGCTGGGCAAGCCGGTCGAGCCGGCGGACACTGGTCAGCGGCATGATCCCGGGAATGATCGGGATGTGGACTCCCGCCTGCCGTGCACGGCGCAGCAGCGATGAATAATCGTTGGCGTCAAAGAAGATCTGCGTGATCGCGAAGTCCGCGCCCGAGGACTGCTTGGCCAGCAGCACCTCCACATCGTGCTCGAAGCTGGGCGATTCGGGATGCCGGCTGGAGTAGGCAGCCACACCGATGGCCACTTTCCCCGCGGCCAGGTGGGCTGTCCGCTGGCGTTCAATCCGCCGGATCAGTTCGACCAGCTGCTGCGCGTACCGCAGTTCTCCCGAGGGTCTGCCCGAGCTGCCGGCCGGGGCATCGCCGCGCAGCGCCAGGATACCCCTGACTCCCCTGCCGATGATCGCCTCGATGGTCCGGGCAAGCTCCACACCGCTGCTCCCGACACAGGTCAGGTGGGCCAGCGGCCGCAGCCGGGTCTCGTTCTGCAGCCGTTCGAGCAGCTCCAGGGCCGTTCCCTGGTTGGAGCCTCCGGCACCGTAGGTAACCGAAACATAGTCCGGTGCAGTGCTTTCAAGTTCGCGGATGGTCCGCCAGAGGGTCTCCTCTGCCTGCGCATTCCTGGGCGGGAAGAGCTCGTAGGACAGGGCGGGATGGTTGGTGATTTCCGCATCGATGTATGGAAGCGTTGGGGTTGGCGGTGACATTTGTATCCTTACGGTGAGGTCACGCGGCTGCAGAGAAGCCAGGGCGGAAGAACCGCCGGAGGCAACGCAGCACACGTGATTGTTCGGAAAGGAGCTCAGGAGCCGGCCTGCGTTGCATGCGGCCGCACGCAACGGGGACTCCTGTGCCAAATGTCAGACCCACACCCGGGGCACCCACACCCTCATTGAGAGGGTCGCTGACCTGTTACGGAAGTAACTTGTCCAGAACTCTACGCACGGGCAGCAGAGCCGACAAGCAAAGGACCGATGGTGACGGCACGTTTCCGTTCTTGACGGGGCCCGCGGCATATGTGACGGGCGGAGCGTCATGCCAGAGGAAATGTGACGCGCAGAGAAAGGGCCGATAGCCCGATGACGATTGCAGGGAAAAGAAAAGAGCCGCTCAATCTGAGCGGCTCTTTTCATCGGTGGAGCTGAGGGGACTCGAACCCCTGACCCCCTGCATGCCATGCAGGTGCGCTACCAGCTGCGCCACAGCCCCGTTTCCGGTTTCTACCGTCTTGCCCTGCCCGGTTCGTTTCCTCCCCGTGCCGCAGCAACTTGAATATTCTATGCAGAGGATCCATCAGATTCCAAATCGAGCCCGCCCCGGCCCCAATTCCAGCAAAACCGCGCCATTCCGCGGCTTTCGGCTCGGATCTACGAGGTGATCGCTGCCGGCAAGGTCTGAGTTTGATCTAAATCACATCGCTGTTATTCGCCGGGCCGCAGTCACGGGCGGCATTTCCCACTGTACGGGCGTGCAAATGCAAAAATCCCCGGACGGCCGATAACGGTATCCGGGGATCATCTCAAAGCTTGAAGCTTCGGGCGTTACTCAATCACTCGCCGTCGGACGCTGTTGCCGGGGCTTCGTCGAGCTGCAGGTCAATCTGCGGGCAGTCCTTCCACAGGCGCTCCAAGGCGTAGAAGACCCTGTCTTCCTCGTGCTGGACGTGGATGACAACCGTGGCGTAATCGAGCAGCACCCAGCGTCCTTCGGACCGGCCTTCGCGGCGGACCGGTTTCAGATCATGCTTGTGTAGCTCTTCTTCGATGCCGTCAACAATCGCGTTGACCTGGCGCTCGTTGGAGGCGGAAGCAATCACAAAAACGTCAGTGATGGCCAGGCGCTCGCTGACGTCGAGGGCGATGATGTCCTGGCCGATTTTGTCGGAGGCAGCCTTGGCAGCCATCCGCGCAATGGAAATCGAATCTTCTGAGGCTGCCATAGGGCTCCTTATTTGGTTAGGTACTGGTGGAACTAATTGCTGAGACCGACGATCATCATAATCAGTCCGGTGATAAAGGCTGCTCCGCCGAGCACCAGAGCCGCGATGACAGCAATCCTGGCGCTGTTGGCTTGGCTAGCAGTCCGTGCGTCCAGCGGGTCCAGGCCATGAGCGCTCCTGGCACTGAGCGGTTCCACTTTCCTGCCGCGCCCGTCGGCGACGGCTTCGGCCTGAGCCAGAAGCCTGGACCTGGCCGGCGCTGCCGGTGTGGCCGGCCTCGTGCTCGGTGCCGCCGGACGAGAGCCGGGCGTTGGAGGTTTTTGTCCCGGTGCTGCCGGCAAGGACTTCGACTTGGCGGAACCGTTGGGGACAGGGCCGCTGTTGCCAGCGGGTCTTCCTGCCGGGGATGGCTTGTCCGCCGGTGCGGGCCGTTCTGCGGGCGCTGGCTTTTCCGCGGGCGCGGGCTTCCGCTGGGGTGCCTCCGACCGTTTCGGGGCCAGCGGTTGGGCCGGTGCAACAGGTCGCACCGGTACGCCTGGCCGTGAGTCCGCGGCCCGCTCCGGCGCATTGCTCACCAGCGGAACGTTGGACGTCGGGGACGGACGCAGAACATGCTTATCGCTGCCCGGCAGACGCACGAATTCCATCGGAGCCGAGGCGATATCACCCGGCCCCGCGGTCTGCCGCCGCTGCTGGTTCTCCTGGCTCAGCCGCTGTTTGTCCGCGGCCCGGCGGTTCAGCACGGCCGCACGTTCGGCCAAGGCCTTCTGCTGGGCCAGGATTTCCAGATCCACCGTCCGGGGGTCCTGGTCCTTGCGAGCCTCCATCATGGTGGCGAGGTTCTTGGCCTGACCCATCAGCAGTTCCCTGGCTACCAGAGCCTGCTCGACGGTCATCTTTCCGGCGTCGACGGCTTCAGCGGCAGCGTCAGGTAGAACAGCTGCATCAGTAACCTGGGGCTCCGCTGCGCCGGCGGCTGCGCCTGTGCTCCGGCGGCGGCGCTCCCGGCGTCCGCCCTCGATGGGGGGCCGGTTGGGCCGGTACTGCGCATCGGCCTGAGGTGCTTGAAGAGGACGCTCCTTTGCCGGCGCCTCCCCCGCTGCTGTAGAGGCAGGCTTGGCGGGCCGGTTCGCCGGGGCGGCTACCGGCGAGCGGGACGACCCTTCGGGCTGCGGGCCTTGTTCCCGTTCCAGTTGCTGGCGCCTCAGTTGGCGCCGGGAGGGTTGTTCCTGCGCGCCAGGAACAACAGGAATCGCCTCTGTCAGGGCACGGTAGGCACGGTGCGCTTCACGATCCCGGGCGCGGGCTTGGGAAGACCGCTCGCTGCCTTCGGACGGGCCTGGCGGCGTCGTCGTACCGCCCGCAGTTCCTGCCGGCGTACCACCGCCGTCCGGAGTCCCGCCGGGCCCACGCTGCAGCCGGGCTTCTCTCCGGCTGCGCGGCGTCTGCGATTCCTTACTCATTGATAACTTTTCACCCAGAATGTGGAGGTATTTACGGCTTAGTTTGTTGCGGGGAACCGATCAGCCGGTTCCAGTGCCCGGTAGAGACCGTATTTGGCAATGTACTGTACTACGCCGTCCGGAACGAGGTACCAGACGGGTTGGTCTTCGGCCACCCGGTCCCGGCAGTCGGTCGATGAGATGGCCATGGCCGGGACTTCGAGCAGGCTGACGTCCTTGCGTCCCAGATCATGCAGCTCGTGGCCTGGACGCGTGACTCCCACGAAGTGCGCCAGCGACCACAGTTCGTCGATGTCCTTCCACGACATGATCTGGGCCAGCGCGTCCGCACCGGTGATGAAGTACAGCTCAGCTTCCGGACGGGCGGCCCGCAGATCACGCAGCGTATCGATCGTGTACGTCAGTCCTGGACGGTCGATATCCACCCTGCTCACCGTAAAACGCGGATTCGAAGCGGTGGCAATCACGGTCATGAGATACCGATGCTCCGCGGGTGAAACAGACCGCGAGGATTTTTGCCAGGGATGGCCCGTGGGAACAAAGACCACTTCGTCCAGATCGAAAACCGCCGCCACCTCGCTGGCCGCGACCAAGTGTCCGTGGTGGATCGGATCGAACGTGCCGCCCATGACCCCGAGCCGGAATTTGCGGCCAGAGGCTCTGGTACCAGGCAGCGTGGCCGCTGTTCCGGTTGAGGGGGAAGCCATAGGCACTTTAGCGCTGGGCTTGGCCGTGATCGTGCTTATTCGGGTGCTGGCGGTGCGGGTCCGCATGCTCCTCGACGGCGGAGTGGCGGTGGCCGACACTGGTAAAGGCGACGGTGGTGAACATCATGATCAGGAAGACCACGAAGATTCCGCCGCCGATGACCACCGGCGACACCGGAAGTTCAACGTGGGCCTCGCTGGCCACCAGCGCGGCGCCGAATACCTGAGTCAGCATATTTTCTCCCTTGGGAATGGATGGACCGCCCGGGCAGGCGGAAGTTCAGTTCTGTCTAATGGTACGCGTTCGCGCGGCGGAACACCCATCGGACGCTTCCGAGCGACGGCTCGGGCCGGTGGCCGCCGGGTGTGCTTAGTCCCGGACCTGGCCCTCGCCCTGCACAATCCACTTTGTGGTGGTCAGTTCCCGCAGGCCCATGGGGCCACGGGCATGCATCTTCTGCGTGGAGATGCCGACTTCGGCGCCGAGGCCCAGCTCGCCGCCGTCGGTAAACCGGGTGGAGGCGTTGACGATCACCGCGGCGGAATCAATCTCTGCAACGAAGCGGTCGGCGTTACCAAGATCATTGGTAATGATGGCCTCGGTGTGCCCCGTGGTCCATCTGCGAATGTGATCGAGCGCGTCGTCCATCGAGTCCACCATGGCGACGGCGAGATCCAGGTCCATGTATTCACGGCCCCAGTCTTCATCCGTTGCCCGCTCGACTTGGATTCCGTCCGGCACGATCGCGGCCACGCGGTCATCGACGTGGAGCCGGACACCGGCCCCGGCGAGCGAACGGAGCACGTCCACGCCCGCGCCGGCGCCCGAATGCAGGAGCAAAGTCTCTACGGTATTGCACACCGAAGGCCGCTGGGTCTTGGCATTAAGCAGGATCTCCACGGCCATTTCGGTGTCTGCCGATTCGTCCACATAGATGTGCACGTTGCCTTCGCCCGTTTCGATCACAGGCACCCTGGCGGTACTGAGCACAGTCTGGATCAAGTCACGGCCGCCGCGCGGAATGAGCACATCCACCTTGCCGCGGGCCTCCATCAAGGCTTTCGCACCCTCGCGGCCGTACTCATCAACACTCAGTACCGCGTCCGCGGGCAGGCCTACCCGGTCCAGCGAATCCCGGATGATGCCCAGCAAAGCAACGTTCGTCTCGGCTGCCGCACTTCCGCCCCGCAGGATGACGGCGTTGCCACTCTTGAGCGCCAGACCGGCGATGTCCACGGTGACGTTGGGACGGGCTTCATAGATAGCGGCGACCACGCCCATGGGCACATGGACCTGCCGCAGCCGCAGCCCATTGGGCAGCGTCTGCCCGCGCATCACGGTACCGACGGGGTCCGGCAGGCCGGCCAGGCTGTGCAGTGCCGCCGCGAGCGAGTCGATACGGGCAGGATCCAGCTTCAGCCGGTCCAGCATCGCCTTGCTCGTACCGTTGTTGCGGCCTTTCTCGAGGTCCAGCCGGTTGGCATGCAGCACAATGTCGCGCTTGGCAACGAGCTGCTCGGCGATCTCTACCAGCGCCCGGTCCTTCCACGCGCGGTTGGCGCGTGCCATCCGCCGCGAAGCCCCACGGGAGCGTTCGGCAATACTGTGGACGGCGGCAGTGACATTCGGCTGCTCTGCAGCGGACTGCTCGGTAACGGCCGGGATCTGGGAGTCAGCTGTCTGGGTCATAGTCCGATTTTAGCCGTTATAGTCCCTGACCGTTTTCGCGTTACGTAGTCTGCCGTCCTACAGGACCACGAGGTCGTCCACGTGGATGACCTCGCGCTCATACTGGCGCCCCAGGCTCGCCCCCAGCTCTTTGGTGGATCGTCCCAGCATCCGGGGCAGCTCGTAGGAGGAGAAGTTCACGAGTCCGCGGGCAACGATGCGGCCGGCCGAGTCGGCCATTTCCACCGGATCTCCCGGCTCGAAGGTGCCCTTAACCGACGTGATCCCGGCCGGGAGCAGCGAGCGGTGGCGTTCCCGCACGGCCTGCACGGCGCCGTCGTCGATTGTCAGGCGGCCCTGGATGGAGGCCAGGTGTGCCAGCCAAAGCAGCCGCACTGGGCGGCGCGTGCCGTTGGTGCTGAACCACGTGCCCACATCCTCGCCCGCCAGCGCCGCGGCGGCATTGGCCGTTGCCGTCACAAGCGCGGGAATGCCGGACTCGGCAGCCATGGCTGCGGCCTCGACCTTGGTTACCATTCCCCCGGTGCCCACGCCGGCCTTGCCTGTGCGGCCGATGCTGACCCCGTCCAGGTCGGCGGGCCCGGCAACGTGCGCGATGCG
Organism: Arthrobacter crystallopoietes; assembly: GCF_002849715.1. NCBI lineage: Bacteria > Bacillati > Actinomycetota > Actinomycetes > Micrococcales > Micrococcaceae > Crystallibacter > Crystallibacter crystallopoietes. The sequence goes on from NZ_CP018863.1 coordinate 4,227,610, forward strand.
CTTGGCCCCGGCCTTCGGCGGTCCGTCATAGAGGGCATCGACGTCGGAAAGCAGGACCAGCGCATCGGCTTTAACCAAGTGGGCCACCAGCGCTGCCAAGCGGTCATTGTCGCCGAACCGGATCTCATGTGTGGCGACGGTGTCGTTCTCGTTAACCACCGGAACGACGCCGAGGTGAAGCAACCGGTTCAGCGCCCGGTAGGCATTCGCATAGTGCTGGCGGCGCATCAGGTCTTCGGCGGTCAACAGCACCTGGCTGACGGCCACGCCGTGGGCGCCGAACGCCTGGGTATAGCGGGCCATCAACAGCCCTTGGCCCACGCTGGCAGCCGCCTGCTGGGTGGCCAGGTCACGGGGGCGGCGCCCCAATCCCAGCGGAGCCAGCCCGGCAGCGATGGCACCTGAGGAAACCAGGATCAGCTCCGTGCCGGTGTTGCGGCGCGCGGCCAGCACGTCCACCAGGGACAGCAATGCGTCCTCGGAGATGCCTCCCGCAACAGAGGTCAGCGACGATGAGCCGACCTTAACTACTACCCTGCCGGCGGTCCGCAGCAGTGTACGGTCCGCCGGTTGAGAGCTAGCTTTCATCGTCTTCTTCCGAGGCCCCGCTTCCGGCGTGGTGCTTGTAATTGACGGATTCGGTCCAGATGCCGGCCTTGCGCTCGGCTTCCAGCTCCGCGCGTGCCGCCGCCCTGGCATCCTTGCGCTCCTGCTGTTCCTGGCGCTTCTGGCTGCGCGTGGGACGGCCGCTGAAATCGTCGAGCCGGATGTCGGTCCCGCGCGGTGCGCCGGCCAGCAGCTCGGCGCCGCCCATCATGGTCGGCTCCCAGTCGAAGACAACGGCGTCGTCTTCGCCGATGACCACGGTGGATCCCGGCACGGCTCCGGCCTTGAAGAGTTTGTCCTCGACACCCAGTTTGGCCAGGCGGTCCGAGAGGTAGCCGACGGCCTCGTCGTTGTTGAAGTCAGTCTGCTTGACCCAGCGCTCCGGCTTCTCGCCGAGCACCCGGTACAGCGGCTCAAGGTTCTTCTCTTCCTTGCGGATGATGAACCCTGCTTCGTTGACGGCCCGGGGCCGCAGGACAACCTTCACCGGCGCCGGCGCGGCTGCCGCCTCCTGGCGTGCCGCGGCGACGATGTCCGCCATGGCAAAGCTCAGCTGGCGCAGTCCCTCATGGCTGACCGCAGAGATTTCGAAGACTTTATAGCCGCGCTTCTCCAGTTCGGGCCGGACGAATTCCGCCATGTCCTTGCCGTCGGGCACATCCACCTTGTTCAGCGCCACCAGCCGAGGGCGCTCGTTCAAGGGCACGACGGCGCCGTCGGCACCGGCGTAGCTGAGGTCGACGGCGTAGGCAGCCAGTTCCGCCTCAATGGTCTCCAGGTCGGAAATCGGGTCGCGGTCGGCTTCCAGGCTGGCGCAGTCGAGAACGTGCACCAGGGCGGCGCACCGCTCTACGTGGCGCAGGAATTCGTGGCCCAGGCCCTTGCCTTCGCTGGCACCGGGGATCAGCCCGGGCACATCGGCGACGGTGAACCGCACGTCGCCGGCCTGGACGACGCCCAGGTTGGGCACCAACGTGGTGAAGGGATAGTCGGCGATCTTCGGCCGCGCGGCACTCAGGGCCGCAATCAGGCTCGACTTACCGGCCGAGGGGAAGCCTACCAGCGCGATATCCGCCACGGTCTTCAGCTCCAGGACGATGTCCCGCTCGTCGCCGGGGACCCCCAGCAGGGCAAAGCCAGGAGCCTTGCGCTTCTGCGACGACAGCGAGGCATTGCCCAGCCCGCCCTGGCCGCCAGCCGCCGCCACGTACTCGGCGCCTTCGCCAATGAGGTCGGCCAGCACTTCGCCGTCCTTGGTCTTGACCACGGTGCCGTCCGGGACAGGCAGGATCAGCGTTTCGCCGTTGCTGCCATGGCGCATATCGCCCTTGCCGAAGTCGCCGTTGCTGGCGTGCCGGTGCGGTGCGTGGTGGTAGGACAGCAGGGTGGTGGTCTGCGAGTCGACCCGCAGGATGACGTCGCCGCCGTTGCCACCGTTACCGCCGTCCGGACCGCCCAGCGGCTTGAACTTTTCACGCTTGACGGAAACACAGCCGTGGCCCCCGGTTCCACCGGATACATGCAATACAACCCGGTCAACGAAAGTTGCCACGTTTATCTCCTTTTACTTCAGGTGATCCCGGTTCACACCGGATGTGCCCATCAGTGATTCTAGTCTGGTTAAACACCAGTGAGGCGGACCCGCGGCCCGCCTCACTGGAAAGCTGTATTACTGCCGAAAATTACTCGGCAGCTGCTGCAGCAACGATGTTCACAACGCGGCGTCCGCGGCGAGTACCAAACTCAACCGCACCGGCCTCGAGGGCGAACAGGGTGTCGTCGCCGCCACGGCCGACGTTGGCGCCCGGGTGGAAGTGGGTGCCACGCTGGCGGACGATGATCTCACCAGCGGAAACAACCTGGCCGCCGAAGCGCTTTACGCCCAAACGCTGAGCGTTGGAATCGCGACCGTTGCGAGTGGAGCTCGCACCTTTCTTATGTGCCATTTGCTATGCCTACCTTTTGTGTCTATGGAAACTGTTGGAAGCCTGCCGACCGCAATTACGCGATGGAGGTGACCTTGACCTTGGTCAGTTCGGAACGGTAGCCCTGGCGCTTCTTGTAGCCGGTCTTGTTCTTGAACTTCTGGATGACAATCTTCGGCCCGCGAAGATTCTCAATGATCTCTGCAGTGACCTTGACCTTGGCCAGCTCATCAGCTGCGGAGGTAACCTTGTCGCCATCGACCAGGAGCAGCGCGGGCAGCTCGAAGGTGCTACCGGCTCCACCGGGGACGCGGTCAAGGGTTACGAGGTCTCCAACGGAAACCTTTTCTTGGCGGCCGCCTGCGCGGACAATCGCGTACACCACTTGGGAACTCACTTCTCTCGACGTTTAATACAGTTATGCGCTTTGAATACAGGCGGTAAAAGGATGCCTGCCAGCACTGTGCAGTGACGCCTACGGGATTTACCCTTCGAAGGCGTTCGCACCGAAGATCAAGATTACGCTATTTCCGCTATTTCCTGCAAATGACGCCCCCGCGGCGCGCCGCGGAACTGCGCTGTTAGCCCGGCCACACCGGTTGTGGTTCAAGCATAAAGCCTCGGCGCATCGAAAAAGTGGAGCTCATAACGCGCCGAATGCTCGAAGGCGGCCATCATCCGTTCGCGTTCCTGCTCCGGCAGCTGCTGGGCAGCCGCGTCCATGATTGCCACGGCCTGCCGGGTGGCTTCCGCAAATTCCTCGTCCGCATAAGTCTCGATCCACGCGCCGTACGGGTGACCCGCGGCTCCGGCGGACTTGTACCGGTCATACAGTTCACCGCCTACGTGGGCATACAGCCAGTAGCACGGAACCACAGCGGCCACCAGCTCCGCGTAGCTCCCCGCGGCGCTAACGGCAAGCAAGTGGTCCACGTACGCCTTGGTGACCGGCCCCTGTTCCGACTGGACGCCGCGGCCGGCGAGCCATTCCCGGTGCAGCTGAGCCTCGACTTCGATGCAGTTATGCGCGCTCTTGGCCCAGAAAAGCTGTTCCTGCTCGGTCGGCGCCAGCGCGCTGGCACGGGCCAGTGCCCGCGAGTAGCCATTAAGGTAGCGCGCGTCCTGGGCCAGGTAGTAGCCGAACTGCGCTTCGCTCAAGGTCCCCGCCGCGAGCTGCCGCACAAAATCCAGCTCCATGATCTCGGCCCGGATGCCGGCGGTGCGTTCCCAGACTTCCGTGCTGAACCGGTCCGCCGGACGCGGCGTGTGCTGGTGGAAATGGTGGATGGGCCCGCTGCCCTTCCCGACCTCCAGCTCGTCAGCGCGCACCAGCGCACCGAACAGCCACTCCTTGACCTCTTTGAGCGACTCCGTCCAGTCCCCCGTCCGGGCCTGCACCGTGGCCATCGCTGCCGAGAGCGAGCAGCCGGTCCCGTGCGTGTTTTTCGTCCGCACCCGCCCTGAACGGAATTCAACCACCTCGCCCGCCAGCCGGCCGTTCACATCCACCAGCGCATCGGGGCAGTCCTCCGCGGGCAGGTGTCCGCCCTTGACCAGAACCATCACGCCATGCCGGCGGGAGAGCTCCCTCCCCTGCGCCAGCGCCTCTTGCCAGTCTGCGGCAGGCGCGGCACCGAGCAGCACCGCCAGCTCCGGCAGGTTCGGCGTCACGAGGTGGGCCTGGTTGAGCAACAGGCGCAGCGCTTCCTCCGCTTCCGCAGCCAGCAGCCGGTCGCCGCTGGTGGCCACCATCACCGGGTCCAGGACAACGACGGCGGGGCTCACCTCAGCGAGCCAGCGGCCTACCGTGCCAATCACCTCGCTGTCACCAAGCATGCCGATCTTCACCGCATCGATGCAGACGTCGTCGCTGACCGCGGTGAGCTGTTCGGTGAGGAATGACGCCGGCGGCGTGTGGACGGAGCGCACGCCTTGGGTGTTCTGCGCTACCAGGGCGGTCACCGCGGCCATACCGTAGCCGCCGTTCGCTGCGATGCTCTTCAGGTCCGCCTGGATCCCGGCGCCGCCGGACGGATCGGTTCCTGCAATGCTCAAAACCCTGGGGGTGGTTCGAATGGTCATGGCTGCTCCGTTGCTGCTCAGGGCGGAACACGCACGGCAGAATTCCACGCTGGCCAGCCAGCGGCCCGAAGACTGCAGCGACATCCCTCCGCCAGTCCTAACTGGTTCAGGTTCAACGGGTCTAAAATCTCAGCCAGCCAGTCGCTGGCACCCCGTGTCACTGCTGCCAGCCTAATGCATCAGGGGCGGTCCTTTCGACATGAAAGGACCGCCCCTGTTACTAGCAGCAATTACTCAGTGTGGGATCAGAGTTCCGACGCGGGAACTCCGACTCCCAGAATGACCGGCTGCACCGGAGTCTTTTTCTCGGCATCAGGCTTGGCCCCAGCTTCTTCATGGCCCGCCGACGCATCGGCGCCGCCCGCTCCGGAGGCCGGCTGAACTGCCGGGGCCGCCTTCGCGGACTGCTCCATGCCGTCACGCTGCTCAATGGGGGCTTGATTCGCGGATCCCTGGGGGCTGCTTGCGGCACGACGACGGCGGCCGCGGCGCTCCGGCGGCGCCGTCACCTCAGGTTTTGCCTCCGGAGCCGGCGTCGGCGTCACCTCAGGCTTTCCCGCAGGTTCCGGTTGCGTTTCCGGCTCCGGCTCCGTGACGATCTCCGGGCTGACCTTGTTGAAGGCATCCGTCAGGCTCGCCAGCGTCAGGACCGGCTCTTCGCGGGCCGCTACCGGGCTGTGTTCGGCGCGGGGCAGCACAACCTTTTCGCCGTTGATGGTCAGGACCGGAGCCTCGGGGGTTGCAGCCGGTTCCGCCTTGCGGGCCGCCTCGTGTTCCTCGGCCTCATGGGCGGCGTGGGTTGCGGCGGCGATGGAGGCCAGTGCGGCACGGGCCGCCTGAGCCTTGGCTTGCCGCTCGGCGTCGTCCTCATGCTCCGGTTCCACAACATTGTCCGGCGTCGAGGGCGCAGCGCCCTGGTTGTTCTGGCTCTTGCTCCGGCGCTTTTCACTGCGGGACGGCTTCTCCGGCCGCCCCGGCTTTTCAGCGCGGACAAGGTGCTGGTGGTGCTCAGCAGCCACCGCGGCACGGCGGTGCTCCAGCGGTTCGTCGTGGGTGACCACGCCGCGGCCGCCGCAATGCTCGCAGTTCTCGCCGAAGACCTCCAGCAGCCCGGTGCCCATCCGCTTGCGGGTCATCTGGACCAGGCCCAGCGACGTCACTTCGGCTACCTGGTGCTTGGTCCGGTCCCGGCCCAGGCATTCGACCAGTCGGCGCAGCACCAGATCGCGGTTGGCCTCGAGCACCATGTCGATGAAGTCGATGACGATGATGCCGCCGATGTCGCGCAGGCGCAGCTGCCGGACTACCTCTTCGGCCGCCTCCAGGTTGTTCTTGGTGACGGTCTCTTCGAGGTTGCCGCCGGAGCCGGTGAACTTGCCGGTGTTGACGTCCACCACGGTCATGGCTTCGGTACGGTCGATGACCAGCGACCCGCCCGAGGGCAGGAAGACCTTGCGCTCGAGGGCCTTGTGGATCTGCTCGTCGATCCTGTTGGCCGCGAAGATGTCGTCCGCGCCGGTCCACTTCTCCAGCCTGTCCACGAGATCCGGTGCCACATAGGTCACGTAGGCCTCGATGGTGTCCCAGGCCTCTTCACCGGACACGATGAGCTTCGAGAAGTCCTCGTTGAAGACGTCGCGGACCACCTTGATGGTCAGGTCAGGCTCTGCGTAGAGCAGTTCCGGCGGCAGCGTCTTGTTGGAGGTCGACTTGCGTTCGATCCCTTCCCACTGCGCGCGAAGCCGGTTGATGTCGTTCATCAACTCTTCTTCGCTGGCGCCTTCGGCCGCGGTGCGGACAATGACGCCGGCGCCCTCGGGGACGTGTTCCTTCAGGATCTTCTTGAGTCGGTTGCGCTCCACGTCAGGCAGCTTCCGGGAGATGCCGGTCATGGAACCGCCGGGCACGTAGACGAGGAAGCGGCCGGGCAGCGAGATCTGGCTGGTCAGGCGGGCACCCTTGTGGCCTACCGGGTCCTTCGTGACCTGGACGAGCACCGAGTCGCCGGACTTCAGTGCGTTCTCGATCCGGCGGGGCTGGCCCTCCAGATGCGCGGCCTCCCAGTTGACCTCGCCGGCGTACAGCACGGCATTGCGGCCGCGCCCAATGTCAACGAACGCCGCTTCCATGCTCGGCAGCACGTTCTGGACCTTGCCAACGTAGACGTTGCCGATCAGGGAATCTTGCTGCGTCTTGGACACGAAATGCTCGGCCAGCACGCCGTCTTCAAGGACACCGATCTGGATCCTGTCATCGCGCTGGCGGACAATCATCTGGCGGTCCACGGATTCACGCCGGGCCAGGAACTCTGCCTCGGTGATGACCTGGCGCCGCCTGCCGGTTTCGCGCGATTCACGCCGGCGCTGCTTCTTGGCCTCAAGCCGGGTGGAGCCCTTCACCGAGGAGACGCGGTCGCTGGGCGGGGTCTCGCTGACCGGACGCGGAGCGCGTACGCGGGTCACCGTGTTGGGCGGATCATCGTCCTGGCCGCCGGTCAGCTCGAGGTCCTGGTCGCCGCGGCGCCGACGACGACGGCGGCGGGCAGTTACGCCGTCGCCGGACTCTGTAGCGGCTTCTTCGGCGCCTTCACCCTGGGTCTCCGTCTCGGTCTCGGTGCCGGTTTCGGCTGCGTCGGCACGGTTCCGGCCCTTGCTGCGGCGGTTCCGGCGGCTGCGGCGACGGCCGCTTTCTTCATCCTCGTCGGTCTCTTCCTCGGCGGCGGCCGGACGGACGGGGCGGACAGCGGTCAGGTCAGGCGCGTGGAAGAGGACCTGTACGGGCGATTCGGGGACAGCGAAGGGGCTCAGCACCGCTGGCTCGTTGGCCTCTTCCGCCTCTTCCCCTGCCGCGGCTGTATTCTCGGTGGCCTGGCCGGAAACCGGCTCTGCGGCAGACGGCTCTGCGGCAGACGGCTCTGTGCCAGACGGAGCTGGGGCCGACGTATCTGTGGGGGACGCATCCGGTCCGGCTGCGTCGGGGCTCTCCTGCGTGGCTTTCGGAGCCGCCGTTCGGCGTGCACGGGTGCGGGTGCTGCGCGTGGCGGGAACGGTGCTTCCAGAGGTATCCGCTTCGCCAGGCTCCGCTACAGTCCCGGACTCGGCGCCGGCGGCATCCGGTGCCGTTTCAACGGCGGCTTCCTGCGGGGCTGCGCTGTCCACGGCGACCTCCGGTGCTTCAGTCCGGGGCTGCGCCTTCCTGCGCTTGCGCGGGGCTTTCGCCACGGCCGCGTCTTCAGCCGGCTCTGCTGCCGAAGCTGTATCCTCGGCCACCATTGCGGGAGGTTCTGTCGGCATGGGCGGTACTGCGACGCCCGCTGCCGAACCTTCGTCGGCCGGTGCCGATGCCGTCTTGCGGGTCCGGCGCACGCGGGTCTTCGCCGGTGCTGCTTCTTCCCCGGCGCCCTGGCCGGCGGCTGCTTCGGCGGGCTGCGCTGCCATATCCGTAGCCGCAACGGCGGTTGCTGCGATGTCCTCCGTCGCGGCTGTCGACGGGGCCTCCGCCGTTTCCGCCGCGGGCTTGCGTCGGGCCCGGGTGGCCCGTTTGACCGGCGCCTTGGCCGTAGTTTCGGTTGCTTCTGGTGTTGCGATTGCGGCGGCGCTGTCCGTGCCCGCTGCTCCGGGAGTATCCGACTGTTCGGATGTTGCCGGGTTTACCTGTTCATTATCCATTTATTACTGCACTCCAGCCCCTGGAGGCACCGGCCACATTCCGGTACCGCCAAGGAAAGTAGCCGGTTATCCTTCGGGCCACGTGGCCACCCGTCACCGGAAGTCCTTGTCGTATCTCCCGAGCTCGCGCCATCTGTGGGGCGCGGTACACTCAGGGACCAGCGGCGCTTTTCCTACTACCGCATATATTCTCTTCATCGGTAGGGTCATCTGGCGGATTCCGCAGGGCCCATCCGGATGATGGGCTCCGATATCGGAAGCATCGCCGACAAACCTGGAAGCCTGTCGCTGGACCGGTAGTGGCATGTGGTTCCATTACCAGCCAAGAGCCATTCTCTCATATAGGCCCGGTTTTCGTTATCATTTGGCGCTTCTGCAGCGGATAGAATCGTCCCAGACATTCCCTGATGGAAGAGGAGCCCGGTGAACCACCATACGGCCCACGCCGAATCCGGCGCAGAAACCGTCCCGGCCGGACATCGTCCGGACAACGCCGTAGCGGTACATTTTCGGCACAAACCCTTCGCTTGGCTCCTGCTCGCCACCGGCGTCGTCGGTTGGATCGCTTCGGCCATCCTTGTCCTGGAGCGGCTGGCCGTCTACGTAGACCCGGGCCACGTCACCAGCTGCGACGTTAATCCGTGGGTCTCCTGCGGCGAAGTATTCAAAACGTGGCAGGCAGCAATCTTCGGGTTTCCGAATCCGTTCATCGGGATCGTGGCCTTTGCAGTGCCGATTACGACGGCGATGGCGATGCTCGCCGGCGCCCGGCTCCGCCGCTGGTACTGGATCGGACTGCAGGTCGGGGTGACGCTGGGTTTCATCTTCGTGGTCTGGCTGTGGAGCCAGGCGCTGTTCGACATCTTTATCCTGTGCATCTACTGCATAGTGGTCTGGGCCATGATGATCCCGATGTTCGTCATGGTGACCGTACGCAACCTGGTGCACGGGGCGATCAAGGCGCCGGCCGGTGTGGTCGCCTTCGCCAGCGACTGGGCGTGGACCCTGACGATCATCCTCTGGGTAGCCACTGCGGCGAGCGTTTTCATCCGCTTTATGAACGTGTTCCTCGGCGGTTGATGCCGGCGGCAGCGAGGTGCCGCTAACCCCCGTACGGCAAAGGCCGCGCACATCCGGCGAGGATGTACGCGGCCTTTGCCGATGCAGCCGGAGACCGGGCTGCGGGAGGTTCAGCTGAACCAGATGCCGATCTCGCGCTCGGCGGACTCCGGCGAATCCGAACCGTGCACAAGGTTCTGCTGGACCTTCAGGCCCCAGTCACGGCCGAGATCGCCGCGGATTGTCCCCGGTGCCGACGCCGTCGGTTCCGTTGATCCAGCCAACGAACGGAATCCCTCGATCACGCGCTGCCCTTCGAAGACGGCTGCCGCAATCGGCCCGCTGAGCATGAACTCCACCAGCGGCTCGTAGAACGGCTTGCCGACATGCTCGGCGTAGTGCTGCTCCAGCAGTTCACGGGTTGCGTTGACCAGTTTCAGCTCGACGAGCTTGTATCCCTTGGCTTCCACCCGGGCCAGGATGGTTCCGGTCAGCCCGCGGGTCACACCGTCCGGCTTGACCAGTACAAGAGTGCGTTCAACGCTCACGTTTTCTTCTCCTCAAATCGCTTCAGTTCTGGCTCGAGAGCCCGTTCAATCCTATGCGACGCCGCCGCCGGCTAGCTGTCTGCTGCCTCCGGCCCCGGCTGCGGCCTTTCTTCCGGGTGGGTTCGTTCCCATTCGGCTTGTTGGGCGTCGCGCTGGGCATTCTCCCGGTCCAGCCGCATCCCCGTCCGCACCCCGTACCACCAGGTCAGCGCGAACAGCACGCCGACGACGAACATCATCGGCTCGACGAATCCGGTAGCGATGATCAGCAGCTGCAGGATCCAGCCCAGGGCTATTCCGGCGGGCTTGCGGACCAGCGCGCAGCAGAACACCAGCACCAGGGCCAGGGCAATGCCGACGCTGAGAATCACCGGCTGCGGGAAGCGGTCCTTGTGCAGTCCGAAAGCCACGAGGGTCCCGAAGAACACGACGAAGGCCTCCAGCAGGAGCACCGTCGAGGCGAACATGACCTTGATGGAACGCCGCTTCTTCGGCATATCCGGACGCCATTCACGTTGTGCTTTTGTCAGTTTCGCCATGTGTTATTTCCCCAGCAGTATGCGTGCATCGGCGACCAAGGTGATGGACCCCGTGATCAGGACTCCGCCGGCGAGATCGTTCTGTGCTTCGGCCCGTTCCACTGCCCATTCGATCGCGTCGTCCAGCTTCTGGGCCACGTGGATGGAATCTTCGGCAAAGCCGGCGGCCATTGCATCCTCCGCCAACTGCTCAGCCGGGATGGCACGCGGCGAATTGGACGCCGTCACGCAGATCTCGTCCACCAGTTCGCCCAGGTGTTCCTTCAGCTGCTCAAGCAGGCCGATGGCGTCCTTTTCCTGCAGCACACCAACGATCGGCACCAGCCGCGAGAGGTTGAAGGCCTCTTTCACCGCGGCGGCCGTCGCGCGCATGCCGTCCGGGTTGTGGGCGGCATCGACAATCACGGTGGGCGCGGTCCGGACCACTTCGAGGCGGCCCGGCGAGGTGACCTGGCTGAACCCCTCGCGCAGCAGTTCGATGTTCAGCTCCTTCACACCGCCGCCCAGGAACGCCTCAAGGGCCGCCACGGCGACTGCAGCATTCTGCGCCTGGTGCGCCCCGTGCAGCGGCAACAGCAGGTCTTCGTAGCGTCCAGCCAGACCGGCGATGGTCAGCTGCTGGCCGCCGACGGCCATGAGCCGGGACTCGACGCCGAATTCGACTCCTTCGAACCGGAACGGCACGCCCACGTCCCGGGCTTTCTCCAGCAGCACCTGTGCCGCATCGGCCGGCTGGGCCGCGCTGACCAGGAAACTGCCCGGCTTGATGATCCCGGCTTTCTCCAACGCGATCTCTTCGGTGGTCTCCCCCAGCAGGTCTGTGTGGTCCAGCGAGATCGGCGTGATGACGGAAACCTGGCCATCGATCACGTTGGTGGCGTCCGTGATGCCACCAAGGCCCACTTCGATGACCGCCACCTCGACCGGTTCGTCCGCAAAAACGGCGATGGCCAGAATGGTGACGCACTCGAAGTAAGTCAGCCGCGGCTCGCTCGCAGCAGCCAGTTCGGTATCGACGATTTCGAGGTAGGGACGGATTTCATCCCAAATGCGCACGAAGGTCTCATCCTTGACCGGCTCGCCGTCTATGCTGATCCGCTCGGTCACCTTGGTCAGATGCGGGCTGGTGTAGCGCCCGGTCCGCAGACCATGGGCGCGCAGTCCCGCTTCGATAATCCGGGCCGTGGACGTCTTGCCGTTGGTGCCGGTCAGGTGGATGCTGGCGAATGCCTTGTTCGGCTCCCCCAGGATCTCCATCGCCCGGTAAAGGGGCTCCATCCGTGGCTCCATCTTGTTTTCCGGAGCACGGCTGAGCAGTTCTGCGTAGACACTCTCTACGCCGAATTCGTCGCTCATGATTTTCCCTCGACCTTCTCGACAGTGACATTCTGGCCGTTGTCCGAAGGCACCAGCACCAGCTCGACGGTCAGCGTTTCTTCGGAGACCAGCGACTCATGGGTGCCCAGGGCATCCAGCACCGCCTGTTCCGCGCTGACCGTGGTGCGGATCCTGTCGCTGACCACCAGATCGGCGTCCTTGCGGGCTTGCTGGATGGTACGGACAAAGTCGCGCGCCACGCCCTCGGCTTCCAAATCCGGAGTCACTTCGGTATTGAGCACCACGAAACCGCCGCCGGGCAGTACCGCGACCGAGGCAGATCCTCCGCCGGCGCTGTCCGTCACGACGGTTTCCAGCGTGTATTCCTGCGGCTGGAGTTCCAGTCCGCCGGCGGTGACCGCACCGGCGTCGTCCACGGACCAATCACCGGATTTGGACGCCTTGATGGCGGTCTGGACATCCTTGCCCAGCCGCGGGCCGGCGGCCCGGGCATTGACCACAAGCTTCTGCTCGATGCCGAACTCCTCGGGGGAAGCGGTACCGGCGTCGACCAGTCGGACGGACTTGATGTTCAGTTCGTCCTTGATGATGTCCTCGTATCCGCCGGCCAGCTCTTCGGCACCGGCGGCGACGACGGTCAGTTCGGACAGCGGCAACCGCACCCGCAGGTTCGCGGCCTTGCGCAGGCTGGAACCCGCGGAGCAGATGATCCGGGTGCTTTCCATCCGGGTGACCAGATCCTCCCTGGCGGGGAACATGCCGGCGTCGGGCCATTCGGCAAGGTGCACCGAGCGGCCTCCGGTGAGGCCGCGCCAGATTTCCTCCGTCACCAGGGGAAGGAGCGACGCCGCGGAACGGCACACCGCTTCGAGGCAGGTGAAGAGCACGTCGAATGCGTCCTGGTCCTCGTCGAAGAACCGCTGGCGGCTGCGTCGCACGTACCAGTTGGTCAGCGTGTCCAGGTACTCGCGCAGCGCGTCGCAGGCTCCGGAGACGTCGTAGCTGTCCAGGCTCTCCGTGATGGAGCGGATCAGGTCGCCGGTGTGGGCCAGGATGTACTGGTCCAGGGAGTCCAGGGACTCAATGCGGGCAGTGTCGCCGGCAACGGACTTCGCCTCGTAGCCTGCGCCGTTGTCCGCGGTGTTGGTGTAGAGCTTGAAGAAGTGCCATACGTTCCACAGCGGCAGGATGACCTGGCGGACACCGTCGCGAATGCCCTGTTCGGTGACGATGAGGTTGCCGCCGCGCAGGATCGGCGAGGACATCAGGAACCAGCGCATGGCGTCGGAGCCGTCGCGGTCCAGCACCTCGGAGACATCCGGGTAATTGTGCAGGCTCTTGGACATTTTCTGCCCGTCCGAACCGAGCACAATGCCGTGGCTGATCACGTTGCGGAACGCCGGCCGGTCGAAGAGTGCGGTAGCCAGGATGTGCAGCGTGTAAAACCAGCCGCGGGTCTGGCCAATGTACTCGACGATGAAGTCACCCGGATTGTGGTGCTCGAACCAGTCCTGGTTTTCGTGCGGGTAGTGGACCTGGGCGTACGGCATCGAACCCGAGTCGAACCAGACGTCCAGCACATCCTCCACGCGGCGCATGGTGGACTTGCCGGTGGGGTCGTCCGGATTGGGCCGGGTGAGTTCGTCGATGAACGGCCGGTGCAGGTCCGGCTCGCCCGCCTCGTTCAACGGCAGCCGGCCGAAGTCGGCTTCAATCTCGGCCAGCGAACCGTAGACATCCTGGCGCGGGTAGTCCGGGTTGTCCGATTCCCAGACCGGAATGGGGCTGCCCCAGTACCGGTTGCGGCTGATGGACCAGTCGCGGGCGTTTTCCAGCCACTTGCCGAACTGTCCGTCCTTGACGTTGTCCGGGATCCAGTTGATCTGCTGGTTCAGCTCGACCATCCGGTCCTTGATCTTGGTGACCTCGACGTACCAGGACGAGATGGCGCGGTAGATCAGCGGGTTGCGGCAGCGCCAGCAGTGCGGGTAGCTGTGCTCGAAGCTGGCCTGGCGGACCAGCCGGCCCTGGGCCTTGAGGACGCGGGTGATCGGCTTGTTGGCCTCGAAGACCTGCAGCCCGGCGATCTCAGAGAGCGGGCCCTCGCTGAAGTAGGGCAGGAACTTGGCGCCTTCGTCCACGGAAACGATGACGGGGATGCCGTGGGCTTCGCAGACCCTCTGGTCATCTTCACCGTAGGCCGGAGCCTGGTGCACCAAACCGGTACCGTCCGTGGTGGTCACGTAGTCCGCCACGACGAAGCGCCAGGACGTCCCGGTGCCCCACTTTTCGGCGTCTGTGTAGTAATCCCACAGCGGTTCGTACTGCAGGCCATCCAGCTGGGTGCCGGTGTAGGTGGCGGTGACAGCGTCGGCAGCGGCAGCGCCGTCGTCGTACCCCAGGTCCTTGGCGTAGCTGCCCAGCAGGTCCTGCGCGATGAGGAACTTATCCCCCGCGGCGGTGCTGCCGTTGGGGCCGACGGGGACCACGGCGTAGATGATTTCAGGCCCGACGGCGAGGGCCTGGTTGGTGGGCAGGGTCCAGGGCGTAGTGGTCCAGGCCAGGGCGTTGACGCCGGCCAGCTCGCGGCCGAGCGCGCTGTCACCCGCGACGATCGGGAAGGTCACGGTGACCGTCTGGTCCTGGCGGTTCTTGTAGACGTCGTCGTCCATGCGGAGCTCATGGTTGGACAGCGGCGTCTCGTCCTTCCAGCAGTAGGGCAGCACACGGTAGCCGCTGTAGGTCAAGCCCTTTTCGTGCAGCTGCTTGAACGCCCAGATGACGGACTCCATGTATTCCACATTGAGAGTCTTGTAGTCGTTCTCGAAGTCCACCCAGCGGGCCTGGCGGGTCACGTAGGCCTGCCATTCGCTGGCATACTTCATCACCGAGGTGCGGCAGGCATCGTTGAACTTGTCGATGCCCATGGTTTCGATCTGCTGCTTGTCGGTCATGCCGAGCTGCTTCATGGCCTCCAGCTCGGCGGGCAGGCCGTGCGTGTCCCAGCCGAACCGGCGTTCAACCCGCTTGCCGCGCTGGGTCTGGTACCGGCCGACAATGTCCTTGACATAGCCGGTCAGCAGGTGGCCGTAGTGCGGCAGGCCGTTGGCAAAGGGCGGGCCGTCGTAGAAGACGAATTCGTTGGCGCCGTTTTCGCCGGCGTCGCGCTGGTCGATCGAGGCCTGGAAGGTGCCGTCTTCTTTCCAGTACTTGAGCACCAGTTCCTCGATCTCCGGGAATTTCGGGGAACTCTGGGCAGCGGCTGCGCCGGCGGTGGTGGCCTTGGGATAAATCTGGGGCATATTCGTCATCCTGGAAAGACAGCTAGCAAGCGTGGACACTTCCTGCGAGGACGTGCTCTGAACCAAGCAGCCGTGCCAGTTGTCTCAACTAGCCCGGCGGCCGGGAGCGGAACCCGCGGTACCACCTCACTTGCTGACCTCCCCGGGCTCCTCGCGGAACCTGGAGGGACAGCCCCTCATTCACTGCTGTGACGGGCTTACCCGTCCGGTTCTACTGGGCGCCGCACCGGTTGGCGGGCACTTTTCTTCCGGAAGCTCACCGGTGATGGCCGGGTCCAAGCTGTTGCCTTCCAGTTTAGATGGCTGCGGCCTCCAATGTCGAAACATCGGCGGCCTGGTGTCGGGTTCAGCGCCGGATCAGCTTGTGTGCCGCTGCCTGCGCGACCGGCCGGATGACTATTTGGTCCAGATTGACGTGATGCGGCAGATTCAGCGAATAGGCGACGACGTCGGCTACATCAGCGGCGACAAGCGGCTTGTCCACGCCCTGGTAGACCTTGTCCGCCGCGGCCCGGTCCCCGCCGAGCCGGTTGAGCGAGAACTCCTCGGTGCGGACCAGACCCGGGGCGATCTCGATCACGCGCACGTTGTGTTCTGCTTCTTCGAGCCGCAGGGTGTTCGCCATCGAATGCTCTGCGAACTTGGCCGCCACGTATCCGCCGCCGTTTTCGTAGGCCGCCAGTCCCGCCGTCGACGTCAGCAGCAGCACGGAACCTTCCCCGTTCTCGCGCAGGGCCGGGAGGAATCCCTGGATCATGCGCAGCGTACCGAGGACGTTAACGTTGTACATCTGCTCCCAGTCGGCCAGCTTGGCGTCAAGCATCGAATCCGCACCGAAGGCGCCACCGGCGATATTGACCAGCGCATCGACACTGCCGGTTGCCAGCACATTCTTGACCAGTCGGTCCACGGAGGCAGCATCGGTAATGTCGGCGGCATAAGCGGTGGCCCCGGTTTCGGCGGCCAGGTCTTCGAGCCGCTCCGCTCTGCGCGCAACAGCGATCACGTCCCAGCCACTGGCACACAGCGCCCTTACTGATGCCTCGCCGATGCCTGAACTTGCCCCGGTTACTACTGCACGTTTGGTCACAGGACCAGCGTAAGCATGTCAGGAGCGCAATTTCGCTATTAAGTACTCGTTTAACACAGCCGCTTGGTTGTGCTCCTTGTCCTTGGCGCCGAAGAGCAAGGTCATCCGGTCATGTTTTCCGGCAGCGTCGATCAGGACTTGGACAGCATCTGACTGCCGTAGCTCCTTGCGGTAGGCCTGGGCAAAATCATCGAATTTCTCCGGATCGTGGCCGAACTCTTTGCGGAGCCCGTCGGAGGGACCGACGTCTTTGAGCCATAGGTCGATGTGCGCGTCTTCCTTCTTGATGCCCCGGGGCCACAGCCGGTCCACCAGCACGCGGTATCCGTCCGCTGGTTCGGCTTCTTCGTAGATGCGTTTGATCCGGATGCTTCCCATAGCCGCATGCTACGCCGGACAGCGCCCTCCCGGCAGGAGCCTACCGGCAGGGGCCGGACCGCGGATATGAATCCGTTCGCGCGGTCATGGGAGAATGACCCCATGGCTGAACATGAACCGGGCACAGACACGCCCGCAACCGTAAACGTCCCCGACAAGCCGGCCCTCGAGGGCCTCGAGGCTGTCCTCACCCAGCGGTGGCGCGAGGAAGGAACCTACAAGTTCAATCCGGACACCACCCGGGAACAGGTCTACTCGATCGACACTCCCCCGCCGACCGCGTCGGGTTCGCTGCATGTGGGCCACATGTTCTCCTACACGCAGACCGACGTTCTGGCCCGCTTCCAGCGCATGCAGGGCAAGAACGTTTTCTATCCGATGGGCTGGGATGACAATGGCCTGCCCACCGAACGCCGCGTGCAGAATTTCTACGGTGTCCGCTGCGACCCGTCCGTGCCGTACAACCCCGATTACCAGCCACCGGCCAAGCCCGCAAAGAACCAGCGTGATTTCGACGTCGTGTCCCGGCGGAACTTCATCGAGCTCTGCGAGGAGCTGGCCGTCGAGGACGAAAAGGTCTTCGAAAACCTCTTCAGCACGCTCGGCCTGTCCGTCGACTGGGAACTGACCTACCGGACCATCGACGATGTTTCCCGCGCCGTCTCCCAGCGCGCCTTCCTGGCGAATCTGACCGCCGGCGACGCCTATATGGCCGAAGCTCCGACGCTGTGGGACGTCACGTTCCGCACTGCGGTTGCCCAGGCGGAACTCGAAGACCGGGACATGCCCGGTGCATACTACCGTTACGCCTTCGAAACGCCGGCCGGCGAAAAGATCCACATCGAAACCACCCGGCCCGAGCTGCTGGCCGCTTGCGTGGCCCTCGTTCCCCATCCGGACGACGAGCGCTACCAGCCGCTGTTCGGCACGAAGGTGAAATCCCCGTTGTTCGGCGTCGAAGTAGAGGTCAAGGCCCACCCGCTGGCCAAGCCGGACAAGGGCGCCGGCATTGCCATGGTCTGTACTTTCGGCGATCTCACCGACGTCACCTGGTGGCGTGAACTGCAGTTGCCTACCCGGGCCATTGTCGGACGGGACGGCCGCATCGCCGCCGAAACTCCGGAATGGATCACTTCTGACGAGGGCAAGGCCAATTACGCCGAGATCGCCGGCAAGACTGTCTTCTCCGCCAAGGAGAAAGTCGTCGAACTGTTGGGCGCTGCCGGAGAACTGGACGGCGAGCCGAAGAAGATGTCCCATCCGGTCAACTTCTACGAAAAGGGCGACAAGCCGCTCGAGGTCGTCACGTCCCGCCAGTGGTACATCCGCAACGGCGGACGCGACGCCGAACGCCGGGAACGGCTGATCGGCCGTGGCCGGGACATCGAGTTCCATCCGGCCTTCATGCGCTCCCGCTACGAAAACTGGATCGAAGGCCTCAACGGTGACTGGCTGGTCTCCCGCCAGCGTTTCTTCGGCGTTCCGATCCCGGTCTGGTACCCCTTGGACTCCGCGGGGAATCCGGATTACGACAATCCGGTGCTGCCCGCGGACGAGATGCTGCCGGTGGATCCCGCCGCGGAACCAGCCCCGGGTTACGACGAATCACAGCGCGACGTTCCCGGCGGCTTTACCGGAGACGCCGATGTATTGGACACCTGGGCCACGTCCTCGCTGACGCCTCAGATCGTAGGCAAGTGGAGCCGCGACGAAGAGTTCTTCGGCAAGGTCTTTCCGTTCGACCTGCGTCCGCAGGGCCATGACATCATCCGCACCTGGCTCTTCTCCACAGCAGTGCGCGCGGACGCGCTCAATAACTGCGCACCGTGGAAGCATGCCGCAATCTCCGGCTGGATCCTGGACCCGGACCGCAAGAAGATGTCCAAGTCCAAGGGCAACGTCGTGGTTCCTACGGATGTCCTTGAGCAGTTTGGCGCCGATGCGGTGCGCTATTGGGCCGCTTCGGCCAAGCTGGGTGCGGACACGGCCTACGAAATCGCGCAGATGAAGATCGGCCGCAGGCTGGCCATCAAGCTGCTCAACGCCTCCAAGTTTGTGCTGAATCTGGGGGCCACCGAAACGTCGATCATTTCCTCCGATGCATCTGTGATCACCAACCCGCTGGACAAGTCGCTGCTGGGCCAACTGTCCGATGTGGTCGAGCAGGCTACCGCGGCATTCGAGAAGTACGACTACGCCCGGGCGCTCCAGATCAGCGAGAGCTTCTTCTGGTCCTTCACCGACGACTATGTCGAGCTCATCAAGGACCGTGCCTACGGCGGTGCCGGTGAAGCGGAGCAGGCAAGTGTGCTGGCGACGCTGGCCACAACCCTGGACGCCCTGCTGCGACTCTTCGCACCCTTCCTGCCGTTCGCCACTGAGGAAGTGTGGGGATGGTGGCGCGCCGGCTCCGTCCACCGCACCGAATGGCCGACGACGGCGGCGCTGTCCGGTATCGCCGTGGACGCCGACAAGGATTTGCTCGGCACAGTCGGCCTGGCGCTCGGCGGCATCCGCAAAGCAAAGTCCGAGGCCAAGGTCAAGCAGCGTACCGAGGTCGTGACTGCGTTGATCAGCGGATCCGCGAAGCAGGTGGCACAGCTTGAAGCCGGTCTGGGCGATCTGAAGGCGGCAGGCAACGCCAACGAGCTGAAGCTCACGGAAGCGGACGGTGAATTAACAGTCTCCGGCGTCGAACTCGCCCCAGCTGAAGAGCCCGGCGTAACCAGCCATTAACGAGGGGAAGCCCCATCAGCGTTTAGCCGTTGGTGGGGCTTCGACTCGATGATTCATATAGTGACATTCAGAATCTCCCGAACTCCGCAGAACTCCAGGTCTTCCAAGCCTTGTCACTGGCTGGCAGTTGGTGGAACTGAGTCCATTCAACTTGTCTCTGAATCTTTGGTGTTCGTTCCCGCATCTTTTGGGGGATGCGTATAAATATTTATACTCCCCTGCAAGCCGACACGCCAGAGTTTGCGAAATTTTTTCCGCTAAATCTCCAGCGTGTCGTTGCCTTAGTTGAACTCGGGACTGGTCGTGCGGGAGCGCTTGATCTCGTAGAAGTACGGGAATTCCGCCAGCGCGACTGCGCCATCGAAGATCCGCCCGGCCGTATCTCCGCGGGGAATCCGGGTCAGTACCGGTCCGAAGAAGGCGGTTCCGTTGAAAGCGACTACCGGGGTTCCGACTTCGTCGCCTACCAGGCTGATGCCTTCCTCATGGCTGGCACGCAACTCCTCGTCATACTCGTCGGAAGTGGCGAATCCTGCCAGATCCGCCGGCAGGCCCACTTCCGCCAGCGATGCCGCTATGACAGATTCGATGTCCTTGTTGCCTTCATTGTGGATACGCGTTCCCATGGCGTCGTACAGCCGCTTAACGTAGTCGGCACCGTGCAGTTCCCGGGCGGCAATGATGACGCGGACCGGACCCCAGGCAGTTTTCAGGAATTCCTTGTAGTTCTCGGGCAACTCATCCCTGCCATCGTTCAGTACTGCCAGGCTCATGACGTGCCAGTCCACTTTAACCTCACGGACCTTTTCCACCTCAAGCATCCAGCGTGAGGTGATCCATGCGAACGGGCATGCCGGGTCGAACCAGAAATCAACGGTCGATGGTGAGTTGTTTTCGGACATACTCAGAACTCCTTATTGTGGAAACAGTTGTGGTACTAAAATGCCCAACCCGGAATCAGGCGGATTTGTTCCGGCGCAGGGCAGCAACGTCCTGCGGGATCAGGATGGGGTAGCCTTCGCCCCTGATGACGTCGCCGGTAATGACCACGGAAGCGATATCCTGCCGGCTCGGTATCTCGAACATCACCGGCTGCAGCGCTTCCTCGACAATGGCCCGCAGTCCGCGGGCACCTGTCCCCCGTTCGAGCGCGAGTTCCGCTACCGTTTCGAGGGCCTCCGGCTCGAACGAAAGTTCCACACCGTCGAGTTGGAACATCTTCTGGTACTGCTTGATCAGTGCGTTCTTCGGCTCTGTCAGGATCTGCATCAACGCCGGACGGTCCAGTTTCGATACCGTGGTGATCACCGGCAGGCGTCCGATGAATTCCGGTATCAGCCCGAACTTGAGCAAATCCTCCGGCATGACCTGTCCTTGGCTGTCCCCGTCCGTCGAAACCTCGCGCAGTGCGGCGCCAAAGCCGACTCCCTTGCCTCCGGACCTGCCGTCAACGATTTCCTCGAGTCCGGCGAAGGCGCCTGCCACGATAAAGAGCACGTTGGTCGTATCGATCTGGATGGCTTCTTGCTGCGATTGTTTCTTGCCGCCCTGCGGCGGAACGGAGGCTACGGTCCCCTCGAGGATCTTCAGCAGCGCTTGCTGGACACCTTCACCGGAAACGTCGCGGGTGATGGAAGGGTTCTCGCTCTTGCGCGAGATCTTGTCGATCTCGTCAATGTAGATGATCCCCTGCTCGGCCTTCTTGACATCGTAGTCAGCGGCCTGCAGAAGCTTGAGCAGAATGTTCTCGACGTCTTCGCCAACGTAGCCGGCCTCGGTCAGGGCCGTCGCATCGGCTATCGCGAACGGAACGTTGAGCCTGCGTGCCAAGGTCTGCGCGAGAAAAGTCTTGCCGCAGCCCGTGGGACCCACCAGCAGGATATTGGATTTGCCAACCTCGACGTCGGCCAGTGGGCCGATGTCGGCGGAATCAGGAGAAGCTTCGGATACCGGAGCCGGCTGGGTACGTTTGTAGTGGTTGTAGACCGCAACAGCCAGGGCGCGCTTGGCAGGCTCTTGCCCGATGACGTATTCCTGCAGGAACTCGAAGATCTCCCGCGGTTTGGGTAGTTCGAAGGCGGCAGGCTCGGCTGCTACCGAAAATTCTTCCGCAAGCATCTCGTTGCACAGCTCGATGCATTCGTCACAGATGTAGACCCCGTGGCCCGCGACCAGCTTTCGGACCTGTTTCTGGCTTTTGGCGCAGAAAGAGCATTTGAGCAGGTCGCCGTTTCCACCAATGCGGGCCATATTCCGTCCTCTACCTGGTCGTCTGTCTGGATTGTGCGGCGCCCGTTCCGGTCAGGCGGACTTGTTCCGTCGCTTGGCAACCACGTCGTGGGAAATGAGGGAGGGCTCCCCCTTGCCGTTCACCACATCGGCGGTAATCACCACGGAAGCGATGTCTTCGCGGCTGGGCAGGTCGAACATCACCGGCTGCAGAGCTTCCTCGACAATGGCCCGTAGTCCACGGGCACCTGTCCCCCGTTCCAGCGCAAGCTGGGCGACGGCCTCCAGGGCCTCCGGTTCGAAGGAGAGTTCAACACCGTCCAGTTGGAACATTTTCTGATACTGCTTAATCAGTGCATTCTTGGGTTCGGTGAGGATCTGGATCAGCGCGGTACGGTCAAGGTTCGACACCGTAGTGATCACCGGCAGCCGGCCGATGAATTCGGGGATCAAGCCGAACTTCAGCAAGTCTTCCGGCATGACTTCGCCGTAACTGTCAGCGTCCTTGCTGGCGTCGCTCAACGGGGCGCCGAACCCGATGCCCTTGCGTCCGGCGCGTGAACCGATGATTTCCTCCAGCCCGGCGAAGGCTCCGGCCACAATGAACAGCACATTGGTGGTGTCAATCTGGATGAATTCCTGATGCGGGTGCTTCCGGCCGCCCTGGGGAGGCACGGAGGCTACGGTTCCCTCAAGGATTTTCAGCAGTGCCTGCTGGACACCTTCACCGGAAACGTCGCGGGTGATGGAGGGGTTCTCGCTCTTGCGTGAGATCTTGTCGATCTCGTCAATGTAGATGATGCCCTGCTCGGCCTTCTTGACGTCATAGTCAGCGGCTTGGATGAGCTTGAGCAGAATGTTCTCGACGTCTTCCCCGACGTAGCCGGCTTCGGTCAAGGCAGTTGCATCTGCGACGGCAAAGGGAACGTTGAGCCGGCGTGCCAGCGTTTGGGCCAGATAGGTCTTGCCGCAACCGGTAGGACCGATCAGCAGAATGTTGGACTTGCCGACCTCAACGTCATCCAGCGGACTGGTGTCCGCGAGGTTCGCTGAGCTCTTGGGCGCGTGCCCCGACTGGATGCGCTTGTAGTGGTTGTAAACGGCAACAGCCAGTGCCCGCTTTGCCGGTTCCTGTCCGATAACGTATTCCTGCAGGAAATCGAATATTTCACGCGGCTTGGGCAGCTCGAAGGAACCGAGGTCCGAGACCTCGGAGAGCTCCTCTTCGATGATCTCGTTGCAGAGCTCAATGCATTCGTCACAGATATAGACGCCGGGGCCAGCGATCAGCTTCCGGACTTGTTTCTGGCTTTTGCCGCAGAAGGAGCACTTGAGCAGGTCAGCGCTCTCACCAATGCGAGCCATATTCAGTCCCCTTACTTGGTCCTACTGGAATCGGTCAACGCCCGGGAGCGGCGTGCGGAGCTCCCATGCTCAGACGAATGAAGGCGGCTGACTAGCTTCCACTCTAAATCACTTGGCTGACAGTTTCAGTAACCACAGAGCCCGTGGTGCCATGTTAAGCACCACGGGCTCGGTGGATCAGCAATGAAATTGCCGGTACACAATCATTAGGCCTTGTTGATGGCCGGCTTGTGGATCTTGCGCGAATCGAGGACCTGATCGATCAGGCCGTAGGACAGTGCGTCCTCGGCCGTCAGGATCTTGTCACGCTCGATGTCAACGTTGACCTGGTCCGAGGTCCTGCCGCTGTGCAGCGCCAGTGTGTCTTCGAGCCAGGTGCGCATACGCATGACCTCGGCTGCCTGGATCTCCAGGTCAGAAGCCTGCCCGCGCTCACCGCCGCCGAGTGCCGGCTGATGGATCAGCACCCGCGCGTTCGGCAACGCCAGGCGCTTGCCCGGGGTACCAGCAGCCAGCAGCACGGCGGCCGCACTGGCCGCTTGTCCGAGGCACACGGTCTGGATCTCGGGACGGATGTACTGCATGGTGTCGTAGATTGCCGTCATCGCGGTGAAGGAGCCGCCGGGCGAGTTGATGTACAGCGTGATGTCGCGGTCCGGATCCGTGGATTCCAGGACCAGCAGCTGCGCCATGACGTCGTCTGCCGAGGCATCGTCCACCTGCACACCGAGGAAGATGATCCGGTCCTCGAAGAGCTTGGTGTAGGGGTCCTGGCGCTTGAAGCCGTAAGGCGTGCGCTCCTCGAACTGCGGCAGCACGTAGCGGCTGGTCGGAAGGTTGGCTGCGTGGCCGCCGGCAGCGGCAGCAAAATTGTGGTTCATCGTGATTCTCCTGCTTCTAATGATCGTAGGGCCGTGTCGCAGAACCTGCGATCATGAATCCTGTGAAGTTCCGCCGCCGCCGGTAACGCCGCCGGCGTGGGCCGAGATCTTGTCGAAGAAGCCGTACTCGAGGCCTTCCTCGGCGGTAAACCACTTGTCGCGGTCATTGTCCTTGAGGATCTGGTCCACGCTCTGCCCGGTCTGCTCCGCGGTCAGCTCCGCCATGACCCGCTTCATGTGCAGAATCAGCTCGGCCTGGATCTTGATGTCGGACGCGGTACCGCCGATGCCGCCGGAGGGCTGGTGCATCAGGATGCGCGCGTGCGGAGTGGCGTAGCGCTTGCCCTTCGTTCCCGAGGACAGCAGGAACTGGCCCATGGAAGCTGCCAGGCCGGTGGCGACCGTGACGACATCGTTCGGAATGAACTGGATGGTGTCATAAATGGCCATGCCTGCCGTCACCGAGCCGCCGGGCGAGTTGATGTAGAGGTAGATGTCCTTGTCAGGATCCTCGGCCGAAAGCAGCAGCAGCTGGGAACAGATGGCATTGGCGTTCTCGTCCCGCACTTCCGAGCCAAGCCAGATAATGCGTTCCTTCAGCAGGCGGTTGTAGATGTAGTCTTCCCGGGTGGCCGGGTCGACGGTGGCCATCTTCGGAGTGGTTGATTCACTGGACATTCTGAAATACCTCTCGCTTGTCCCCACAGGCTGCACCGGTGGCCGGTGCAGTCCCCAGGTTCTTTTTCCTTCTTGGACACTAACGCGGATCGGTGCCCGTTTCTGCCTTATTTACGGGCTGTTCGCTGACGGCGCATCAGCGCGCCGGGACGTTGCAGGCCGGTGTTTAAACGCGGCAACCGCCCACCCCGTGAGGGGCAGGCGGCCGCCATGGAACTTTGCTGTTTAGGCCTTGGACTCGGCAGCGCTGTCGTCCGCGCTCTCCTCGGACGCAGCCTCTGCCGGGGCTTCCTCAGCCTGTGCGGCTTCTGCCTGCGCAGCTGCGATCATGTCCTCAACGTTCGGCTCTTCCTCACCGGCGGGGCGGACGAAGTCGCTGAGGTCGACCTCGGCACCGTTGGTGTCGGTAACCTTGGCCAGCTCCAGCACCTTCGCCAGGGCCTTGCGGCGGCGAACCTCGGAAACCATCATCGGCACCTGGCCGCTCTGGTCGATGAGCTGTGCGAACTGGTTCGGATCCATGCCGTACTGGCTGGCGGAGGAAACGATGTAGTCGATCAGCTCTGCCTGGCTGACGCCGACCTCTTCCTTGTCCGCCACGGCGTCGAGGATGATTTCGTTCTGGAAGGCACGCTCGGTGTTCTGGCGAACTTCAGCGCGGTGCTCTTCGGTGTCGTGCTCTTCGCTGCCGTCGCTGTTCTCCGGGCGGAAGTGCTGCTCGAGCTGCTCTTCAATTACGGATTCGGGAACGGGAACCTCAACGAGTTCCATCAGCTTGTCCAGCACCTTGTCGCGTGCTTCGACGCCCTGCTCCATGACCTTGCTGTCGGCAGCCTGCTTTGCCAGGTCTTCCTTCAGCTCGGCAATGGTGTCGAATTCGCTGGCCAGCTGGGCAAAGTCATCGTTTGCCTCCGGCAGCTCGCGCTCCTTGACGGCCTTGATGACAACCTTGACCTCGGCTTCTTCACCGGCGTGCTCGCCACCGGCCAGCGTGGTCATGAAGGTGGCGTCTTCGTCGGCGCTCAGGCCGGTTACGGCTTCGTCCATGCCCTCGAGCATGGTTCCGGCGCCGACCTGGTAGGACAGATCCGCTGCGGAATCAACCTCTTCGCCGTTCACCTTGGCGGTGAGGTCGATGGTGATGAAATCATCCTGGGCGGCGGGACGGTCGACAGACTTCAGCGTGCCGAACCGGCCGCGCAGGTCGTCCAAGGCCTTTTCGACGTCGGCGTCGCTGGCTTCGGCAGCTTCCACGGTGACCTCGAGGCCGGAATACTCCGGCAGCTCGATTTCGGGGCGGATGTCCACCTCGACATGGAAGGACAGCTGGCCTTCGGTGGCAGCCGGGTCCGGGACCTCGGTGATCTCAACCTCGGGGCGGCTCAGGGGGCGGATACCGCTCTCCTGCACAGCGTTCTGGTAGAAACCGTTCAGGCCCTCGTTGATGGCCGTCTCGATGACATAGCCGCGTCCAACCCGCTGATCGATGAGCTTGGAGGGAACCTTGCCCTTGCGGAAGCCAGGCACCTGGATCTGGGAGCCGATTGTCTTGTAGGCCTCGTCAATGCTGGGCTTGAGTTCCTCAAAGGGAACCTCAACATTGAGCTTGACCCGGGTGGGGGTGAGGTTTTCGACAGCGCTCTTCACAGCGTTAGAACTCCTGATAGCTATAGGGGTTGGATCTGCACCAAGAATACAGAGTCGGGGCGACAGGACTCGAACCTGCGATCTCCTGCTCCCAAAGCAGGCGCGCTAGCCACTACGCTACGCCCCGTAGTGCACGGCAAGTCTACGGCCTAAGCAGACTCCGTGCACAATCGGCGGCGGCAAAAACTCTGCCGCCTTAACGAAAAAGACGGACCGCTGCCGGCCCGTCTCATCGCAGAGGGGATGACGGGAATCGAACCCGCGTAATCAGTTTGGAAGACTGAGGCTCTACCATTGAGCTACATCCCCAGGACGTTGAAACTCTAGCATGACCACAGACCTGTTTCGCAAATCGGCAGGCCCGACGCCCCATTCAGGCCTGCTGGCAGCCCGGACACCAGTAGAGCTTGCGGTTTCCCATCTCCGCCAGCACGACATCAGTGCCGCAGACGCGGCAGCCGATCCCCTGGCGCTGATAGACATAGTGCGCGTTGTCCGGCCACACCGGCAGCCCGCGGTCATCACGGTGTTCGGCACGCGTAGTGATGATCCGCCCGTCCCGGACACCGTCGCGCATGACCAGGGCAATGTCCTCCCACAGCAGCGCCGCCTCCTCGGTAGACAGGCTTTTGCCCGGCCGCCAGGGATTCAGCCCGCGGCGGAACAGCGTCTCGGCCCGGTAGATGTTGCCGACACCGGCGATGACGTCCTGGCTCATCAACAGTGTGCCCACCGCGGAGCCTTTGGAGGTCAGCCGCTGGACAAACTCGTCCGGGCCGGCATTTGGCTGCAGCGGGTCCGGTCCCAGTTTGGCGACGACGGCGGACCGCTCGCCTTCGGTGATCACTTCGCAGGCCGTCGGCCCGCGCAAATCCGCCCAGCCGTGGGCTGACACAAGCCTGGCGCGGACCTGGCCCACCGGCTCCGGCGGGCCGTCGTACGCAAGGCCGGGATCGTCGTCGAACGCTTCACGCTCCCCTACCCGGCGCGGGGCACCAATGCTGGAGGCGCCGCGGAAGGTCTGGTCGCCGCCGAAGTCCCAGGCGCCGTAGAGACCCAGGTGGACGCGCAGAATCAGCTCGTTGTCGAAGTGCAGGAAAAGTTGCTTGCCGTGCGCGCGGGCAGCTTCCAGGATGTGTCCGTTGACCCGCTCCGCGCCGGCAGCGAAACGGCCTTGCGGGCTGCTTACGGCCAGGCGCTGACCGCCGAAGACGGAATTGAACTGTGCGGCGAGGCGGTGGACCGAGTGGCCTTCAGGCATGTGCTTTAGGCTGGGACTTCGCCGGTGGTTTCGTACGCGGCGATCTTGCCGATCCGCCGCACGTGGCGTTCGGCGTTGGAAAACGGCTCGGCCAGGAACGCTTCGATGATCTCGGTAGCCTCGTCGACGCTATGCTGGCGGCCGCCCACCGCGACGACGTTCGCATCGTTGTGCTCGCGCGCCAGTTTTGCCGTATCCAGGTTCCAGGCCAGCGCCGCGCGGGCGCCCTTGACCTTGTTGGCGGCAATCTGCTCGCCGTTGCCGGATCCGCCCAGCACGATGCCGAGGGCGTCCTGGCCTGCGGCCTGGTCTGCCACTACTGCGAGCGCCGCGTTGATGCAGAACGACGGGTAGTCGTCCTCGGCGTCGTATTCCTTGGGGCCGTGGTCGATGACCTCGTAGCCTTTGCCGGTCAGATGGTCGATCAGGTGGTGGCTCAGCTCGAGTCCGGCGTGGTCGGTGGCAATGTGAACGCGCATATATGGTCCTTCAGGCGGGAGGGGCGGAAGAATGACGGCTTCAAGCCTACTCTGAACCAATGTGCTTGCTGGCGGCCAGGCCCGGACCGGCGACGCAACAGAACGGCAACTTTTCCTTCATCGCATCACGCCGGTGCTGTACATCCGCGGGCGCGGTGAAAGAATGGCCGCACTGTGCAAGGGTCCTTTCAGACAGCGCCCCTGCACTCCGCACCGTCCCCGCCGGGACCCGCTACGACACTGGAGGCATCACTTTGCCAGGTTTGAATCTGACCCGCGCCGAAGCCCGCGAGCGCGCCGCATTGCTCAACGTCGAGTCCTACGACGTCACCCTGGACCTGACCCGGGGCGAGAAGGTCTTCGGCTCCACGACCGTTGTGAAGTTCTCGGCAACGGCGGG
The DNA here is from genome assembly GCF_002849715.1 of Arthrobacter crystallopoietes. NCBI lineage: Bacteria > Bacillati > Actinomycetota > Actinomycetes > Micrococcales > Micrococcaceae > Crystallibacter > Crystallibacter crystallopoietes. Next base: position 4,255,821 of record NZ_CP018863.1, read on the forward strand.
TGCGTCAACTTTTATCGACGCCATCACGGAGACGGTGCGCTCCGTAACGCTTAACGGTGTGGACTTGGACCCTGCGGAGGTTTCCGACGGCGTCCGCATCCAGCTGCCCAACCTGGCGGCGTCCAACGTCCTCACCATTGACGCGGACGCGCTGTTTATGAACACCGGCGAGGGGCTCCACCGCTTCGTGGACCCGGTGGACAACGAGGTCTACCTCTACAGCCAGTTCGAGGTGCCCGATTCCCGCCGCATGTTCGCCGTCTTTGAGCAACCGGATCTGAAGGCTGCCTTCCGGTTCACGGTAACTGCGCCGTCGCACTGGGACGTCATCTCCAACTCCCCCACCCCCGAGCCCGTCGCTGCAGGGGCCATCGGGGAAGGCAATGGTGCCTCCACCTGGGACTTCGAGCCGACCCCGCGCATCTCCTCCTACATCACCGCGCTCATCGCCGGCCCGTACCAGTCGGTGCGCAGCGAGCTCACCAGCTCCGATGGCCGCACCGTCCCGCTGGGCGTCTTCGCCCGCAAGTCGCTGATGCAGTACATGGACGCGGAGAACATCTTCGAACTCACGCGCCAGGGCTTCGCGTTCTATGAAAAGCAGTTCGACACCACCTACCCGTTCGCCAAGTACGACCAACTCTTCGTCCCCGAGTTCAACGCCGGCGCGATGGAGAACGCGGGCGCTGTGACCTTCCTGGAGAACTATGTCTTCCGGTCCAAGGTCGCCGAGGCCATGGTGGAGCGCCGGGCCATCACCATCCTGCACGAGCTGGCGCACATGTGGTTCGGGGACCTGGTGACCATGCGCTGGTGGAACGACCTGTGGCTGAACGAGTCTTTTGCCGAGTTCATGTCCACGCTGGCTGCCGCGGAGGCCACCGAGTGGAAGCAGGCCTGGACCACCTTCGCCTCGATGGAGAAGTCCTGGGCCTACCGGCAGGACCAGCTGCCCTCCACACACCCCATCGTCGCGGATATCCCGGATCTGCAGGCGGTGCAGGTCAACTTCGACGGCATCACCTATGCCAAGGGCGCTTCCGTCCTGCGCCAGCTCGTGGCCTGGGTCGGCCAGGAGCAGTTCATGGCCGGCGTGCGCGAATACTTCGCCAAGCATGCCTGGCAGAACACCGAGCTGGAGGACCTGCTCTCGGAGCTTGAAGTTTCCAGCGGCCGCGACTTGAAGGAATGGTCCGCGCTGTGGCTGGAGACCGCTGGCGTCAATACGTTGCGTCCGGAAATCACAACGGACGACGGCGGCAAGATCACCTCGTTCGCGATTCTCCAGTCCGCGGTGCCCGAGTTCCCGACCATTCGGCCGCACCGGCTCGCCGTCGGCTTCTACAACCTCGATGCCGAAGGCAGGCTGGTACGCACCCACCGCGAGGAACTCGACGTCGACGGCGAGCACACGGAGGTGCCCGAACTCGCCGGCCTCGAACGGCCTGCGCTGGTGCTCCTGAACGACGATGATCTGGCCTACGCCAAGATCCGGCTGGACGAGGTCTCCCTCGCGACGTCGAAGGTCCATGTGAAGGACTTCACGGAATCCCTGCCGCGGACCCTGGTGCTCGCCTCCGCCTGGGACGCTACCCGCGACGGCGAAACCCCTGCACGGGAGTACGCGGAGCTGATCCTGAACAACATCGCCTATGAGTCCGATTCCTCGGTGGTGCTGGTACTGCTGCGGCAGCTGGCAACCACGCTGGCCTTCTACGTCAACCCGGCGGACCGCAAGCGCCTGACCCTCGCTGCGGCTGACCATCTGTGGGAACTCAGCCAAAACGCCGAGGCCGGCTCCGACGCGCAGCTGCAGTTCGTCAAGGCCTTCGCACTGCATGCCCAGACCGATGCCCAGCTCGACGCAGTGGCTTCGCTCCTCTCCGGCGAGCGCGTCCTGGACGGCCTTACCGTCGACGCGGACCTGCGCTGGGAGCTGCTGACGTCGCTGGTGGCCGGCGGCGAATTCGGTCAGCCGGAGATCGACGCCGAACTCGAGCGCGACGCCACGGCCACCGGCCAACGCGCCGCAGCCCTGGCCAAGGCGGCCATCCCCACAGCCGACGCGAAAGCGGCAGCCTGGGACGCCGTCGTCGTTCGCGGCGATCTGCCCAACGCCACCCAGCAGTCCGTCATCGCCGGTTTCAACCGGGTCCACGACACTGCCCTGCTGGAGCCCTACGCTGCTGCGTACTTTGCCGCGGTCGAGGACATCTGGAACACCCGCACGCATGAGATCGCGCAGCAGATTGTGGTGGGGCTCTACCCCTCGCAGCTGGCCACGCAGTCCACCGTGGACCTCACCGACGAGTTCCTGGCGGCGCTCGGCGCGGACTCGCCGGCGCTGCGGCGCCTGGTGCTGGAGAGCCGCGATGGAATTGTGCGGGCGCTGAAGGCCCAGGCCGCCGACAAGTAACGACGGCGAAAGACCGTCCCCCGACGGTCGCGCCTAGGAGATGCCTGCGGGGAACTGCTTCCCCGCAGGCATCTCCTGTCTATATTCTGGCAGGAGGCAGTGCACCGGGCTGCGAGGTGAAGCTATGTCCTGGGTTGCGATCGGCCAGCTGACAACGCTTCTGGCGGTCTTCTACATCCCTGGGTATCTGGTTCTGCGCGGGCTACGGCTGAACCATCTGAGGGCCTTGGTCTTGGCCCCCGCCGCCTCTGGTTCCCTGGTAGCGGTCGGAACCCTGCTGTGCCGGGTCACCGGTATCCGCTGGGTGCCGTCGACGCTCCTTGCCACTAGCTTGTTGGCCGCCGTTCTCGCTGCTTGCCTCTACCTGCTGATCCGGCCACAGCGGATGCTGCCCGAGCCAGGGCCGGGATGGCCGACGAAACTCCTCACAGCTAGCTCGCTGATTGCTGCGGCGGTCCTCAACGCGGGGACCATGCTCGATGCGATGAACCAGATCGATAGAGTCAACCAAGCTTGGGATCCCAGCTTTCATGTGAACGCTCTCCGCTGGATCAAGGAGAGCGGGCAGGCATCGCCTTGGGATATCAATCCCATCTACAGCCAGGGAACAGGCTCTTTCTACCCCGCCGGCTGGCACGCACTGGTGGCACTGTCGCCCGGTGACGTCGTTACCTCAGCGAACCTGGCCACACTCATTGTGGCGTGTGTCGTGTGGCCAACTTCGCTGACGTACCTGGCTGTAGCGCTGTTCCCACAACGGCGAATGACTTGGGTGCTGACGCCGGTCGTGGCCGCCGGCGTCATAGCGTTTCCCATCATTCAGCAGAGCCGGAGTGCGCAGTGGCCAAATGCGTTGGCCGTCGCGTTGGTGCCGGCGGTGCTCGCCCTGGGGATCGAGGTCGCTGCCGCCCGGTACCAGCAGCGCTCAGATCCACCCGTGGATGATAGGCCCACCCACCCGTACGGGCGAAGCCCGGCTGTGAAGTCACTCGTACTCGTACTCGTGCTCGTGCTAGCGGCCGCGGGTGCGGCCTGGATCCATCCCAGTGCCATCTTCGCCCTGATCGCCTTGGGCTGTATCTATGTGCTGCGGTACATCGTCCTGATGTGCAGGGCCAGATGGTTACGGGACCGGTGGCAAGGGTTTCTCTGGGTTGCCTTCTGGGCTCTTTCTGCAGGTGGCGCGGTCTGGCTGATCAGTACCTCCCCCATTGTCGCTGGCATGGCGGATAACACTGCCGTCATTGCACCGTTCCCAGACGCCATCGAGCGCCTATTCTTCGATCTGCCCAGGTCCCCCGATGACGATCGGATCCAGCTAGGTGACTACAACTTCTGGATCGGCCCGCTGGTTGTCCTCGGCGCCTTGTTTGCCCTGCGACGGAAAAGAACCTGGCCTGCTGCCGTTGGGCTTGTCATAACTGTTGTTCTCTACCTGGCCGCCCTTCACCACGCGAGGCCGCTCTCGTGGATAACAGGCCTTTGGTATCACGATGCAGTTCGTATCGCTGCCATCTCCGCCGTGGTCGCCTGCGTATTTGCCGCCTATGCCCTCGATCAAATTCTCGCTGCGCTGATACGGTACGTGCCGGTCAATGGACGAGGTGTCGCTGCGGCTGCCATCGTAGCCGCAGGGGTCTTTACTGTAGTAGCTTCGGGGTCCTTCCGCTATGACACACGCCAGATGGCGGCAACGCCTCATTATGACGTTGAATCGGACGAGTTCGGCCGCAGCATGCTGCCAGGCGAGCAAGACTTCATCAAGTCCTTGGCCGACGTCCTGCCCGCGGACGCAACCATCATCGGGGACCCGTTCAACGGATCGACGTTCATTTACGCGCTCACGGGACGACGTGTCGTCTACTCCCAGTACGGGTTCGCGGACCGAACTGCGGACGAGAAGTTCCTGCGATCACGCTTTCGAGATATCCATCGCGATCCGGAGGTGTGTGCTGCCTTGAAGCGCACTGGTGCAGAGTACGTGTACTTGGGAGATGCCGAACGGGCGCGGCAGTTCAACCCCTACCTTCAGTGGCCCGGTTTCTATAACGTGGACGTTTCCCAAGGATTCGAGTTGTTGGCGTCTGCCGAACACGCTGCACTGTATAAAATCACCGCGTGCGACCGCACCAGCATAAAGAAAGACCACGGCTCCCCGCGCATAACTTCTGGACGTGCTTTAATCCGGTCATGGACCTCAGCAACCACCGCTACCGCATATCGCTCGCCTGGACCGGCAACCGTGGCGAAGGCACTTCGTCATACCGGAGCTACGGACGTGACCACGTCATCACCGCGCCCGGACTTCCGGATCTCGCCGGCACAGCCGACCCCACCTTCCATGGGGACAAGGACCGGTGGAATCCGGAACAGCTCCTGCTCACGGCGCTGTCCCAGTGCCACATGCTCTCCTACCTGCACGTTGCGGTGAAAAACGGCATCGTGGTGACCGAGTACACGGACGACGCCGAGGGCACCTTGCACCTGAACCGGGACGGCAGCGGCGAATTTACTTCCGTAACGCTTCGACCGCGCGTCACTGTTGCTGACCCGGCCCACAACGAACTGGCGCAGAAACTGCACCACGACGCGAACCAGGTGTGCTTCATTGCCCGCAGCGTCAATTTCCCGGTGATGCACGAACCTGTCATCATGAACTGACTCCGTTCCCGGCCGGCTGCGCCCAAACCAAGAGCCGGGTTGGCCAAGCAACGCGCGCGTGCGGCGTTCAACGGCGGCGGGCCAGATCGCTCAACGTGGCGAACCCGGCTCGCCACGCCGTGAGGTTCACCGCGGCCAGTTCACGGGCCTCCACCATCGATCCGGCGATCTGCTCGAATCCATGCTCGGTCACGAAGAGCCTGGTGCCGGCCCCCTCCGGCTCCAGGCGGAAGGTCACCACCGTACTGGCGCCCGGCTGTGGTTCCGTCTCGGGTCGGGCGGCATAGCGGTACTGGAAAAGTCCGTACGGCTGGACCTGCAGCACCTTCCCGAGGAAACGGCCATGTTGGCGCCACCGGTGTTCGATCCGGCCGCCGTTAACCGCTTCGCAGACCGCGCCATCGAACGCATACCAGCGACGGATGGCGTCAGGATCGGTCAGCAGGCTCCAGACTCTTTCGGGCGGCGCATCGATAACCAGATCATGTTCGATGCTGATGTCCTCATGCATGCTTGCCCTCCTGATCCCGCAACAACTCCCGCCGCCACCAGACTAAGTCCTCCCCGCCGCTCGGGATCCAGAGCCAAAGGGAATTAGCCGCAACGGACCGATGTTGGAGAGAATGGACCAGACACCAACGAACAGGCTGCCAATAGTTATGACTGACAAAGATCTTCCCTCTGCCTCGCTGCCGGAAGCTACCCCTGCTGCCGCCACGGACGGCGGTGCAGCGGCCACCCCCCTGCAGTCGCGGTTCGGCCAGCCCATCGCGACGCTGCAGCCGGCGGCACGGGCGGCCAACGCGTTCCAGCAGCCGCAGTACACGGACAACTTCTATGATGCCGTGGGCGGACATGAGACCTTCGTGAAGCTGGTGGACGTTTTCTACGAGGGCATCGCCGAGGACGAAGTGCTCCGGAAGATGTACCCGGAGGAGGATCTGGGGCCTGCCACGGAACGGATGCGCATGTTCCTCGAGCAGTACTGGGGCGGCCCCGGCACCTACAGCGAGCAGCGCGGCCATCCCCGGCTGCGGATGCGCCACCAGCCGTTCAAGGTGGATTTCGACGCCCGCGACCGCTGGCTGACCCACATGCGCAAGGCCGTGGACTCACTCGAACTGCCGCCCCTGTACGAGCAGACCCTATGGGACTACTTCGAGCGGGCAGCCCACTCCATGGTCAACAGCGCCTAGCCCACCTGCCCCGGCGTTCCCGCCGCCGAGCGCAAGGTCTAGAGGGACGCGCCGCTGCGGACCAGCACGTGGCCGCGGGCGGTGGACAACCGCAGCCAGCGGCCGCTGCGGAACAGGGCCGCCGGTTGATCATCCAGGAAACCCAGCGTCAGCGCCGCGAATGCCGCACCGGCCGGCACAGCCACGCCGGCCGCCGGCAATGACCTGCCCCAAACGGCGCTGCGCGCATTATTGACGATCAACTGGCCCGGTTGCGCCGGCACGGCTGCGGCCACTTCACGGATTCCCGCCTCCGCGGCAGCCCGCAGGTCCGCGGACGGAATCTGCTCCACAGGTTCCCAGCCCGAGCGCGGCGGCAGTACCCCGGTCCAGGATTCCTTGACCTGCATCGGCGGCAGCGGCAGGACAACGTCATTCTCGGCCATCCGTGCCAGCCTGTCGGCCATCGATGCCAGCGATACGGTCATTTCGGCCTGGGCCGGACGTCCCAGCGCCATGGTCCGCAGCCCCAGGATGGTCGGCGTTGCTTCCCCCAGCAAACGTGGCCTCATGAGGCACACATAGGCGGCGAGGACGGATCCGGAGACCTGCAGGTGCACGGCACCGTCGTCGGCAGCGCGCGCCCGTGTGATGAACGTGCGCAGGTCCGCCGTCACCTGTGGATCGGCCAGACTCAGCATGATCATGTTGTCCACGGAATCAGGCACCTGCCCTTTGCGAAGCACGACGGCGGAAGGGAACTTCCGGTCCTTGGTAATGTCCCAGCGCTTTTCGGTACTGCTCCGGCAGCGGCACCGGTCGGCCGGATTCCCGGCTGACGAGCACCATCGTGGTTTCCCCCACGGCGTACGTTGCCGAGCCGTCCTCTTCGGAGACCTTATAACCCAGCGCAAAGCTGGAGCCGCCCACCTCCGTCACCCAGACGCTGACCCACACCGGTTCCGGCCGGAATAGCAGCGGCGCGAGGTACTCGATCTCCTGCCGGCCCACCAACGTGAAGTTCCCGGCTCCGGCCAGATCGCTCACGGACAGCTGTCCGCCGTCGTCCGTAGTCTGCCCTGACGGACTGCCGTGCAGCCGGACGCGTGCCGTCTCCAGGTAACTCAGAAAGGTCACGTTGTTCACATGACCGTAGGAATCGATGTCGCTGAAACGGAGCTGCAACGGGAACCGGGACACTTTAGGCATGAAGCCATCTTCTCAAGCCACGGCCACGCGGCGCGAACCGGCCGAGGTAGTTGAGCCGGGCGCCCGTGCGAACTAGTCTCGGAAGGGTTCCATTACTCACGGGTAACGCCGGCAAGGAGATTCCATGACAGCCTCTGACGAGCGCATTGAGCCCACCGCGGCCTTGCTGCAACTGCTGGACCTCTCGGACGCCGATGGCGCCAATACCGATGAGGAAATTTTCGTTGGGATTTCGGAGCCGCAGCCTCATGGACGGGTCTTCGGCGGACAGGTTCTCGCACAATCGATCCTGGCTGCGGTGCGCACGGTGGATGAGGCCCGGCAGATCCACTCCATGCACGGCTATTTCCTCCGCCCGGGGGACGCCAACGCGCCCATCACCTTCGGCGTGCAGAAGCTGCGCGACGGGCGGTCCTTTTCAGCCAGGCGGACCCATGCCTACCAGAACGGCGTGCCCATCCTCTCCATGATCGCTTCCTTCCAGGTACCGGCCGACGGGGTGGACCATCACGAGCCCTTTCCAGAGGGCATTCCCGACCCGGAGTCGTTGCCGAGTACGGCCGATCTCCTCAGCGAATTCGAGCATCCGATCGCGCAGCAATGGGCGTATGAACGGCCCTTCGATATCCGGCATGTGCAGAGCCCTTTGTATCTCCGGGCCGAAGGCGAACGTGAGCCGACCAACGCCGTCTGGATGAAATCCAAAGGCCCGCTGCCCGACGATCTGAATCTGCATCGCGCGGCGCTGGCTTATGCCAGTGATTACACGCTGCTTGAACCGATCCTGCGGCGCCACGGAATAGCGTGGATCAGCCCCGGGATCAAGTTCGCGAGTCTGGATCACGCCATGTGGTGGCACCGGCCGTTTCGGGCAGATGAGTGGCTGCTCTATGTCCAGAATTCGCCGAGCGCTTCCGGTGCACGCGGATTGGGCGTCGGCCGGGTCTTCAGCCGCTCCGGTGAGCTCGTGGCCACGGTGGCCCAGGAGGGCATGATGCGCATTCCCGTGGAAGCCGTGGACGCATAACAAGCTGCGACTGAATCAAGATGGTCCGTCCGGCTGTCAGCAGCCGGACGGACCATTTTCTTCAGTTGTGCGACCTCTTCAGTTGCACCCTGTCCCAGTGGGCCGCCTATGCAGCTGAGGGAGACGCGATCTAGTCGCGGGTAAGCCGCCGGTGCGTAACGCGATGCGGCTTGGCAGCATCCGGACCGAGTCGCTCGATCTTGTTCTGCTCGTAGGCCTCGAAGTTGCCTTCAAACCAGTACCAGTTCGCGGGATCCTCCTCGGTACCTTCGTAGGACAGGATGTGGGTGGCTACCCGGTCGAGGAACCAACGGTCGTGGGAAATGACCACGGCACAGCCGGCGAATTCGAGCAAGGCGTTCTCCAGGCTGGACAGCGTCTCCACGTCGAGGTCGTTGGTCGGTTCGTCGAGGAGCAGCAGGTTGCCGCCCTGCTTGAGGGTCAGCGCGAGATTCAGCCGGTTACGCTCACCGCCGGACAGCACCCCGGCCTTCTTCTGCTGGTCCGGGCCCTTGAATCCGAAGGCGGAAACGTAGGCGCGGGACGGCATCTCCACCTGGCCGACCTGGATGAAGTCCAGTCCGTCAGATACGACTTCCCACAGCGACTTGTTTGGGTCGATTCCCCCGCGGCTCTGGTCCACGTAGGAAATCCTGACGGAGTCGCCGATCTTCAGATCGCCGCCGTCGAGTTCCTCGAGACCAACGATCGTCTTGAACAGCGTGGTCTTGCCGACGCCGTTGGGGCCGATTACGCCGACAATGCCGTTGCGCGGCAGGGAGAAAGACAACCCGTCGATCAGCGGGCGATCGTCGAAGCCCTTCTGCAGGTTCTTGCCTTCGACGACAAGCTGTCCGAGGCGGGGACCCGGCGGGATCTGGATCTCTTCGAAGTCCAGCTTCCGCGCGCGGTCCGCTTCGGCTGCCATTTCCTCATAGCGGGCGAGACGCGCCTTGGACTTGGTCTGACGGCCCTTGGCGTTGGAGCGGACCCAGTCGAGCTCCTCCGACAGTCGCTTAGCCAGTTTGGCGTCCTTCTTGCCTTGGACTTCGAGGCGGGCGCGTTTTTTCTCCAGGTAAGTGGAGTAGTTGCCTTCGTAGGGGTAGAGGTGCCCGCGGTCGACTTCGGCGATCCACTCGGCCACATGGTCAAGGAAGTACCGGTCGTGAGTCACGGCCAGCACAGCACCGGCGTAGGACTTCAAGTGCTGTTCGAGCCAGAGCACGCTCTCGGCGTCGAGGTGGTTAGTGGGCTCGTCAAGGAGCAGCAGGTCAGGCTTCTGGAGGAGCAGCTTGCACAGTGCAACGCGGCGACGCTCACCTCCGGAGAGTACGGTTACGTCGGAGTCGCCGGGTGGGCAGCGCAGCGCGTCCATGGCTTGTTCGAGCTGGGAATCGATGTCCCAAGCGTCAGCGGCGTCGATAGCCTCCTGCAGCTTGCCCATCTCGTCGAGAAGCTTGTCGTAGTCCGCATCGGGACTGGCCATCTCTTCGGAGATCTCGTTGAAGCGCTGGATCTTGCCGTAAATTTCGCCGACGCCTTCCTGGACGTTGCCCAGGACGGTCTTTTCTTCGTTCAACGGCGGCTCCTGGAGCAGGATTCCCACCGAATAGCCGGGGCTGAGCCGGGCCTCACCATTGGACGGAGTGTCCAGACCAGCCATGATTTTCAGGATGGTGGACTTACCGGCGCCATTCGGACCGACAACGCCGATTTTGGCTCCGGGATAGAAGGACATGCTCACGTCATCGAGGATGACCTTGTCGCCAACGGCTTTGCGGGCCTTGGTCATTGTGTAAATAAATTCCGCCATGCCCATAAGGCTAGTGGGTGGCGGGGCAGAACTCACATTTGAGGGCCGGTGTCTGCCAGTGGTCCAAGCCAGCGTTCGCGTGCAGCTAGATGCTGCAGCCGTTGCTGTCAGGAGCCATTGCCGACAAAGCAGTTCCCGGCCGGCAGAACTGGCAGCACTGACATCGCAACCTCTCCTTCACGTACCTGCCCGATAACGCATTGCTCATCTACCGGTGCCGCAGCCTCGATCGCGTCGACGGCCAGGCCTGTGGGAGTTATATCGGCGGAGACCTCAATCTCGTCTTCAACGAAACCGGCGTCGGTCATCGCTTTGAGCATCTGCGATTCATTCGGCCGGGGCGAGGAAGCTGCGAGATTCTCCAACTGCTCCCGCACTTGCCTTTCGGCTGCATCCACGGCCGACGCTTCCGCCGTCTCAACGGCAGGTTCAGCAGTTTCAGTTGTTGCAGGCACTGTTGCGGAAGCAGTCGCATCGCTGCTTTCCGCTGAATCGGCAGCTCCCGATCCGACAGCCGAGCATCCTACCAACGCGAAGCCAGCTGCAAATAACCACGCGGCGCCAGCAAAGCGCATCTGAATTGAACGTCCCTGTCGGTGCAGATTTTTCACGCTGTCATTCTGTCACGCCCCGGCTCCGTCTCTTCTATCCCGCCATCCGCAGTCCGTTCTCATCGCGTTCATCAATCAATATTGAGTTGTCACCGTTGAACTCCGGGGCTGCCGCCGTTGAGGCATCCGTTCCCCAGTCGTAAAACTCTTCCGTGCTGGCGTTGACGCCGTCCGGGGACCTCTGTTCCGCACCGGGGAGCGGACTCGCTGAAAGCTGCTGGGTTTTCGGCTCCTGCCTCGATGAAATACTGCGAACGAAATTCGCCGTTCCCCAGAACAAGTCATGACCGAGCGACTCCGCGTCGATCTCACATGCCGTCCCCTGCCGCCCGTCATCGCTGGTCCATTGGCGGAGCCGGAGCCTGCCAGTAACGATGACGTGTTGGCCCTTCCTCAGGCTTGATCCAATGTTCTCGGCCAACTTCCGATAGCACTGCACCGTGTACCAGTTGGTTTGGCCGTCTACCCACTCCTGGTTTTCGCGGTCAAACCGCCGCTCCTTGGAAGCCAGCCGGAAATCGGCGCAGGCAGTCCCGCCCTTGGTCGTTCCGGCTTTAATGTCGGTTCCTATAATTCCCCGGACAGTAATGATGTCTGTCATGGTCCTGCTCCTCCTCACGATGCCGGCGGAGTTGCCGACATCCCCAGTCTGCGAATCCCTGCTATGGAAAAGAACCTGTTTCGAGACGTTTGTGGAGAGGCGGGCACCGCGGGCCGTTGTGCAGGACGAGTGGCGACTTCGAAGAATCGCAGGCAAGGGGATAAACTTGCTGACTGGCGGAGCGATCCGCCAGCCAGCCTCGGTAGCTCAGCGGATAGAGCAGGAGCCTTCTAATCTCTTGGTCGCAGGTTCGATTCCTGTCCGGGGCACGCATAATTAGCATTGCCTGCACAGCGCACCGGGCGCACTTGCAGTCGGCCGGGGGTAGATTACGAGCATGCAGACGCACGTCCATTTCCCTGTGAGCACCCTTGCCCTTCAAAGAGGCGGCTTGGTGAAAGCCGTCCGGAACCGTGCAAGCGCCCTCGCGGAAGAAGGTTCTTTCGCAGGAATCCATATCGATGTACTTGGATTCCAGCCCCGCCTGTCCCGCACCGTCAAGATGATGAAGGATTCGGGCCACCTTCACCCAGCGGTCCAGGTCAACAGTGTCCTGTACTCGCTGGATCCAAGTCCGGAGACTGAACGTCGAAAACCATCCTTCCCATCCCGGGACAGCGGGCTCACGGGCATCAAGGATGGACGTAATCCCCAATCGGTGCGGTATTTCCGGGACGGCTTACTGGAGATGTTTGTGCGCACCGATCCGGCAGGAACACCTGTTTTCATCGACTATTTCAATTCAGAGCGGCAACGTGTTAGACGCGATGAGATGGACAGTACGGGCAGACTGGTTCGTGTTTTGCATACCCCGGTCACGCCGGGTGAGTCAGCGGTCCAACGCTATATAGGCCGTGACGGGCAATGCTTTCTGACCATTTGGCAATCACCAGGCAAGAATAACTGGGAACAAGGCTTCCTCTTCGGTCCCAAGCCCCGGAGTTTTCCAGAAATGGGAATCCTTTATACCCACGCTTTCGAACAGCTTCTAGCGCAGCACGAAAGCGTTGCCATCACGTCGGAATTCCGTGAAAACCTAGACATCCTCCGCGACCAGAACCTGGATGAAGTCGTGGCATCTATACGGCACCCTCATCTCCGAAAAGTGGTAACTGCGCACAGTAACCACCTTGAACCTCCTTATACCGCCGGCTCCGGTGTAAGCGGCAACTGGCGCAGACTTATCCATCGCCTCGATGAATTCGACGCATTGGTGCTGTTGACCGAGGCTCAGCGGGAGGACATCGCAGCGGATTTCGGCCACGCGGAATTGCTGGAAGTCATTCCCCAGGTAGCTCCCCCTCGCAAGGAAGCCAACGCCCCAACGGACCCCAACCGTCTGGTCCTCGTGGCCCGAACACACCCGAAAAAACGTGTTGACGAGGCTATCCGGGTTTTCCGTAAAGTGGTCGATGGCAATCCTGACGCCGTTCTGGAGGTGTTCGGTTTCGGCTACAAGGACAAGGAAGAACTCAAGGTTCACCAACTCGTAGCCGACCTGTCGCTACAAGACAGCGTCCGCTTCATGCCCTTCACCAGCAACCCGGACGACATCTATGCCGCTGCTTGCGCGACCCTATTAACCTCGGCGTCGGAGGGTTTCCCATTGATTTTGCTCGAAAGCATGTCTTATGGCGTTCCCGTAGTGGCCTACGACTCCAACTACGGACCGCGGGATGTGATTATCGACAGTGAGAACGGCTACCTGGCGGACTTCGCCGACAGTGATGCCCTAGCGAAAAAGATCCTGCTGTTAATGCAGGACGCCGATCAACGCGCCAGGATGGGAGCGGCAGCAGTCGAGACCCTTGACCGTTTCGATACAGCACGCTTCGTTGAGGGCTGGAAGCGTGTACTGACCGCTCCCCCACGGCCTGACCGCATTACCCGGGCGTCTACACGAGCAGTGGTAGAGCACGTCGAATGGAATGGGAAGAAACTCTACATACGGGCCCCACACGGAACTGCACCCGGTACGGAACTCATATTCCGCCGCCGACACACAGACAATGCCACGGAGGTACCCGTCTCCAACGGACAGTGGATTGTTCAGCTGCCTGAGAGCAAGCCGGGCGATATCTTCGATGCTTACATCCGACTCGCGGACCACAGTGAAAAACGTATGGCCCTCGACATCGTTGATGTCGTCCAAAGACCGCCCATGCAGGTCTACGCCACCGCACACGGTTCATTCTCTGTGCGCCACGTCAACGATAGCTTGGTCGCCAAGGGACGCCGTTGGCTAAAACGGAGGATCCGGGCTCAAGCGCAGTAGCCGCTGCCAACAAATGGCAACTCGTTGACCACACTTCACGTGCTTGGAAACGATAGTGCAATGTCAATCTCTCTAGCCGCCGAACCTGATCGGCTTCTACCTGCTGAACCCGGCGTCCGAAAGATCGCGCGCGGGCTTCTGGAACTTGTTAGTGACCTGCCGATTATTTCTCCGCACGGTCATGTGGACGCCGCTGTCCTGGACAAGAACTCCCCCTTCCCTGATCCTGCAACGTTGCTGATCAGCCCCGACCACTACGTCACCCGGCTCATTCATGCCAGCGGTGTCCCGTTGGACCGGCTGCGCGTGGGAGGATCCACCGCGGCCTCTCCCCGCGACGTATGGCGGGAGTTCGCCAAGGCCTGGCCGTTGTTTGACGGCACCGCGTCCGGATACTGGCTGCGGTCCGAATTCGAACACGTGTTTAAGCTCGAACACGAAATCTCCGAAGCGACCGCCGACGCCACCTTCGATGCCATTCAGAGCAGGCTCAGTGAACCCGGCTTCCGCCCGCGCCAGCTCTTCAAGGACTTCAACATTGAGGTCCTGGCCACTACTGACGATCCTCTGGACAGCTTGGAGTCCCATGCGGCGCTGGCTGCGGACGCCACCTTCCAAGGTCGGGTTCTGCCTACGTTCCGTCCGGACGCGTATTTGAACATCAGCCATCCGACTTGGATCGAAAACGTCGACCAGTTGATTACCACGGCCGGCGACGGTACCACCGGATACGCGGGCTACATCCGCGCGTTGGAAAACCGCCGGCAGCACTTCGTCGACCACGGTGCCGTCTCCGCGGATCATGGAGTCCGTACTCCGCAGACGCTCAAGCTGGACCGCGCGGAAGCGGAAAGCCTTTTCAACAAGGCCCGCCGCGGGGAAGCCACCGAGACCGACCGCGACGCTTTCGAAGCGCACATGATGTACGAGATGGCACGCATGTCGGTCCAGGACGGTCTGGTCATGACGGTTCACCCCGGTTCATTCCGCAACCACCATCTGCCGACCTTCGAAAAATACGGCGCTGACACCGGCCACGACATCCCCTTCGCCGTCAACTACACCGAAGCCATCCGTCCGGTCCTGCAGGACTTCGGTACGGCAGAGGGCTTTAACCTGATCCTCTTCACCCTGGATGAAACCGTGTTTTCCCGGGAACTCGCCCCCTTGGCCGGCTTCTACCCCGCCGTCTACGTGGGCGCCCCGTGGTGGTTCCTCGATGCACCGGATGCAATGCTGCGCTTCCGCTCTGCCATCACCGAGACCGCCGGGTTCTACCGTTCCTCCGGCTTCATCGACGACACCCGCGCCTTCTGCTCCATCCCGGCCCGTCACGACGCGTCCCGCCGGATTGAAGCTTCATTCCTGGCACGGCTTGTTGCCGAACACCGCGTTTCCGAGTCGCGTGCCGCCGAGCTCATCGTCGATATTGTCGATGCCGCACCCCGAAGGGCTTTCAAACTGTGACGGCACAAACCGCAACGCAGCCGCTCAATCGGCAGACGTACGGGGCAGGCAGCCCCGCCCCGATCCGGATTATCCACTTCGGGCTGGGCGCTTTCCACCGCGCCCACCAAGCGTGGTACACGCATAAAGTAGACGCCAACCACGAATGGGGCATCGCCGCATTCACCGGACGTAGCCCGCAAGCTGCCGAGACTCTTGAGGCCCAGGACGGGCTTTACACCCTCGTCGAGCGGGCGGAAGACGCAGACAGCTTCGAAGTCATCGAAAGCATCAGTGCGGCGTACGACGGCGGCAACATTGCGCGGCTCGCAGAGCTACTGTCGCAACCGACGACGGCGATCGTCACCCTGACGGTGACAGAAGCTGCGTACAACCTCGGTTCCGATGGACAGCTCGATCTAACGGCAGAGGCGGTAGCGGCCGATGCAGCCCTGCTGAGCCAGTGGTGGAAGGCATCGGCAGCGCTCACTGGTTCCAGCGGCACGGCCCGTCGCGGAGCCCCATCGACCGCAGCGGCACGGTTGCTTACCGGCTTGGACGCGCGCCGGAGGGCAGAAGCCGGGCCAATAGCCGTTGTCTCCTGCGACAACCTCAGCGCCAACGGCACGGCCGCACGCAACGCCGTTCGCGGTTTGGCATCGGCGGTCGCACCGGAACTGGCAGGCTGGATCGATGCCAATGTGTCGTTCGTGGATACCTCCATTGACCGGATCACTCCGCGGACTACGGATGAGGACATAGCTGGCGTAGCCGCTGCAACTGGTTTTGCCGACCAGTCACCAGTGGTGACCGAGCCCTTCCATAACTGGGTCCTCTGCGGCGATTTCCCGGCCGGCCGGCCGGCCTGGGAAGATGCCGGCGCGGTGTTCGTCGACAGGATCGAGCATTTTGAACGGCGCAAGCTGTGGTTGCTTAACGGAGCCCACTCCCTGTTGGCCTACGCCGGCCAGTTGCGTGGCAGCGACACCGTAGCGCAAGCCTTGCGTGATCCCGTATGTGCTGCCTGGATGGACGAATTCTGGAATGAGGCCGCGGAACACCTTACGGAGCCGGAGCTCAAGGTGGACGAGTACCGGGCGGCGCTGCTGGAACGGTTTGGCAACTCGCGCATAGCCCACATGCTGGCCCAGATCGCCATCGACGGGAGCAGCAAACTGCGCATGCGCGCCGTCCCTGTTATCCGGGCAGAACGCGCGGCCGGACGCCCGGGGCAGGCAGCCGCCCGGCTGATTGCCGCATGGATCGACTACCTGGCAATAGCCAATAACGACGGCGCAGACGTGCGCGACGCCGAGACTGACCGCATCATGCCACTGCTGGCATTGGTTGGCAGGGACCAGACCGCCGCGCTGGTGGAACTGCTGGACCCGGACTTCGCCGCAGAAGACGGCATTGTTGATATGGTCCATGCCCTGCGCGGATCGTTCCAGGACCAGTAAGGGAAACGGACGCTGTGCCGGAGATCCGGCAACTTGTGGCAACTCCTTGCCACCCGGTTTCCGGCATAGCTACGGTTACTTGAAGATTTGAAATCATTGAAAGGCCTATCTTGAAGATCATTGCTGCTGATGTCATTGTGACCAGCCCCAGCCGGAACTTTGTGACGCTGAAAATCACCACGGATGACGGTGTTACCGGTCTGGGAGATGCCACTCTGAACGGCCGCGAGCTGGCCGTGGCAACTTATTTGAAGGAACACGTTGCGCAGCTGCTGATCGGCAAGGATCCGCACCGGATCGAAGACACATGGCAGTTCCTCTACCGCAGCTCCTACTGGCGCCGGGGCCCTGTCACTATGGCCGCAATCGCCGCCGTCGACATGGCGCTGTGGGACATCAAGGGCAAGGTTGCCGGGCTGCCGGTCTACCAACTGCTGGGCGGCGCCTCAAGGACCGGTCTGCGCACTTACGGCCATGCCTCCGGCCGCGACATTCCGGAATTGTTCGACTCCATCCGGCAGCATCTGGAAGAAGGCTACAAGTCCATTCGTGTGCAGACGTCCGTGCCGGGGATCAAAGCACTCTACGGTGTTGCTGCCCAGGCACAGGCGACGGGTGAGCGCTATGACTTCGAACCCGCCGGCCGGGGTGCGCAGCCGACCGAGGAAGATTGGGACACCCGGGCCTACCTGCGCCATCTCCCCACCGTCTTCGAAGCCGTCCGTAACGAGTTCGGCCCGGAGTTGCCGTTGCTGCATGACGGACACCACCGGATGACCCCGATCCAGGCAGCCAAGCTGGGCAAGTCACTCGAGCCGTACGATCTGTTCTGGCTTGAGGATTGCACCCCCGCTGAGAACCAGGAAGCGCTCCGGCTGGTCCGCCAGCACACCACCACCCCGCTGGCGATCGGCGAAATCTTCAACACGGTCTTCGATTTCCAGACGCTGATCAAAGAACAGCTGATCGACTATGTCCGTGCGGCTTCGACACACTTCGGCGGCATCTCCCCGTTGAAGAAGGTCATGGACTTCGCCGCCCAGTACCAGGTCAAGTCGGGCTTCCACGGCCCTACGGATGTCTCCCCGGTCGGCCTTGCAGCGCAGACTCACGTCGGGCTGGCTATCCATAACTTCGGTATCCAGGAATACATGGAGCACAGCGAGAAGACCAATACGGTGTTTGAGCAGTCCATGGTCTTTGCCGACGGTTATCTGCACCCGGGCGACAAGCCCGGACTCGGCATCGAGCTGAACGAAGAAGCCGCGGCTTCCTTCCCCTACCAGCAGGCCTACCTGCCGTATAACCGTCTCGCCGACGGCACGGTGCACGACTGGTGACAACCTCGGGCCCCTATCATGTGGTGCTGATGGGTGTTTCCGGATCCGGAAAGTCCACCGTCGGTGAACTCCTGGCTGAGCATATCGGCGCAGAGTTCACCGACGGAGACGCCCTCCATCCGCAGGCTAATGTGGACAAGATGGAGTCGGGTCTCCCGCTCAACGATGGCGACCGCAAGCCTTGGCTCGAAAAGATCGGTGCCACGTTTGCACAGGCGCCCGGCTCCTTGGTCATTGCCTGCAGCGCCCTGAAAAAGTCCTACCGGGACCTTATCCGGGCCGCTGATTCCTCAGTAGTATTCATTCATCTCCAAGGGAGCCAGAAACTGCTCGAAGACCGCATGACTTCGCGCAGCGGACATTTTATGCCGCCCTCCTTGCTGGAGTCCCAGCTGGAAACGCTGGAACCGCTCGATGCGACGGAACCCGGCGTCGTCCTTGACATCGCCGCTTCACCGGCAGAGTTGGCGCAGTCGGCCAAGCTATGGCTGGAAAAGACCAGCTAACGCTTGGTACGCCTGGCCGTTGAATTACGCACAACCAATCGGGTCGGCAGGACAACCGGCTGACCCGATTGGGACTTCGCCCCAGCGGCGAACGCCAACAGGTTATTCACCGCCGTTGTGCCCAAGGCATATAGCGGTGCCGCAATCGTCGTCAACGCTGGCGTTATCAGATCCGCGCCGTAACTGTTGTCGAAGCCCACCACACTGACGTCCTCCGGCACGCTAAACCCTTGCTGCTGCAGCGCGCGGATGAAGCCAATGGCCATCTGGTCGTTATAGGCGATTACTGCTGACGTACGATGCTGAAGCCATTCGGCGGCCACGTCCTCCCCGCCGCGAACCGTGGGCTGAGCCGGTGCCGTGCGCCGGACATTCAGTTCAAGCTCCAGAGCAGCCTCCCGCAGGGACCGCCAACGCATGCCGTCCGCCCACGAAGCTTCCGGACCCGCCAGATAGGTGATGGTTTCGTGGCCGTGTTCGCCCAGGTGCTCTGCGGCACGGCGGATCCCCCTGGCGTTATCGGTAACCACGCTGGCGACATCCGCCACTGCCCTGTTCATCACGATCGTCGGTTTCTGCTTGGCCATCATCCGGATGGCAGAATCCGACATACGGGAACTGGAAAGTACAATCCCGTCAACCGTGGACATGGCCCGCTCTAACGCCTGGCGTTCGCGGCGGTCGGATTCCTGGGTGTGTGCAAGGAGCATGGTGTAGCCGGCTTCGGCTGCCGCCGCTTCGGCGCCGCGGACCATCTCCGCATACACCGGGTTCCGGATGTCGGCGATGACCAACGCGATCATGGATGTGCGCGTTCCGCCAGGCTGCCCTGACCCGTTCATCGGCTTGGACCGATAACCGAGCTCAATCGCAGCCGCAAAAATCTTCTGCGCCGTTTCATGGCTCACCCGGCCAGGCCGAGCAAAGGCCCGCGAAACCGTGGATGAGGACACGCCAGCAACCCGGGCGACGTCGTAAATAGTCGGCGCCCCCTGAACTTCACTCATACTTGTCCTCCTATAGAACATCTTACGGGCAGGCCAAGGCAATATATGGCAACTGCTTGCCGCGCACGCTCCATTTTTGGCTGAATCATTAGAACGCATGCTTGGCGCCACCTGCCATTCCGGTGCACGCACAACGAGGCGTGTGCACAGATTGGGGCGGATTCGCAGCATGCATGAGGCGGCCATTCCACTGCGGCCAGCAGCTGGAACCGGCAGCAATGAAAATGGAAAGCCGCGGATTCTCCGCGGCTGCACACAATGCCCCCTCAACGGGCAGGAAAAGGTAAACCATGAAGGGCAACAAAGCTTTTGCAGTGATGGGGTCCGTGGCAGCGATGGCGTTGGCACTGACAGCTTGTGGTGGCGGTTCCGGCAGCGCCGACGGCGGCGCTGACGGCAAGACCATGCGACTGGCGCTCAACCAGACCGAAACCCACCCCTCTTACATCGCCCTGGACAGCTTCGGGGAAAGGCTGTCGGAGTCTACCGAAGGCCGCTGGGACATCGATGTCTACGCGAACGAGACCCTCGGTGCGCAGCAGGAAGCCATCCAGCTGGTCAGCGACGGAACCGTGGAGATGGCCATCGTCTCCGGTACTCAGCTGGAAAACCTCAATGAAGACTTCCGGGTCTTTAACCTGCCCCAGGTGTTCGACGACGTCGAGCACCAGATGAAGGTTGTCGGCGACGAGGAAATCACCGGCGAACTCTACTCCTCCCTTGAGGATCAGAAGATCACTGTCCTGGGCGGCTTTACCCAGGGAACGCGCAGCGTTTACAACACTGAGAAGCCGATCAACACCCCCGAGGACCTCGCGGGCATGAAGGTCCGCGTCCAGGAGTCCGACGTGCATATGAAGATGATCGAGCTCATGGGCGGCTCCGCAACACCCATGGCATTCGGCGAGGTTTATACCGCATTGCAGTCCGGCGTGCTTGATGGTGCGGAGAACAACGAAATCTCCTACCTGACGCAGAAGCACAATGAGGTTGCCGAGTACTTCTCGAACACGAATCACCTTGTTGGCCTCGACTACCTGGTCATCAACACCGATGTGCTCGCTGAAATGTCCGAAGAGGACCGCGCGGCTTTCGATGCCGAGTGGGATGCAGCCGTAACCGAGCACACTGAACTCTGGCTCTCCGAGACCGACGCGGCCATCAAGGAGCTTGAAGCCGCCGGCACCAAGTTCAACGACGTCGATACGGAAGCCTTCCGCACGGCCCTGCAGCCGCTCATCGACGAATACGTGACCACCGACTCCGCCAAGGCCCTGTACCAAGCCACCCGCGCCGCGGCCGAGTAATCCCCTACTCAGAGAGTCACTGAAAAAACAGCTATGCATGCCATAAAGAAATTCTTCGACAAACTGCTTGCAGTCGCCTGCGTGGTGCTGTTCGCCGTTCTCGTCGTGACGGTCGTCTGGCAGGTCTTTACGCGTCAGGTCATACAAGACCCCAGCGCATGGACCTCGGAACTGGCCCAGTATCTGTTCGTCTGGTTGGGCCTGTTCGGCGCGGCACTGGTATTCGCCGAGCGTGGTCATATCGCCGTCGATTTCGTGGTGCGCAAACTGCCCGAGCGCGCGGAGCGCGTGGTAGCCGTCTTTGTCCAGGTAGTCATCATGGTCTTTGCCGCGGTGATCCTTATCTGGGGCGGCTACCGCGTCTCCGTTCAAGCCTGGAGCCAAGCGCTTACCGGTTTGCCGGTAAACGTGGGCCCCTTGTACCTGGTGATGCCGATTACCGGCGTGATCATCATTTTCTATGCGATTTACCACACGATTGCCGTTCTGCGAGGCGAAGAGGAAGCCATCGCCGAAGACGACAATCCGGACGTTATCTAGGAGAGCCCGTGGAAACAGCACTACTCGCCGGGCTCATCCTTCTCATCGGGATTGCAGTCCTTATCATTCTCAGCGTGCCGATCGCCGTTGCCATCGGTGTCTCGACCGTAACTGCGATCATCGCTGTTCTCGGCTTTGACCGTGCAGTCTTGACGACGTCGCAGCAAGTGTTCGCGGGGATCAACTCCTTCACCTTGCTGGCCATCCCGTTCTTTATCTTGGCCGGCGTACTGATGAACAATGGCGGCATCGCCTCCCGCCTCATTGACGCTGCCAAGGTCCTCGTGGGACGCGCACCCGGATCGCTCGCACAGACGAACATCGTTGCCAACGCTCTTTTCGGGTCGGTCAGTGGGGCCGCGGTCGCCGCGGCGGCAGCCGTCGGAACCGTTATGGGTCCCCGCCAGGCCAAGGAAGGCTACGACCGCAGCTTTGCGGCCGCCGTGAACGTTGCCTCTGCACCGTCCGGAATGCTCATTCCGCCCAGTAACACCTTCATTGTCTACTCACTGGTCAGCAGCACGTCCATCGCCGCTCTATTCGTCGCCGGCTACGGCCCAGGTCTCCTGTGGGCGCTTGCCTGCATGACCGTCGTCTATTTCTACGCCCGCAAACGTCCGGAACTGAAGTCGACTGAGAAGGTCTCCTTTGCGGTGGCCATTCAGACACTGCTCAAAGCAGTGCCGTCATTGTTGATGATCGTCATCGTGATCGGTGGTATCCTCGCAGGAATCTTCACGCCAACGGAATCAGCGGCCATCGCCGTCGTCTACTGCTTGGCACTTGGTTTCATCTACAAGACCATCAGGGTCAAGGATCTTCCGGGAATCCTCCTGGACGCCACCAAGACCACCGCTATCGTGATGCTGTTGGTTGGCGTGTCCACCGCGATGTCCTGGCTGATGTCTTTCGCCCGGATCCCAGATCTGATCTCAGACAGCATTCTGGGCCTGACGGAAAACCCGACGATCATCCTGATCCTGATGATGATCATCCTGCTCATCGTCGGAACCTTCATGGACCCCACCCCGGCAATCCTGATCTTCACGCCGATCTTCCTGCCGATCGTCATGGAATTCGGCATTCACCCAGTCCACTTCGGAACCATGATCGTCTTCAACCTCTGCGTAGGAACGATCACGCCGCCGGTTGGAAACGTCCTGTTCGTCGGTGCCCGCGTGGCCGGGCTACGGATCGAGCCGGTGATCCAGCGGCTGGTGCCGTTCTTTATCTCGCTCATCATCGGACTGTTTGTCGTTGTGTTCGTGCCTCAGCTGAGTATGTGGCTGCCGACCGTTCTGGGGCTAGTAGCCCCATAGCTGAAGGAACCAGAATTTCGTGCCAAGAGGCCTCCGTTCAGGATTGGACGGAGGCCTCCTGCGTTCCTCGTAGGCACCAGCATTAACTATGGCCCCAATATTCACCGGATGTTACCGTTTAACCGACGACGACCACACCGCTGCGCTCCATGGCAGCCATACCCCGTCGCTTGGGGATATACCGGAGTACACCTATGCGCCCTCGCCCACAGTTCCAAGCCCCTTCAACCGCCGTGCGGATTCGGGGAACCGGGATCGTCGGCCTGACCGTCTTGTCTCTCGCGGTTTCGGGGTTCGTCCTTCCTCCAGCCGTCAGCGCTAACGCAACGCCGCAGCCATCAGTGATCACAACTGAGCCGGCAAAGATCAATCCATCCGCTCCGGTCAGCACGTCAACTGCTGTGCCCACGACTCAGGAAGTCCCCCAGCCCTCGCCGACGGCCACTACGCCGAAAGAATCGAATCCAGCGGAAACGCCGGCAACTAATGAACCCGAGGTCAGCGAGGAACCAGCTCCGCTACCGTCCGTTGAATCCACCCAGGGTCAGCGGCCTGTACCGGCGCAAACCGGGCGGCCCGAAATTGACGCTGATATCGAAGTCCCGGTAGAAGAACTCTCTCAAAAGCAGCTGAGGGAACTGCTCGAAGTGCTCCAGGGCGACCACGGCGCCCAGATGGGCCACGGACTTGCACAACGGCAGCAGCGAGAGGCCGAACTCAGGCAGCCGGAGAAGCAGGAAGAGCTCCAGGAGCAGCTGGACGTCCTGGAGATCGAACGGACCGGCTCGGTGCAGGCATTGTCTGTCCCCATGGTCAACCGCAACAAGTGGAGCCCGGATGGGATCCAGGGTATCGACGTCAGCAGCCACCAGCCTGATGTCAACTGGACCACCGAGTGGAACTACGGATCCCGGTTCGCCTACGTCAAAACCACCGAGGCCCTGTCCTATCAGAATCCGGAGTGGGCGGAACAATACACCGGCTCCTACAACGTGGGCATGATCCGCGGTTCGTACCACTTCGCAATCCCGAACGTTTCCTCCGGCAAAGCCCAGGCAGATTACATGGTCAACAACGGGGGCGGCTGGTCTGCCGACGGCAAGACCCTCCCGCCCCTACTGGACATCGAATACAACCCCTACCCGGAGCTCGGCAACACCTGCTACAACATGTCCCCGAGCGAGATGGTCGCTTGGATCCAGGATTTCTCCAATACGATCAAGGCCCGCACCGGACGGCTACCCGCCATCTACACCACGGCAGACTGGTGGGACTACTGCACAGGCAGCAGCACGGCTTTTAAGGACCATCCGCTCCATGTGGCCCATTACCCCCTGGATGGGTACACCCTTGCCGAACCGCGACTGCCCGCGGGCTGGTCCGGTTTCGATATCTGGCAGTACAGTTCAAGCGGTCCGTTCGTCGGTGACTCGAATGTCTGGCACGGCACAATGACACAGCTGCGCGACTTTGCCAGGAACGCCAGTGACACCGTTACTACTTCCGTCCTCAGCGCAGCCCCAGGAGACCTCAACGGGGACGGGCAAAGCGATCTCCTCTCCCGGCGCACCGATGGCACCCTTTGGTACTACCCCGGTGACGGTTCGGGCGGCTATGGTTCCGCCACCCGCGTTGGCGGTGGTTGGCAGATCTACAACGCGCTAATCGGCGTGGGGAATTACGACGGCGATTCGCGCCCCGACCTTTTGGCTCGCCACAACGACGGCTCCCTTTGGTTCTACAAGGGCAGAGGTGGAGCTTCTTTCGAACCCCGTGTCCTCGTGGGGACCAGCGGTTGGAATCAGTTCAGTGATGTCATAGGTGTCGGCGATATCACCGGCGACGGCCCCAGGGACCTTCTCACGAAGCGGCCTGACGGAATCGTTTATGTTTATCCGGGACGGGGCACCGGCAGGACTGACTCGCGAGTCCGGATTGCCGATGACTGGCAGGGCTATGCCCAGCTGATTGCCCCTCAGGACTTTAGCGGTGACGGCAACGCCGATGTTATTGCAACGAAGCCGGACGGGTCACTGTGGATCCTCCCTGGCACGGGTCAGGCGCCAGCATTAGGCACGTTGTTCTCTAGAGAACAACGTATTGGGGCAAGTGGTTGGCAGGCCTTCACACAAATCCTGGGCATCTGGGACAACAATAGGGATGGCAAGGATGATCTGCTCGGGATTTATGCCGATGGCGGCCTTGGTTTTTACGAGGGCACAGAGTTCGCGGAGCCCGAGGGGTACAAATCCCGCGTCCTGACCCGCAATTCCGGTTGGGAAATTTACAACCAGATGATTACCCCGGGCGATTTCAACGGCGATGGCCAAGCGGACCTGGTCGGCAGGATGGCCGACGGCACATTGTGGTTCATCCCCGGGGACGGGAACGGCAGCTACGGCAGCAGGATTCGCATCGGTCACGGCTGGCAGATTTACCACGACATCATCGGAGTCGGGGACTACGACAGTGATGGTCATGCGGACTTGGTTGCCCGGCAGAAGGACGGAACATTATGGTTCTACGCCGGCACCGGCAAAGTGAACACATCGGACGAGGGATACCACCGTCGGGTAAAAATCGGCACCGGCGGCTGGAATCAGTTCTCTTCGTTGCTCGGTCCAGGCGACATCAACCGAGACGGAAACAATGACATTCTGGCGGTACTCCCAGACGGCACCGTCTGGCTCTATGCCGGTCCAGGCAACGGCCGGCACGGCTCCCGGACGCAGGTGGCTTCCGGTTGGGATCAGTACAGCTATCTGACGGCGACCGGTGACTACACCGGTGACGGGACGGGCGACATCATTGCCAGGAAACCGGACGGCACACTGTGGCTGCTCCCCGGCCGGAGCACGTACTCCTCCGGTTGGTTCAGTCCAGAACGAAAGATCGGCCGCGGTGGTTGGAACATGTTCGATCGGATTCTTGGTCCCGGTGACTTCAATGACGACCGAAAGGTTGATCTGCTCGGCATAGAACCGGCCGGTTCCATGTGGTTCTATGCCGGCACGCAGTTCACAACGGCGGCGGCGGTGCTACCTCGCAGAATGGTCGGTACGCTCCACCACTAGCGAAGGTCCAGACTCAGGTTTCCGTGGACTGTGGCATACGCCTTGATGCCGTCCCCCAGAACCGGCAAGGGCGTGTCGTCGCTGGCCATCACGCGTTGCGGCGGTCCTGTGAAACCGTTCGCGTTAGCCTCCACGAAACAATCGACGATTGTTCCGCTGTAATCCCCCAATACAGTCTCCGGGACAACACCAAGATAGCTCCCGGCCGCCTGTGGATCCGGCTCCAGCAGCAGGCGGTCCTCATTGCCTCGCCCACGGCCTCGAAGGACCAAGAATAAGCGTTCAAAGCTGCTGTCAGGTTCCATCCGGAAGTTCAGGACCGCCGAGCGGCGTCCTACGCTAACGGACGCGGAATGTGGCACCGCCCGAAGCAACTGCTCCGAGTCGGCCAAACGTTCAAGGCCGGCAAGATCACGCATGCGCACTAACTGGGACCGTTGCCGGAAAATGGGAGACAGTTCGCTCTCCAGTCCCTTTGGAACAAACCGTTCTACGAAGTCGGCATGTGCCTGAACCCATCGGCCCCGGATGGACCGTCCCAGCCTTCCGAAGCGTTCGGGATCGTAGATCCGCAGGCATTTGCGGCGGTAAAGGTCAAGGACCATAAGGTCGCCCCGTCCGGGGTCCGGCTCGTTTTCCTTGATGATGCGCGCAATTTCTCCTACCGACCAGGTGTAGCCCTCGGGCACAGTGCGTTCCGAACTGATGTTCAATCCGTCATCGCGCGTCCTGATGAAGTAATAGTCGTAGTCGGCTAGGACGGATACCCTGTTGGCGAGCAGGTAACAGCGCGCCATCACCATGCCGTCTTCCAGCCGGACCTTGTCTTCGTGGAATCTAATGGCGTGGCTTTCCAGCAGTTCACGGCGGATCATCTTTTGTGGTGACAGGGTCCCGAGAATCCTGCGCCGGTCGACGTCCACTTCCGTCACCTTGAACAGTGACGCCTGGACTCGGCGGCCATTGACCCCAACAAGCTTGGGCACCAGGACATCCACGTCATTGGCAAAGGCGTAGTCCACCATACGTCGCAATGTCTCCGGCCCCAGCCTGTCATCGGCATCGCAAAAGAAGACATAGGGCGCCTTGCTTGCGGCAATACCAACGTTCCGAGGCTTGCCGGGCCAACCACTGTTCGGCTGATGGATAACCCTGAAGTGAGGGTTTTTCCTGACATATTCGTCCAGCAGCTTCCCGCTGGCGTCAGTCGATCCGTCATCAACGGCAATAACCTCAAACAGCGCCTGATCCAGCTCTTGCGCCTCTAGGGAATCGAGCATCTCTGTCAGGTACGGCATGGCATTGAAGACCGGTATGACCACGGAAACTCTGGCAGTTTCCGCGCTTGAGCTGGGTCCGCTGTCCCCCGGCAACACCTGCGGGGCCTTGCGTTTGGCGGTAAACCTCTTCATGCGCCGCTGAAGGGCCGCAACCCGATCCCGAACGATCATTCGTATCCCTTTGCTGGAAGGAGTTTTAGTAACTGTAATGGCTCAGAAAAGCTGATCGACGACGCGTTCTGCGGCATGGCCATCGTCCTTGGGCGCAAATTTAGCTACGAAGGATTCGTGCTTCGCCTCGCGTTCGGGATCCGGATGTGACGTCGCGTCAATGGCTTGGTACAGAGACTCCTCGGATTCCACGACAGGCCCGGGAAGATCGGTGCTGTAGTCGAGATAAAATCCTCGGAGTGTGTCCCGGTACAGCTCCAGGTCGTAGGCGTAAAAGATGATCGGACGGCGCAGTAGCGAAAAGTCGAAGAACACTGATGAGTAGTCAGTCACCAAGATGTCACTGGCCAGGTACAGCTCCTGAATTTCCGGGTAGCCCGAGACATCCAGAACTGTATCCCGAACGCTTTCCGGGATTTGTATTCTATTACTGACGAGCACATGCATGCGGAGCAGCAGAACTGTATCGGCTCCAAACCTCTTATGGAAGCGCTCCAGGTCGAACGGCAACTCAAAAGAGAACTTGCCTGCCCCACTGCTGTCTGAGTCGCGGAACGTAGGTGCATACAGCACTACCCGTTTATTCTCGGGGATACCCAGTTTTCGCCGTACCTGTTCGCTCAGACCGCTGTTCTGTCCGACGGCGGCTAGAACGTCGTTCCGCGGGTAACCTTCCTCAAGTACTTTCCCATCATATCTAAAGGCGCTGCGAAAGACTTCGGTCGCGTATGGACTTGGAGAAAGCAGCACACTCCACTGCCGTACCGCATTGCTGACTCTGCGAAGGTAATCCTCGTCGCGGCCGTGCACCTCGGCCAAGTCATGGAGCATGCGCTTCAATGGGGTTCCATGCCAGGTCTGGACCATGATGGCATCTTTTCGCCGTCGTATATAGTGCGGGAAGTTCTGGTTGTTGACCCAGTACTTGGCCTTGCCGAGATACCAGTAGTATTCCGGCGACAGCCGCTTCACCACCCGGGTGTTTGCGTCCTCATGCGGCAATTTACCCCCGTAGATCCAGATCTTGGTACGTGGATCATTTCGCTTCAAGAGCTCTTCATATATATATCGGGGACTATCGGCGTACTGTTTTCCCAGACCGCTTTCAAAAACGAGGAGATTCTCATCCATCGGCGTGCGCAGCACGAATTTGTAGAATTGGCGCATGGCCGGGAAATAAAACCGGCTTCGTCGAAAGCGGCCAAACACCCTTTCCCCGAATTCGGGGTCAATGAATTTTCGCAGCCGGGATCCGCTCGGCTGGGCTTCCGTGACTGCATCGAAGATTCGACTGCAATTGTTCTGATCGCGATATTTTAGGAAACGTCGAGCACGCCCCACGTACTCCTCCGGCATCGGGCATCCGGATGCGAAGGTTTCGACTAGCCCAGCCATCAGGGAGTCAAGATCAAATGATATGCGCCCGGGCAGCTCGGCATCGAGATCGAGGTGCGGCCCTCTCGGGCCAAGGAAGCGCTCCCTATCGAATTGGTAGTAATGGACCGGTTTCTGCAGAAAACTGAAATCAAAGCCCACGCTGGAGTAGTCGGTGACCATTACTGCGCTTTGCTTAAGCAGGTGTTGGACATCCACTTCGCCTTGAGAAATGACTCGCGCCGGAACACCTTCGAAGTGGTGGCGGAACTGTTGCATGTTCGGATGCAAGCAGAAAATGATCTCGGCGCCAAACCGCTCCACTAGTTCCTGCAGTCGCGGATCATGCAGCAGTTCATTCCATGCCTGGAAGTACTCCGACTCGGTAAAAACTGATGGATCTTGCAGCCAGTCCCGCCAGGTCGGGATGACGAGGAGCTGTTTGGGCTTGACCTCAACATCTCCGGCGAACAGTGCGTCGAAGCGAGACAGGCCGGTGACGACCACGTCCTTGTCGGCGTATCCGAAGTCGCCGACGATGTATTCCTTCTCGCGTTCAGAACTGACGACGAAGACATCAGTGTCGAATCCAGGCGCCTTCTTTCCATAATTGGGAACCATCCACTTGGTACCCATGACCCCGTGCTGCAGAAAGACTTTGACACCGTTCACTGCCCTGCGGAACTGTGGAAGCCACGTCGGGTAGAGGAAGTCCGGATGATGCGAGCCGATGAACCGTTCCGCTTGCAAGGCAAGTTCAAAATGGCGTTTGGACCGGTATGCAACGATATTGCCCAATCCGTCCAGGTTCCGAGCTTCGGGCGAGGCAGGATCGATCACATAGTATGCATCTATTTCTGGCTTATGCTCGCGCAGGTACCGAAAGAAGTGCAGGCCCGTGTCCTGCGCCTTATAGGGGCGCTCCCCCACCAACCACACAGGCTTACTTTGTGTCCTCTTGGATAGAGGCAGCCGTGTCTTCTTCTGCAGGTATTCGAAGGCCTCAGTATCCAGCAGTTCTACATGGAAAGACGTCTTCTTGGCCTTGAAGGTGTAGTACGGGGTAATGCACAAGGTCTTGTCGCCACGATGTTGCCAGCCGGCCCGGGACATTTTCCGAACTACGTATTTGGTCCTGCCCACCCGCACACGATGGGGATCCTGGGCACCGCCCTCGTGGACTTCCAGCCATGCATCAAGCGTACTGTCTGCGGATAGTTGTTCGTTTGGAAAAGTCCGGAGGTCCAGTCGGGCCCGAAGCAAATACTCGCGCAAGCCAAAACGCTTGGCAGTACGCTTTTCGTCCAGCTTGATACTAGTGGCGGCAACATAACGCAGACCGCTTTCCCTGCCGACGAGTACCAGTTCCGCTTTCTTCGGACTGCCATGACGTGCCAGAAGCCTGCCGGAAAGCCGGATGTATCCACCGGCAACAGACAAACGCTTAACGTAAACGGCGTTATACGGTTTTAGAACCCGGTTGAGGGCAAGAGTTAAGAAGCCCTTGCGATTGACATAACCGACGATTGAATTGTCTGCAGCAGCGACTGCTTGTAGCAAGCCGACCTCGGTACGCAAGAAGCGGCCGAAGGCCACTCGCGCTGTGCACGCTGCATCCGGCTCCACCGCGCCTGACTCTAATCCTTCGCGAAATTCCGCGAAGGACATCCCTACTTCGTCCCCGCCGACCACAATGATGTGCCGGCTGTATCGCGGAATATCGATCGCAGAGCACGATATCTCCAGGAACAGGGGAAACAATCCATCCGGATCTGCACCCAGTTCACGAGAAATCTGTGCCGTGTCTATCTGACGAGCCAGGCCTGCGGCCAACCGTTGTAGATCGACGGAAGCGGTAAAGGACCGGTATCCCGCCCGTGCCAGCTTTCCAGTGGTTTCCGCATCAGCCAACCTGATCCAGGACTCGTTGGCATGCAACGTCCAGAGCGCAATCGGAGTGAGCCCATGGCTCAAAGCAAATTCTGAAGTGAGTACCGGACCGTCTTGTGAAATGGCGAGTTCACGCAGTTCTTGCCGCGCCGATCCAGAACCAGGATCAAGAAGACGCTCCGCCTTCGACCGAGCTTTAGAAAACGCAGATTTCGGATCGGACATTACTCTCCTAGTTCGAAGGAACTGGGGACGGGAAAATAGGCACGCAGGAACTGCTGCACGAGTTGATCCTGCGAGGCACGGTCGATGGGGGAACCACCGATTTCATTGAGACAGAAAACATCGGCATCACGGTCTCTCAAAAGCCGAAGCAGCTTCGCTTGAGCGGAGCCATCCCCTATATCGCAATAGCGGTACTTCAGATTGCCCGGTACCGCCGCGCCAATCATGTACCCGTAATAGTGGGCCAGCGAGGACGGAATGGAGATATCCGACGGACTCCGGAACTGTGACCGGGACGTTTCCGCATGCTTTGCCGGGAAATCCTGCTCCACTTGCCGCAAAGTGCTTACTCGTTCGGAATGAGCAGCGTGCTTGAACTTGAATCGAACTGTGCGACCGAAGCGTTGCTCAATCAGCGCTCGGTTTTGTTTGGCCGCGCTGTCAACCGGGAGATCGGCAGAGTTGGGCGGGTCTTCATCAACTTGTTGTTCAGAGAGGAAGAACCGGCTGAGCCCGCTGCCCTCAAAAAACAATTCCGGCTGCACCTGCCGGCCGAAGAACACGTCATCGTTCAGGTAGAGGAAATGTTCGCTCAGCCCCGGGATATGATGCAGCCGAGCTTCAATTGCATGCGAATTGAATGTAGGCAGCGCGCCGTCTGGGAAAATTTCCTGATGATCCACCACTGTTATGCGTGGATTAGAGGTGGCGAGCCATTCCGGAATCTGTTCCGCTGTCACCAGGTAGACGTGGTTGATCCACGGTGCAAAATAATCCAACGACCGGAGCGAATAACGCAGTTCATCGTGTGATCGATAGCGCTCATCGTTGGCGGAAAATTCATTCAGTCCGCCAGGCTGCATCCGGGACAGTGCCTCGGCCTTTCGCGCCTGCCACTCAGGATCCCCGCCGTCGACCCAAGTATAGACAACGTCGATTGGCTCCAGCAGTTCAGTTACAGCCACACAGGCAGTTCGTCCCGGCTTCGCTATGATCTCGCAACCAAGTTCGCTTCCGGCCAGCAGAAGGCCGTCAGTTGACTGCGGCTCAAACACGGTTACCTGAGCCACATCTAGTTGGTCGAAATCGCTAAGCAGCATGGGGGCGCTGTCACCTACTTTGGCATACACCGCCCGGCCAACGGAGACGTCCTTGAGAGCACGCAACAGCTCTGCCCACTGCCCGTCGTCGATCACCAGGGAGGCTGGCTTGTTTGGGTTGGGCTGTTCGACTCGATAATCGATTCCGGCCACGTCGGCCGATAGCTGGGCCAGGTCAAGGTTTGCCCTGACGGCTTCAACGGCTGAAAACCGCTCGACGGTCCGTGTTAGGAAAACTGATCCATCAGACACCACGGCACTCACGTGTCCCGTCATGCCTGCCAACGCGGCGCGGGCAAGGAAACGGGCGATAGAAGAGCGCAATGAAGTCTGCAGCTGTGTCCTGCCGTGGAACACGTCGAAAACGGTCTGGACGACGGGCTGCGGCAAGTTCCGTGCAATGGCTCCACGCAGTCCTGCGATCATTAATTCCTTCCAAAGCACAATAGACCCCATGGGCCGCCCAAGATTCGTTACAGTTTACCAACAGAAATCTGAACTGATTCTGAATTCTGCAGACGCTCCCCTTGACTGCTTCAATACACTCGATCCTTCCCGATCCTCTAACAGGAGACTCTGTGTCACTCACTGTCAAAGCCCGTAGGGGTTTGAAGCTCATGGCCGACAGCGCCGGCAACCTCTT
Organism: Arthrobacter crystallopoietes; assembly: GCF_002849715.1. Classification (NCBI taxonomy): domain Bacteria; kingdom Bacillati; phylum Actinomycetota; class Actinomycetes; order Micrococcales; family Micrococcaceae; genus Crystallibacter; species Crystallibacter crystallopoietes. Next base: position 4,288,291 of record NZ_CP018863.1, read on the forward strand.
CTTGGATAAGAGGGTGCGTCGACAGCTGAGTGCCCGAAACCCGACTACACCAGCACGTTACGAAGCCGTTCTGTATTTTGCAGATGATCCCTCAAGCGCTTATCAGATTCGGCAGTGGTTCGGTCCGATGCTCAAGCTGTCCGAACGGCACCCGGTCGCCGTGTTGGTTCACAAGGCGACAACTGCCGCGGCCATCATGGAGGACTGTCCTCTGCCGGTTTACTTGACGAGCGGCATCAACGAAGTTGAACAGTTCGTCAGCACCCATGAAGTACGAGCCGTGTTTTACGTCAACAACAACCAGGCCAACTTCACGGTCCTGCGGCTGACGGGACCTGTACATATTCACCTGAGCCACGGGGAGAGCGACAAGGTCTCGATGGCCTCCAACCAGCTTAAGGCTTACGACTTCGCGTTCATTGCCGGTGAGGCATCCAGGCAACGCATACTCGCCAACGTCCCCCGTTTGGATCCCACTAAGCTCGTTGAAATTGGCCGCCCACAACTCGACGACGCTGTAGACAACGCACCTAATAACGACGACGGCCGGGTCACAGTGCTGTATGCCCCTACATGGGAGGGCGACCGTGATGCTATGGCCTACGGTTCCGCAGCGTCTCATGGCCCTGCCCTTGTTCGCGCGCTCCTTGCCGATCCCCGTTACCGCCTGATTTTCCGGCCTCATCCGCGTACGGGCGTGCGTCTTCGTGCACATGGCGAATCTGTAAAACTGATCGATTCGTTGATCGCCTCGGCAGTGAAGAAGTCTCCGGATGCCGTGCACTACCGTGACCACAATCACGATTTCAGAGGCGCGATGGCGAAAGCTGATATCTGCATCTGTGACATCTCGGCGATGGCCATGGACTGGCTCCCGAGTGGTAAACCCTTGCTGATTGCCAAGCCCGTCGAACCGGCGGCCGTTGTCGACCCCAAGGGAATCACGAGCGTCGTACCTGTGCTGGAAGCGGCCGACGCGGAGCGGTCGCCCTCCATTCTGGACGAACTACTGTCCCGTCCCATAAGTGCCGAGCAGTTCGACTTGATCAGGCATCACTTCGGAGAGACGGACCGCGGTGCAAGCACTCAGCGTTTCCTCCTGGCCGTTGATAGAGCAATGCAGGAGCCAAGCTTGTAAAATAGTTCACCATCTGCCGTTCCAGTCGCCGAGCTTGCGGCCTTCAAGGAGGAAGAACTATTAGGGAAAACGTACCTGCAGCAGCCAAGAACAGCGGATTTCGCCCGGATATCCAAGGGCTGAGAGCTCTCGCCGTCTCTCTGGTTGTCACGTACCACCTGTGGCCCGAGCAGCTCACAGGCGGCTATGTGGGCGTAGACGTTTTCTTCGTCATCTCCGGTTTCCTTATTACCTCGCATCTGATCCGGAAACCCCCGCTAACGGGCAGGGAAATGGCCCAGTTCTACGGGCGTAGGATCAGAAGGTTGCTTCCCGCTTCTTTTGCCGTCCTTGCAGCTACCGCAGTTGCAACGCGCTTGGTTGCCGCTCCCACACAATGGGAAGGCATCGCCAAGGAAATCATCGCTTCTGCCCTGTACGTCCAAAACTGGGTCCTCGCGAGTAGTTCAGTCGACTACATGGCGGAAGGCATTGATCCAACGCCAACTCAACACTTCTGGTCATTGGCAGTTGAAGAACAATTCTATTTGGTTTGGCCGCTCGTCATCATGGCCGCTTTCTGGGTTGCAGCCAAACGTCGGCTAAGGGCAGGTGTTTTAGTTCGATACGCGATTGCCGCCGTCGTTGTCGTTTCCCTCGGCGTCTCAGTGCTGGCAACGACGGCCGAACCAGGCGGTGCCTACTTCATCACCCCTACGAGAATGTGGGAGCTCGCCATCGGTGGTCTCGTCGGTTCCGTCGCTCCACTGGCTGCAACCCGTTTGAATGCGCAGACTAACGCGGTACTGGCTTGGGCCGGGATACTTGCGATTGTGCTGGCCAGCGTAACCTACACGAATGCCACTCCATTCCCCGGTTCTGCAGCGCTTGTTCCTGTCCTCGGTACTGCTTTAGTCATTCTCGCAGGTACCAGCAGCAGCTTCTCCCCCACGCTATTCTTCCGTTGGACACCGGTGCAATGGCTGGGTGGGATTTCGTACTCCGTCTACCTTTGGCATTGGCCTCTTATCATTTTGGTGCCATATGTTAGCGGCGGTGAACTCGGGTGGCTGGATAAGGCCGTGATCATCGTGGTTACCTTGGTGCTGGCCGCGCTCAGCAAGACGTTTATCGAAGACAAATTCCGTTTCACAAAGTCGGCACAAGGTCTCATGCCGACTTTCCGGTTTGCGGCAGCAGGAATGATCATGATGACTGTGTTGGGCGCCGCGCAGCTTGCGGAGGTCAACTATCGCTCGCATCAGGCGGAGCAACGGCTGTTGGCCGTAGAGACGAGCGGCGACCCCTGTCTCGGTGCGGCCGCCATCGCCAAGGGGTTCGACGTCTGCGAGCCGGATCCGACCGCCGCGCTAGTTCCAGAACCGGAACTGGCGAAGGATGACAGGTCGGACGCCTATGCCGATGGCTGCTGGTCTAACGCGCCGTTCACGGAACGGCCCATCTGTACCTACGGCAGCGGCGAGAAGAAGGTGGCACTAGTGGGAAATTCCCATGCAGGCCACTGGCTCCCCACTCTCCAGAAACTGGCAGAACGCAATGACTGGACAATTTCAACGTTCCTGGTCTCACGTTGCAATCCCACGGACGCGCCTCTGGAGTTGGACACCCAGGAAAAAACCGACAACTGCCTTGCCTACGGTGACTGGGTGATGGAGCAAACCAAGGGCGATAAGTTCGACCTCGTCATTACGTCGGAGAGACAATCCGTACCTGTCCAAGGCGAGACTTGGGAAACAACGGAAGCCCCTGCAGTCGCCGGTTACAAGTCCTACCTGTCCAGATGGGCGGAGGCAGACACGAATGTGGTTGTCATAAAGGATCCGTTGTTCCCAGGCGGCTCGATTCCTGATTGTCTAGCGGAGAATCCGGGTAATCCGGGAGCCTGCGCAGGCACCCCAGAAGATTGGTATTGGATGGACCCACTGGAGGAGGCTGCGAATGAGCTTTCCTTGCCAAATATTAAAACCGTCAACATGGACCAGTATTTCTGCGAGGACGGCGTGTGCCATGCCGCGATCGGGTCCGTAGTCACGTTTTTCGACGGATCCCACATTACGGCAACATATGCGAAGACTCTTGCACCATATCTGGACCAGGCTCTGCAGAAACTACTCCGAGACTAATCGGCCCGTGCTGCCTCCTAGCGGCGGAGGTCCAGGCTCAGGCTGCCATGAATCGTGGCGTATGGGCGTCTGTGGTCTTTTTGCTCTGGCAGATCCAGTTGGTCGTCTACGGTGACGCGCTGGAGCTTTCCCGTCATTCCCTTGCTGCTGGCCTCCGTGAAAAAATCCACGATCGCACTGCTGAATTCGTCAAGCTCCGAATAGGGCAAATCTACGCGAAAATTAGCATGCTCGTTGTCCATACGGAGCATTGGGAAGGAACGCTCGGCGCTTCCGTCTCGCCTGCGGACCAGTAGATCGACGGCGTCCATCTCGCCATGCTCGAGGGCAACCTCCATTGTGACAACAGCAGCGCCGAGTTCCATACCGGTTACCCGGGCGACTGGCTGCAGGGAGCTCTCCAACTTGCAGTACTCCAACATTCCGGCCACGTCCCGGTTCCGGATGAACTGGGTCTTCTGCTTGAAGGGCGTCGCCAGTTGGATGTCAATATCTTCAGGAATGTAACGGTCGACAAATTCAGCATGCGCTGCTACCCAGCGCTCTTGGATCTCCGGGGAGAATTTTAGAAAACGTTGCGGTTCGTAGACGCGGAGGCACTTGCGTCGGTACAGGTCAAGGACCAGCAGTTTCGCCCGATCCGAGTCTTTGTCGCCTTCCGTCAGGATGCGGGCAATTTCCCCGACCGACCAGGTGTACCCCTCAGGAATAGTCGGCGTACTGCTGATATTGGCGCCGTCCTCCCGGGTCCTGATGAAGTAGTAGTCGTAATCGGCGAGAATGGACGTCCGCTGCGAGAGCAGGTAGCACTGGGACATAACCATCCCGTCTTCAAGCCGGACCTTATCTTCATGGAACGTGATGCCGTTCTTGACCAAGAGTTCCCGCCGCACCATTTTCTGTGGGGAGAGTGAGCGCAGGACCTCCCGTAGGTCTACGTCTTTTACTGTCCGTTCGAAGAGGGAAGCCTGGACCCGGCGCCCGCCGATACCCACCATCTTGGGAACGAGGATATCCACGTTGTTTTCATTCGCATAGTCAACCATTCTCCGAAGGGCTTGGGGCCCGAGGCGATCATCGGCGTCGCAAAAAAAGACGTATTTCGCCTGGCTGGCGGCCATGCCCACGTTGCGAGGTTTCCCCGGCCAACCGCTGTTCTCCTGATGGATTACGCGGAAATTTGTGTTGCGTGCGGCGTAGACATCAAGAATTTCTCCACTGAAGTCTGTTGAACCATCATCGACAGCAATGAGTTCGAACAACGAAGCATCTAGGTCCTGGGCCTCAAGCGAGTTCAAGAGTTCCGTGAGATATGGCATCGCGTTGTAGACAGGAACGATGACGCTGACCTTGGCGGTATCGGCACTGCTACTGGGGCCGCTGTCGCCGCCAGCGTTCGCCGCTGGCGCCTTCGCAGGCCCTCGGACATCGCGCCTTAACGCAGCAAGCCGGTCACGAATTGCCATTCATACACTCCGAAGCGAACTAGTAATCTATTCAAATTGACTTCATGAATTCTGCCATGGATCGACAACCTCGGGCACCGTCACCGTGCGCTGGACCACTGGTTTTGTAAGGGCGATCTGCGAAACCAGTAACGTTGGCACAAGTCTGCACACAATTTCTGGAGGACCGGCAACTACCTTGAGTCAGGATCTATCGAAACCCCATAAAGCAATCGCGGTCCGCAAGACCTGGATAGACCAGGCCCGCTGGTGCGCCATTGTACTGGTGGTGGTTGGCCATGCCGTAGGTGTGCTCCGTAGTACGAGTGATCTGGCAGTTGTGGTGTCCAACTTCGTCTATATGTTCCATATCCCGGTCCTTGTGCTCCTTGCAGGCTGGGGTGCGCAGCGTGCCAAAGCGGACGGCACAACGTTGACCAAGATTTTCTGGCAATTGCTGCTGCCCTACGTTATTTTTCAGCTCATCGCATTCCTGTTTAACTTCCTCTTCGAGAACGACTCACCCAGTTGGTCCTTCACGTCACAGACTTTCGGCCTTTGGTTCCTGGTTGCCCTGGCTGGGTGGCGCTTGCTGGCCCCATGGTTCCGAGGATTGAAATTCGCCATCCCGATCGCCGTCCTTGTCGCATTACTGGCCGGGTTGAGCCCACACATCGGCGGATTTCTGTCACTTTCGCGCATCCTTGTCTTCCTTCCGATGTTTCTCGCCGGCCCATGGGTGATCGAAAAGATTTCGTTGTGGAGACAGGATCTCCGGTACAGACTCGCCGGCGCTGTCGTGTTGTTCAGTGGAGGACTCGTCGCATTGCTTACACACCGCGAATTCTGGCGCACACCGTTTTTTGGAAATGCAGGTTATGAAGCTTTGGACGTTGGCGCAGTGGAGGGAATGCTATGGCGGCTGCTAGTTCTGACCGTCGGAACGGCGATGGCTGCAGCTTTCATGCTCGTGCTGCCGGGAAAGACGGGTGCTCCGTCGCCTATCGGCGCCTGGGTTGCGAAAGCCGGCCAAAAGACGATGTATCCATATCTGCTTCATTTGCCAGTCCTCACTGTGGTAGGCGCAACTGCAGCGACTGATACATTGGCACCGATTGCTCAGACCACCCTCTTCGTCGTTGTCGCCTTCGTCTTCTGCATCGTGACTGTGTCGAAACTCATCACGACCATAGCAACCCCATTTGTCGAACCGAGAAAAGCGTTGCCGCGGGGGTAACCATTCAGGTGTAACCCGCCAGTATTCGACGTGTCAGTTAGAGTGGAATCCGAACTTCAACGTTCCAGCAACCTGCTCGCATTGGACTCACTGAGTCAGAATATTTGGTTTTGGAGGACAACGTAGGTCGTGACTGCACTCAAGAGACGATTAGCCCGGCTGCGTAATCAGGCGCTCAGGCTCATGTCGACGAATGTCAGCTACTACCGCAGACACCGCGCCCAAAACGACAGCCTTTACCGAACAGGTTCCGCTTTCATGCCGATGCTGGCGAGAATTGATACCAACCTGCGGATACCGGAACAGCGCCATCGGGCCCTGTCCCTTTTACAACAGTTACTGAACAAGGCCGAGATCGACTTCTGGATGTTGCCTGTTCGTTCAGACCGTCCAAACATCGTTTGCGTCGACTCGCGAAAGCGCGAAAGTATTTTCTCCCTGCTCAGGCAGCAACCGGATTTCTCGGGTTGGTACCTCGAACCACTCAGTCCTCGAGGCAAGAGTTACGGACAGGTCCAGATAATCGGACAATCACTCAGGGCCACGCAAGCAACCGGAGTTCGGATTTATGAATTGGTGAAGGCGGAGCGAAGCTCCACCTTTTCGACCACCCCCCTGCAGGGCGTAGAGATACATTTCTGGAAGCGGGACGAATCAGGACTAAATTCATTGGTCTGGAACGATCGTGTTGTGGAGTTAACAAGCTCAGACACTGACCTTCAACCTGACGAAGAGATACGTTCAGCACAATCGAAAGCAACCCACGACGTCTCCTTTCCTATTGATATCGTCTACACCTGGGTTGATGGTGCAGATCCTGAATGGCTGAAGCGCAAAGCATCAGCACTACAGATCCATGATCCGGAGTTGTTCACGGATAGCGCGATTGATGCGGCACGTTTCGCTGATCACGACGAGCTACGTTACAGCCTGAGAAGCATCGAGCAATTCGCCCCTTGGGTACGGAAGATTTGGATCGTCACGGCCGGCCAAACTCCGCCTTGGCTCGATACTTCGAATCCGCGAATCCACGTTGTCGACCATGAAGATATATGGCCTTCGCCCGAGGGTCTGCCAACATTCAATTCGCATGCAATTGAGGCAAATCTTCATCGCATTCCCGGACTGGCCGACTACTATCTGTATTTTAACGATGACGTTCTTCTAGGACGGCCCATCGCTCCTGAACTGTTTTTCCATCCGAATGGAATCACCAAGTTTTTCCATTCACGCGCATTGGTCGACTTCGGGCCGACCCTTCCTGGAGAAAATGCCTCAACAACAGCCGCAAAAAACGCTAGGGGACTGATTCAGCAGGCCTTCGGCATGACATTCAGCCGCAAGTTCTACCACGTTCCGGCGCCCATCTCTCGCAGAATCATGAATCAGGCCGAGGAACGATTCAGCGAAGCTTTCCAACGAACGAGAGCGTCTTCATTTCGCGCTGCTACGGACATTGCACCATCCGGCTCGATGTATCTCAATTACGCCTATGCAGCCGGCCATGCTGTCCCCGGCTCCATTCGCTACGATTACATCGATCCCGCGACGATTGACGGCAGAAAACGCATGGAAGACGTCATACGCCGCAGGCACCTGGACGTCATCTGTGTTAATGATGGAGCGACTGAACAGTCACTTGAAGAACGCGAAGAAACGGACCGCTACATCCGCCTCGCTCTTGCTCGCATGCTTCCCGTCAAAAGTTCCTTCGAACTGTAGCGACGCAGAGTCGCTGCCCGCGCGAAGAGCTGCGCACGGCGGCCTTGCGTCGACCCTGCGAACTTGTCGTACGCTTCCGCGAAAGTTGTCAACTGCGAAGAGCCCAATTCAACATTTGCAGTGGCAGGGAGGTGCTCAGTACATCCAGTCACCGCCCCTGGCGCAGTTGGCTATTCCGCCAAGCAATGGGCGCCAGGAGCGGCGGTTGAGGTCGATCCATTCGGGTCTCGCAGAGCCAGATGAGGACTTCGCCGGATGTTTCCGAGACGTCATACCGCGCGCTGAACGACCCGGCGATAACGGGGCCCTCAGCAGCGCCTCTAACCTTTCACAGACACGATGTGCCATACCTCTGACTCAGAGCGCAACCTTTTCCCGTTCATTTTCGCGCTCATAGTCGGTCGGTATCGGGACAAGCTCCTTCAGGAACTGGTCGGTGATGAAGGCAGTGAGTTCGGGATCCGGATCGCCCTGATTCGGCTCCCCGAGCGTCAAGACGTCAGGCCGACGTCCTCGAAGCACCCGCGCCATCATCGCCTCTGTGCCCTCTCGGCCTAGGCCTACAAACGAATACACAATGGAACCAGGTATGGCTCGGCCAGTTGCGTAGCCATAGTACTGCGCCAGTGACGAGAGCAGTGAGATGTCGTTCTCGGACCGGAATCGCGCGGCACGCGTACGGTCGAAAACGTCTTGATACTTCACTTCCATTTCTTCCAGAACACTCCTCCGGTGTGGATGCGGAGTGTGAAGAAGACTCTGCGAAATCTCGAATCCGAATTCCTGACGGATGAGTTCTCTATTATTAGCACCTGCAATCAAATGAGGCGGAGCGCTCTCACCCAGATAATTTATCTTTGTCGGAGAAGTGAAGAATCTGCTCAGGCCATTAGCAGAAAAATAAGTCTCTGGACGCTGCGGGCGAGTAAGAATAGTGTCATCGTTGAAATAGAGAAAGTGTTCAGCTAGGCCGTCGATACGGTGCAGTACTGTCTCGATTGCATGCGAATTAAAAGTAGGTAAAACGCTGGCTTGTGGGAAAAGCGAGTCATGCGATACGAACTCTATGCGTTCATCCGACTGGGCGAACCAAGCAGGAGTCTGACCTGCAGTAACTATGAATATCTTTCGTATCCAAGGGGCAAACATCCTCAAGGAACGGATGGAATACTTCAGTTCATTCCGGTTCGTAAATCTGGCTGTGCTTGCCGCTTCCGAATGCAATCGGTCGATTTCGGGCAAGTACCTCTCTCGCGCATCACGCCACGTCGGGTCAGTATCGTCAACCCACGTGTAGACGGCGTCAATGGGAAAGGCTATCTCTGACCAAATAGGAAGATCTTGACTGTCAGAACTGCTAGGCAGATGAATCTGTCCCGAAGTAGAAGTGTCTGCATGGAAGAGTGTCTCAGGCAGTCTGTCCAGGACACGATTATGCCGCGGAGGCGCAAGAAGACCGGGTTCTTCCTCAACCTCATTCCAGAACTCGACGTCACAAGCGTAACCATCGCCGCGCCGAACGATAGCCTCAGGATCTACATATTCCCGGAAGAGCCGAATTGTCGTCGCCGATTCGTATGCCGGCGGAGTTTTCGGTGATCTGGACGGCTCCCAAAACCCCGGCGTCAGCTTTCGAGACCCGGCGAGGGCTTCAACGCGTAATCCGGAGTATTTGGGTCCGGTGAGCGACTCGAGGAGCCTGTCCTTGTCTCGGGCAGAAACGGCTATGGATGAGCGGTTCAGATCGTAGCCTTTGAGCACCAAGTAGCGAATACCTGCATCATCCAATAGTTGGCGCACCAATTCAGCGTTTCGCTGGGTCACTTCATGCCCAGCTAATTTGGAAATCTCAAGTACGAAGTCGGACGAACTATCAAGCGTTTGTTCCGTTTCGTCAGATTCCTCCGCAGCCGCTTCCTGCTGTGAATTCAGCAGTTGCGTTGCTTTTTTCGTCCGCCGCAATGACCGTTGGTCGCGCGTCGATCCGTCAGAGGCTTCCTCAAGCAGCGCGGAAAAGAGTTCGATCCATTTCTTTTGGACTCGATCTGGTGAAAAGCGGGCGGCAGATGCCTTCGCCGCCGAGCCCATACGGATACGCTTGGCTGGATCTGCCATCAACTCTTCGAGCGCGTGGGCCAGGATCTGCACGTCTCCAGTTGGAATAAGTCTTCCGTTCACCCCATCATCGATAATCTCGGATGGGCCAGTTGGGCAGTCATATGACACAACTGGTACGCCAGCGGCGATCGCTTCAAGCGCTACAAGGGGCAGGCCCTCGCTCCGGGAGCTTAACGCCGCGATGGAAGCCTTGGACCATTCCGAAAGCATATCCGTGACCGGCGGGATGAGCTCAAGACGTGATTCCACGCCCAACCGTCGAGCCATGCGCCGATAGGCGTCCTCCTGCGGCCCTGACCCGTAGAGGCGAAGCCTCCAATCCGGATGTTGAGGTGCAGCACTTGCAAAGGCCCTGATTAAATGGTCGAAGCGTTTTCCGGGGACAAAACGTCCCGCCGCGACGATCAAAGGCAGACGTCCAGAAGACTCGGGACGAAACACGTCAGGAATGGCATTGGGAATCGTGACGAGATTCGGAGCCGCAGCCTGGAGTTGATCCGCAAGCCAATCCGACGACTCATCAGTCAGTGAAACTATGCAGTCGGCCCGAGGACCGAACAGAAGAATCGGTTCGGCAGTCACGCCCCTGGTACCTGTAGACCGATGCTCTTCCTCAACGACAATGATCTTTGGAGGCGCTTGTTGAACCGCGAGAGCGGTCAAAGCAGGAGTCGAAGTCACCAAGATATCGCAGTCCAGTTGAGCAAGAGCACGATCGATGGCGACGTCAGTAAGTGCATTGAGCTGGTTGTCCCACTTGTCAGGAATGAACCGCGAAGGCGATTGACTGAGCAGGTACTGTTCATCTGGATTCGCTGCGGCGCTGTTGTCGTCAGCGATAATTACCCATTGGTTCCGATCAATCAGATACTGCACTTCGACCCGCGGGTCTAAATCGAAAAATGTCGAGCCGGTGTCGCGGTACAGGCTGAGGATGCCAGCCTCGTGACCGTCCTCTACCATGCTGTTCGCCTGGGTTATTATTGCGCGTTCTGTGCCCGCCGCGTTATCCGCCGTCGTCAGGAAGTATGTAATTTTCAACTGCCGGTTCCTTCCGGTTGAACGGCGGGAAGTTGTCCGCCCTTTATCTCCAAAGATAGGTATCCGTCCAAAGTCCAATAGGGACGCAAGAATCTACGGCGGCTCCCAGAGTGGAAAGGGGCAGCAGCGTATTTGAACACGGCACGTGGGTCTTCGATGTCCGTGAGCCCCGAACGTACCCGATAAGGGTCCCTCGCCGAATGTTCCATCAGCACATCCCATACAACCGGCTGGCCGGTTTGAGCGGCAACGTCAGAAGCCAGAACGTCTTCGCCCTTTACTCGCACTTCGCCGCGGCCGCCGGTGATTTGGAACGGAATTCGCACTTCTACCCTGGCCTTCCTCTTCCGGACCACAAGGACTGCTTCGCCATCGGGAACAGTTGCTGACGCTCGTATGTGGCAGATGATTGACCCCATATGTACTGTGAGGCGTTCCACATAAAGCTGTTCAGGAGCCGGCTCGCCGATCAATAGAAGAGCTCCTGATTGTGTGCGCCAGGTCCAAGTAGTTCCGTCGTCAGGAGACACCGCAGCGATTTTGGGCAGTGAGTCTCCCCCGGACGCTCGCAATGTCACTCTTTTAGTTTTGCCACCCGAGACAGCATAGGCTTTCCACGTTTTAGCTCCTGCTGAAACGGCCCCGACCGGCAGGTGTCCAGTCGCTTGCCAGCGCATGTTGAAAGAATTGATGGACCGCATGCGGCACTCGAATCGCTGACCATCCCTGGAAGCGAACCATAGCTCAGAAATATGATTCCGGCTGTCCTCCGGCTGGAAGCCGCCCAAGGTAATCAACGATCCGTTGGCGACGGAAACGTCAGTGGCGACTAGAGCATCAGACGCTAGAAATCTCGAAGAGATGAAACCTAATGCTTTTCGTCTGGCTCTGCCAACCGTCCGACGGGAAGTTTGGGCGACCCGCCTGATCGAAGACGGCAACATCATATTTGCACCAGCCTTTGTGGAAGTAAATGAGGGAAACGACTTCGACAAACGGCACTAGATGGAGGACCGGGGACAAGCCGCGTTGTTCACATCAGCTTCAAGGTCAACGGTCGTATTGTCTTATCAGTCTGAACCAGCCCCAGTTTACGCGATGGATCATCAGCACTGACAAATCGGACTCAACTCAGTTCCTTTACGATCTGGCTGAGACTGTCCAGAGTTCGCTTCAGTTCCTCTACATGACGTTCATCGAAGGCGCTGAGAACGCGCTTCATCTCCGTGGTTGAAATACCGCTCGTTCTAGGCAGGTAGACAACTTCGACCTTGTCTTCAAGCTCGTCAAACTTCCCTTTCCAGTCTTCTCCGATGCCAAAAATCTGGACATCGTATTTTTCAATATCCTCCCGTTTTTGACTCCAGCGCTCTTCAGGGATCGCAATGTCCACATATTTGATGGAACGGACAATCTCGATGCGTTGCTCGAACGGAACAATAGGCCTCTTGCCCTTTACGGCGTTGAATTCGTCAGTCGAGACCCCCACGATCAAGCGGTCGCCCAGCGCGCGCAGTCGCTTGAGGACGTTCAAGTGACCGATATGAAAAAGATCAAAAGTTCCGTAGGTCAGTACTGTCTTGGTCACACTTGCACCTCATGTTGTATATGACTGGTAAGTCCGCTGACGAGTATATGTGACTATCCGTCACGGTTACTCTCGTCGCCCCCTGCTGACAACGATGCCGCCTGTCTGGGTGCGAGGGACGAAATACCGCTGCTGACATTCCTGCGGATCAAGGGGCCGAGAGGCGTCTCAATATACTTCCAAATGGCCCATGCCAGGCCAAAGCACACGCTAGTAGCGAGAAATAGAGTTATCCCAGGTGGCAACGCATCTTGGATGAGGTGAATAATCCACCATCCAAAATACTCATGTATTAGGTACAGAGGATAGGTCAGCGCTCCGGCGAAGCTTAGACCTGCCCAAGAAAGCCGGCTTAGCCGCGTCAAGGTGGCCGCAGCCACTACCGCAAAGCAGCCCGCTACGACTATCCAACATGCCACCGAAGGAAAGGACAAACCTGTAATCTCTTCCATGCGTCTGAACTGTCCGGTTTGGGTCTGTTGCGCCGCGAGTGCCACGTTGATCAGAATCCCGAACCAACAAACGAAATTCCTACGGTTCTCAAGCAGCACGAACAGGAGCATGCCACCGGCGAACAGGGGCGCATAGTCCGGCATGAGGATCTCGGACAGGAGGTTGTTTTCTGCCGCCTCCGCTATGGCGGCCACAACCGGCCATAGGATCGATACGGTAAGGATTCGCAGCTTCGTGATCCCCAGCATCATGAAGACGCCGATGAGCACATAAAACTTCAGCTCCACCCATAGCGTCCAATACACTCCGTCTACATGCTGAACGCCCAGAGGAGTCTGGAGCATCGTGAGATTGGCTAGCACTTGCGTGATGCTGATGTCCGCTCCCTCAGGCCAGACAACAAGCAACAGACCGCCGGTGAGCAGGACCCCTGCCCAATATCCTGGCAGCAGCCGGCCAGCTCGCGACGCCACGTAGTCTCCGATAGAGCGCCCGGTCGCGGACATCAAGATGACAAACCCGCTAATGATGAAGAATAGCTGCACACCCAAAGCACCAAAAGCAGCAACCGGCGCAAAATCGGGGAATACGTCCACGACCGGGCGGCCCCAATATGGATTCTCTCTCGCGGTGAAGTGATACAGAACAACGGCGAGGGCTGCAAAGATTCGCAGTCCGTCCAGAAGCCGGAATCGAGGTTTGGCCTGGGTTGCACGGTTCACGCCATCCGCGCTTTCATTACCGAATGGATGCCTCGATCCCGATGACGAAGCAGGGACCGGTGATTCGTCAAGAGCAGTGGGCCCATCTACTGCCCTCCGTTGCTCGCTCAAGCCTTCCAGCGCCATGACCCACCTAACTCAGTTGCCCAGCGCCGGGTGGCCTTGCACGACGAGCTCAGCCGTTTCTCTTCCCACGCCAAAACGATTCTAAGCAAGACTTTGGCAGTAATTGAAACCGAATCGTAATTCGACCGCGGAAAGGCAGGGTTCTGCGAGTGGGATGTCTAAACTATGGGCCAGCGACCCGCAGCTCCCATGCGGAACACCGTGGACCACCTGAGCTTACGGCGCTCTTCGTTCGGTCCCCACGGATTTTGCTGCCAGCCCGAGCGCCACCCGGCGAACCATGGCTTGAGCTGCTCCGGTTGCCTTCGGGAGCGCGCGACCTGCACCAAGGTCCAAGAGGCGACGTAAAGCCAGCTGAAGGGCCAGTGCAGGTTCCTGCGTGCCAGCCAGACTCGGTTCCGCGCGTTAAGCCGGAAGAACTCCTCATGCCGGCGGGGATCGATGACCGGATGCCCGGCACGGAGGTCACCGGCGTACCAAGTCCGGAAACCGGTGTCCCAGACGCGCCACGCAAACTCTATGCCTTCATGGGCGTACCAGAATGTCGCAGGCCAACCGTTAGTCCGGTCAAAAACATCCCGGCGCATCACGATGGCCATTTCGACGACGGAGAAGACGTTGCTGGATTTAGTATCTTCACCCTTGTTCAGACGCGGAATCCACCGCTGCGGCGCATCAGGATTGGCAGGGTCTTCAATCCGCGGCTGGATCATGCCAATGTCGGGCTGGCTCCGAAAGAGCTGGGCGGCTTTCCACAGGAAGTGCTCGTCCGGCAGCCAGGCGTCGTCGTCAAGGAAGAACAGGTACTGGCCCGATACGTGCGGGACCCCCGCATTGCGTCCGGCGGGAATGCCCAGGTTCTCTTCCAGATGAAGTGACTTGAATCCCGTGGGCAATCCCTCTGGCCGCCAGCCGTTGCCCACAACCACAACATCGAGTGAAACGTCCTGCTGTGCCTGCAGCGAGGCGAACCCACGCTGCAGGTCATCCGGACGGGTTCCTTGGGTCAGGATTACGACGCCGAAGGTTGGCAACGCGTCGAACTCATCTCCCGCCGTCGTACTCTCTTTGGTGCCTTCCATGGCGCTCACTTCCGCAGCCTCGGCGAGGCCATGATGGCGACGAAATGGCCTACATTCACAAAAATCACTCCGGGTACGAGGATATAGAGCAGCCAGCGCTCCCCCAGCATCGGCTGCGCGGCGACGAGGGACACAATCGAGGCAGCCAGGATGAGCAGGCTCATCTCCACCGAGTGCAGCACCCGGTGGAAGGGCAGGAACCTTGCCAGCCGCCGCAGTCTCCCCACAAAACTTGCCGCGGGTACGGCCTTTGCAGCGGAGGTATCGGCCAGTTTGTCCATTCCCGCCAGGGCACGGGAGGCGTGGACCATCTCGTTCTGGGCTTTGTTCAGCACGATCCCCAGTGCCAGAACTGCGCCGAGAAACAGGTGCAGGTAGGCGCTGCCCGGATCCGTTTGCAGCAGACCAAGCTCGCCCAGGCACCGCAAACCCAGGGCCAACGGGATCAGGCCCTCCGTGGTGTAGTGGCCGATCTTATCCAGGAAAATTCCTTTGGGGCTCTGAGTTCCGCGCCAGCGGGCGACTTCCCCGTCGCTGCAGTCGAAATAGAGCTGAAGCTGCGAAAAGAAGACCGCCAGCAAGGGTCCCCAGATCCCGGGGATCAGGAGGGATGCCGAGATGGCCCAACCGGAGAGAATCATCAGTCCGGTGACGCCGTTTGCCGAGATCGGCGTCCGCACCAGCGCGCTGGTCAG
This sequence comes from Arthrobacter crystallopoietes, assembly GCF_002849715.1. Lineage (NCBI taxonomy): Bacteria > Bacillati > Actinomycetota > Actinomycetes > Micrococcales > Micrococcaceae > Crystallibacter > Crystallibacter crystallopoietes. The sequence continues at coordinate 4,303,781 of NZ_CP018863.1, forward strand.
GTAGATCGAAATGTGGCGCAGGTACAGTTCCGCCGTCCAGTGCTCGGCGTTCTTGCGGCTGCGCACCTCCGGAGGTTGGGCGACCGCGCGCAACTGCTCCAGGGTGGGCCGGGCGGGACGCTCGGTGCGGGTCATGACTTCCTCCTGCTGGTGTCCACGGTTCCGCGGGCGCCCATGATCCGGCCGCGGATGTAGCCCAGGCCCCAGCTGATGTGAATGCTGGGCAGCACGATGAGCAGTCTGAGTCGCTCGGCCATGGTCAACCGTGCCTTGATGGTGAGCGCAGCATAAATAATGCCCAGCGCATACAGGACCGGGACGAATCCGGCCAGCAGCACCAGCACGGCGACCCAGACCGGCCACGTGTCCGGGACTTTCGCCAGCAGGAGTACTTCGGCCACGAGACCAATGACGAGTCCCAGCACAAGCAGCGGCGGCAGGAAATGCCGTATTGACTTGCCTTCCTTGTGGCGGCGGGCGAGTTCCGCACGCCAGATGCCGGCGGCGTAGAACTGCCGGATCACCTTGTTCCAGCTTGAACGCGGCCAATAGGTGACTGTCATTTCCGGATCGAACCAGACGGTGTATCCGGCCTGGCGCAGGCGCAGGCACATATCCCAGTCCTGTCCGCGCCAAAGCGTTTCTTCAAAAAGCCCGACGGCGTCCAAGGCTTCACGGCGGAAAATCCCCAGGTAAGCCGATTCAGCCGGCCCTTCCGGAGCGCCGCTGTGATATGCCGCGCCGCCAAGGCCAAGCGGGGAATGGTAGGCCGTTGCTACCGCCCGCTGAAAGGCCGTCTTCCCCTGCGCGTCCATCAGGCCGCCAACGTCCGCGGCACCGGTGCGCAGCAGGGTGGCAACCCCCCTGGCCGTGTAGTGCGGCTCCAGTTCAGTATGTGCATCCACCCGGATGATCACCGGGTACTTCGAGCCCTTGATCGCAAGGTTCAGCCCGGCCGGAGTCCGACCAGTGGGACTCGTGACCGTGCGCAGCCGCGGTTCCTCGCGCTGCAGCTGCCGGACAACGTCATCGGTCGCATCGGTACACGGTCCCATCGCCAGCACGATCTCCTTGGGGCCCGCATATTCCTGGCCCAGGATGCTGCGGATGGCTCCCTCAATGTGCTCAGCCTCATTGAGGACGGGCATCACATAGGAGACACCGGGATGCGGGGCAAGCGGTGCGAGTTCAGGCGTCAACGGCACTACTTCTTGGTTTCCTGGTAAGCGTCGACGACTTCCTTCGGATCTCCATCCATCTGCAGGACACCCTTGTTGATCCAGATGACGCGGCTGCAGGTATCCAGAATGGATTTCATGGAGTGGGACACCAGGAAGACCGTACCGGCATTTTCACGGATCTCGCGGATGCGGGCTTCGCTGCGCTTCCGGAAACGCTGGTCACCCACTGCCAGTGCTTCGTCCACGATCAGGATCTCGTGCTGTTTGGAGGCAGCGATGGCGAACTTCAGCCGGGCCTGCATGCCCGAGGAATAGGTGCGCATCGGGAGATCGATGAACTCTTCCAATTCAGCGAACTGGACGATGTTATCCCGCAGTCCGTTGATCTCCTGCTTCGAAAAGCCGAGCGCTAGACCGCCGAGCTGGATGTTCTTTTCGCCGGAAAGATCCGGGATCAGCGCTGCACCGACGCCCAGCAGGTTCGGCCGGGAAGAGGCGTAGACAGCGCCGTCGCTGGGCGGCGTCAGGCCCACCAGGGTCCGCATCAGCGTGGACTTGCCGGAACCGTTGGAACCGATCACGCCGATGGACTCGTTCTCATAGGCAGTGAAGGAGACGCCCTTGAGGGCGTGTACTTCACGGATCCCGCCGCCGCTGCGCTTGAGCAGCGACCGGCCCGTGCCTTTGACAGGCTTGCCGCCCGCATAGACCCGGTATTTGACGTGCAGATCATCAACCACCACTACCGGCTTCCGCCCGTTGGCTGACGCGTCCTGATTGGCCAAATCCACTCCCGTTTTAGTCGACTCGGCCATAACGCTCCTCAGCGGACCAGAAGAACAGTACGCCCGCAACGAATACCGCTACGGACCAGACCGAAAAGTACAGCCAGTACATCGGGTCGTAATCAAGCCCGGGCATCAGCGCCCCACGGGCAATGGACAGGACCTCGTGCAGCGGATGGTAGTCAAACAGCGCGATCGCCCACGGATGGGATGCCAGGATCGTTTCGATCGAGAAGAGGACACCCGAAGTGTAAAACAGAATCCGCGTGAACAATGGCAGCAGTTGGGTCAGGTCCCGGACATGCACAGTCAGACGCGCACCGATCAGCGCGACACCGAGGTTGAACATGGTGAAAACCGCAACCAGCGGGATCATCAGCAGCCATTCCACGGTGATGGGTGCGCCCAGCAGCAGAATGTAAACCACCATGACGCCCAGCATCGGGACCAGGGTCATCAGTTGCTGGATCACTGTGGAGACGGGCAGCGTGATACGGGGGAAGGCCAGGGACTGGACCAGTGCGCCATTTCCGGTGATGGACTTGGCGCCGTTGTTCATCGAGGTGGAAAAGAACTCGAACAGGAAAACGCCGATAACCACATACATCGGAAAGTTTTCCGGTCTGCTGGCGCCCTGCAGGATGCCGAAGATGGCCCCGTACAGCAGCGCGTTCAGCGTCGGCTTGATGAAAATCCACAGCATACCCAGCCGGTTGCGCTGGTTGGATGCCTCGATCTTGTACTTGGCCATGGCGATGGCGAAGTCACGGCGCCCCCAGGCATCAGCTAGATATCTGGGCAGTGACGGCCGGGCCCCGACTCGGTGGAGTCGGTTCCGGTCCGCATATTCGGCAAGGCTCATGCCAGGTAGTTCCCTTACGCGCGAATGGTTTGGTGCGGCGCCTGGCCCGGACTCGGGCCGGAGGCGCACATACCGAGTTTAGAGGATTTAGCTGGGCAGGCCGTTTACCGGCTCTGTGCGAAAGTACACACGCAGTTCCAAGCTGTGCTGACCGCTCGCGTCCTGGGAGTACGTGGCCTTGCCGACGATCCCCTCCAGGTCGCCGGTGCCGGATCCGGGAATGATGTGTCCGGCGCTGGCAGCGGCTTCGCCTTCGGCGAGGCCCCAGTGCTGGATGATCATGCTTCCCTCTTTGCCGTCCACCGTACCGGTGAATACCTCGGAAGCAACGTAGCCGGCACCGCGGGTGTTACCGGCCATCAGCAACTCTGCCCGGCTGGTGCCGGTGATCAGTCCGTCAAAGAGTTTGGTGACGCGGACCCGGCTCAGGTCGGAGTTCGAACCTTCAATTTCGTAGGGTTCCGGATCCCATTCGGTGACGTCAAAATCTGCTGCAATTACTTCTTCGGCCTCACTGGTCATTGCACCAGTATCTCCGGTATTGCCGGCGGTTGCATCTTGATGGGTACGCGCGCGGCCCTAAGTCCCGCCGCCGCACGGTCCACCAGAGGTCAAATCAGAACAGCCGGTTATCGGCGGGATCTTCGTATTTCTTCCGGAAAAGCGTGCGCGTTTTGGGGTCGAAAAACACCAGATACACGGCGAACGCGAGGGCGACAAAGGCAGCCAGCAGCCGGGCAGCGCCCAGGTCGAACTCGATGTACGGGAAGATATCCAGCTGGTCTGCTATGGCATAGACCATCAGGAAGGACGTGACTGAGTACACGGTTTTTACCTGCCAGTCATTCCGGATTCCGGTCGCGGCAAAGAGCGGGAGCAGCCAGACGACATACCAGGCCTGGATCATCGGGGCGAGAAACACCACGGCGGCCAGGGCCAGAGCCAGCCTGCGGACAATCCGGTCATGTTTGCCACGGAACATCAGATAAAGCACGACGCCGATCGACGCCACCGTGCCTGCCTTATGTACCAGCCAAGTGATCAATTCGCCGTCGAGCGAGAAGGCTCCTCCGATCCCGCCGAGCACTGCGCCCAGCAGCCCGATCGGTGCATACCAGATCCAGACACTGCCGGGAGTGCTCAAGGCTCCCACCCAGCCGAATCCGAAGCCGTTCATCAGACCGAGAATGCCCAACAGGCCAAACGATATTCCGGCCGTAAGCGCCCAGAATCCAAATTTCCGAGGCCAGCTGGCCCCGCGGCCGGCCCAGAGCAGCCCGATGAAGGGCAGGAAGATGATGGTGATCGGTTTGATGCCGATGGAGAGCGTAACCAGCAGAACCCCCAGCAGCGGCTTCTTGGTCGCCGCCAGATACAGCCCGCCCAGGGCCAGGCCCAGCATCAACGCGTCATTGTGGATGCTGGCGATGAACGTCGTCAGGAACAGTGGATTCGCGCAGGCGAGCCACAATGCACGGTTGGGGTTGATGCCGTGCAGCTCGGCCAGTTTCGGACCGTAGTAGATGCACATCGCGGCCCCCGCCAGCGCGATGATGCGGAAGAAAATGATGGAGTACTCCGGGTGGCCGCCTGTCAGCCAAACAACGAATTCTTCCATCCACAGAAAGATGGGTCCGTACGGCGTTGGGCTTCTGGCCCAGAGATCGTCGGCACCGGTCTGCAGATAGTTGGAAAGCTGGTCATATCCGTCAACGTACGGATTGAGGTTGTTGACCATGACTTTGCCCTGCGCGATGTAGGCGTAGACATCCCGGCTGAAGAGTGGAATGCTCAGCGCCAGCGGGGCGCCCCAGGCAGCTATCGCCGTATAAGTGGCCTTGCGCGCTTCGGCCCCCCAGACGGTGAACTGCTGTCCCAGCCGCAGCCAGGAGCGGATCATCAGCATGCCGCCCAGGGCGAGGAGGACAACCGAGACGACGACGCCTTCCGGTTCAATCCGCAGCCAGATCAGCAGCGGCCACCGGCGCAGGTCCGATACTGATGCCAGCCAGCCCACGCCCAGCGAGCCGAAAAACATCATGAACGAACCAACGGTCCCCTCGATAATGCTCTTCGCCGAACGCCCCGGGCCCTCTTCGCCTCCGGCAGGCGTGGAGGGATCAGTCACGGGCATGTTGGCGGTCATCTAAATGCGGTCCAATCAATCTGGGTGTGTACGTCGTTCGCAGCCTTTGGCTTGGCCACGGATGTCGTGGAGAATGCACGCCTCAGAACGGTCAGGCGAATGAGGGCAGCCCGGCTGGCTCTCCGGGGTACTTGTTGTGGATTTTAGCACCGCGGACCGGACGTTTCGTTGGAGGGTCCGCAGTGCTGGCTTTGTTCTGTCCGGACATGTGCCGCTGCCGACGCGGTACATTTGAGCGGTGCCTATCTCTAATGAACATATTGTCTGGATCGATTGCGAAATGACCGGGCTGGACCTCGAGGCAGATGCGCTCATCGAGGTGGCAGTGCTGGTCACCGACTCGGAGCTGAACGTGCTCGGGGACGGTGTGGACGTGGTCATCAAGCCCTCCGATGAGTCCCTTACCCAGATGAATGACTTTGTCCGGGAAATGCACACCACTTCCAAGCTGCTTGATGAACTGCCGCATGGCATGACCATGGCTGAGGCGGAAGAGATCGTCATGGAGTACATCACCGCGTGGGTTCCCGAGCCCCGCAAGGCACAGCTGGCCGGGAACTCGGTGGGAACGGACCGCAATTTCCTGGCCAGGGACATGCCGAAGGTCATCGACTTCCTCCACTACCGGATCATCGACGTCTCTACGATCAAGGAACTGTCACGCCGGTGGTTCACACGCGCTTACTTCCAGTCCCCGGCCAAGAGCGGCGGCCACCGAGCCCTCGGAGACATCAAGGACTCGATCAACGAGTTGCGCTACTACCGCCAGGCAGTCTTCGTCCCCTCCCCCGGTCCCGACTCGGCCACCGCCAAGAAGATTGCTGCCGAGGTCACCCAATCGGCAGTGCTCTGACCCCGCTCCGGGAATGTTAGCTGCACCACATTCTGGTCGAATCGGGCCAAAATGGCCGAAGACGGTCAAAAGCACCCCGGAAAGCATGTAGACTTATCTGCGTTGCCTTTTGTGGTTGAAGACCGGTAGGAACCGCTAGAGTGGGATCTGCCGGGAGGAACAAAGAGGCATATGGTGGGTATAGCTCAGCTGGCAGAGCGCCTGGTTGTGGTCCAGGAGGTCGCGGGTTCAATCCCCGTTACTCACCCCGAATGAGGCTGGTGGCTTACACCGGTAGCTTCGCAAGAAAGCCGCCTTGGAGATAATCCAGGCGGCTTTCTTCATGTTCAGCCGGTCAAGCCCGGCAGTCCGCGGACACGACGCCGCGCCGCACAACAGCTTGAGGAGAAGACGGTTATGGAGCGCGGTCTCTATGAAGAAGATCTTGAGATGTTTCGCGAACTAGCCGTTGAGTTCAATTCCCCCGAAGTTGCGCCGCACTGCAATATCCTGTCGCCCGGGACTACGTGGCCGCACGCCTGCTCACGATCTTCGGCGGTACCAGTTCGGTCATGCGCGGAGTCGTCGGCCGGGATCGCCAACTAGCATTTCGAGCTTTCGCACTGAGGAGAAGCATGCCCGTCCGTCCAGTCACCATCACCGGTGAACCTGTCCTGCACCGCCGCGCCGCCGTCGTTACCGAGTTCGACGACGACCTCCGCACGCTCGTCGAGGATATGTACGAGACGATGGATGCGGCCCACGGGGTGGGACTGGCAGCGCCGCAGATCGGTGTCGGCCTGCGCCTATTCACCTACGAGTTCACCAACGACGACGGTGTACCGCCGCGCGGCGTGGTGATCAATCCTTCGCTGACTCTCTCGAAGATATCCGGCGCTGACCCGGACCCCGAGGAGGAGGTCGAAGGCTGCCTGTCCGTGCCGGGACTGAGCTACCCGCTCAAGCGTGCGGAATGGGCCAGGGTCCAGGGCTTCGACGTCGACGGACAGCCAGTTGACTTCGAAGCCACCGGGTGGTTCGCCCGAGTCATGCAGCACGAATACGACCATCTTGACGGCAAGCTGTACATCGATCGGCTCAATGATCGCTGGGGCCGGCGCGCACGCAAGCACATCAAGAACGAGGGCTGGGCAAAAGAAGGTCTGACCTGGATGCCGGGTGTGGATCCGGATCCGTTCGGCCACTGACCCAACTGGCTTTATAGCCCCTTGCCGCTAGCTTGGTTGCTTGGTCCGCATGTCAACGCTCAGCTTGCCGTTGACCGTGGCATAGGTGCGGAAATCTCCCGTCGGGGACGTCAGCGGCAGGCTTTTGTCCACGGCAACCCGATGTTCCGAACCAGTGAATCCGTCTTTCGTTGCCCGAGCGTAAAAGTCCACGATCACGGGGCCGAAACCCGCCAAGGACGCACCATCCAGTATGGCGGTGTACTTGCCCGGCTCAGCCAGAAGTGGATCGAACCGTTGGGTGCTGCAGTTATTTGATCCGCGGCCACGGACCACAAGTTCCAAGCGGTCAAGTTCTCCGGCTGGCTCCAGCACCACTTCCATGCTCATCCGACCCGATTCCCCTGACACGCTTACAGCCCTAGCCTTCGCTTGGACCAAAGGTTCGGCAGCAGCCAGTCTTCGCAGCCCGTACAGGTCATCGGCGCGTACAAGCGCAGCCCTTTGCCGATGGGGGAAGGACAGCTGTTCTTCCAGCGCCGGGGAAATATAGCGCTGCGCGAACTTTGCATGTTCGGACATCCAGCGGCGCGCCTGTCGGCGGTTGATCTTGCGAAAGCGGTCCGGCGCATAGAACCTCAGGCACTTACGCCGGTAGAGGTCCAGCACCAAGAGGCTAGCCCGCTCTGCATCGGAGTCACCTGCGGTGAGGATCCTCGTTATCTCGCTAACGGAGCGTGTGCAACTCTCCGGACTGGTCCGTTGCGAACTGATGTTTTGCGCCGTCGTCCCTCGTCCTGAGGTAGTAATAGTCGTAGTCCGCGAGCAGGGAGGTCCGCTCCGAGACCAGATAGCATCGCGCCAACATCTGCCCAGTCTTCGAGCCTGACCTTCCCTTCGGGAAATCTGATGTCGTGCTGATCCAGCATGCTCCGCCGGAACATCTTCTGGGGCGAGAGCGTCCCAAGAATTTTCCTTAGGTCAACGTCCAGGTATGTCTCCCGGAATAAAGCCGCTTGCACACCTCTGCCGCCGAGGCCCACCATGCGCGGCACCAAAAGATCCACGTCATTAGCCAAGGCATAATCCACCATGCGGCGCAAGGCTTCGGGCCCCAGCAGGTCATCGGCGTCGCAAAAGAAGATATAGGGAGCCTGGCTTGCCGCGATACCGACATTGCGTGGTTTACCTGGCCAGCCGCTGTTCTTTTGATGGATCACACGGACGTTGGAGTGGGCAGCAGCGTAGGCATCAAGCACTTCGCCGCTTATGTCCGTGGAGCCGTCATCGACAGCGACGATCTCGAACAATGCTGGATCCAGGTCCTGCGCTGCCAGGGAGTCGAGCAAGTCAGCCAGATACGGCATTGTGTTATAGACCGGTATCACCACGGCCACCTTCGCCGTCGCGGCACTGGCGCTAGGACCGCTGTCCCCCGCCGGAACGCGCGGACCTTGCTTTTTGGCTACGGCCCGTTTGAGTCTACGCTTAGCGGCACGGAATTTATCGTGAAGCCTCAAATCAGGAATCCGTCAATCCTGACCTATGCTCCTTCTCGCACCGCAGATAGTCTTCCTCGGCGATGTCCTTCAACCGAGTCAGCTCGTCAACGCGCTTCTGTTGGACATCTCCGCGCGCAAACGCCGACTGTGCCTCCTTGAGCAAGCGCTGGGCCTCCTTGTAGTTGGCCTGTGCCTGCTCCCATCTCGACAACTCTGTCTTTTCAGTCATGGGCCCATTCTAGGAACGGCGCCACGGTAAAAGCCATACCGTTACGCACGTGCCGCAAATGCCGAAAGGCCGGCAGCGTATAAAACGCCGCCAGCCTCTCGATGTAACAAGGTTCGGTCAGATCAGCCGATTGCCTCAACCACGGGTTCCTTAGCAACAACCGGGAACAGCATCGGGTGCACCCCGGCCATTTCCTCCAAGACTCGGATGACCTGGCAGCTGTAGCCGAATTCGTTGTCGTACCAAACGTAGAGGACGGCGTTCTTGCCGTTGGCGATGGTTGCGAGACCGTCGACAATGCCGGCGCGGCGCGAGCCTACGAAGTCGCTCGAGACAACTTCGGGCGAGTCGATGTAGTCGATCTGCTTGTGCAGTTCGGAATCCAGCGACATACCGCGCAGGTAGGTGTTCAGCTCTTCCTTGGTGGCGTCCTTTTCCAGGTTCAGGTTCAGGATGGCCATCGAGACGTTCGGGGTAGGTACGCGGATAGCGTTGCCCGTCAGCTTGCCTTCGAGCTCGGGCAGAGCCTTGGCAACTGCCTTGGCGGCACCGGTCTCGGTGATCACCATGTTCAGCGAAGCGGCACGGCCGCGGCGCTCCCCCTTGTGGAAGTTGTCGATCAGGTTCTGGTCGTTCGTGAACGAGTGGACGGTCTCCACATGGCCGTGGACCACGCCGTACTTGTCGTTGATGGCCTTCAGCACCGGCGTGATGGCATTGGTGGTGCAGGACGCGGCCGTGACAATCTTGTCATCGGAGGTGATGTCCTTGTGGTTCACACCGTGCACGATGTTCTTCAGGCCGCCCTTGCCCGGCGCAGTCAGGACAACGCGGGAGACACCCTTGCTCTTCAGGTGCTGCGACAGGCCTTCTTCATCGCGCCAGCGCCCGGTGTTGTCCACAACAATGGCGTCGTTGATGCCGTACGCGGTGTAGTCAACCGTGGACGGATCGTTGGAGTAGATCACGTTGATCAGCGTGCCGTTGGCGAGGATGGTGTTCTGCTCCTCGTCCACGGAGATCGTCCCCTCGAACGGGCCGTGGACGGAGTCGCGGCGCAGCAGGCTGGCGCGCTTGACGAGGTCATTTTCGGATCCCTTGCGGACCACGATGGCGCGAAGGCGCAGGCCGTGGCCGCCGCCCGAGTGGCCGATCATGATCCGGGCCAGAAGACGGCCGATGCGGCCGAAACCGTAAAGAACGACGTCGGTGCTGACGCGAGCGTCCGCTCCACGCTTACCGACGATCTCGGCCAGCTCTTCCCGCAGGAAGTCCTTCAGTTCGCTGCCGGCGGCTTCGGTCTTGAACTTCGCCAGCAGGCGGGCCAGATCGACGGAGCCGGCACCGAGGTCCAGCTCGGTCAGGGCCTGAAGCACCGGGAAAGTTTCTTCCAGCGGCAGTTCAACGTCATCGATCTGCCGGGCAAACCGATGGGCCTTGAGGATGCCCACTACGGACTGGTTGATCAGGCTTCGTCCGTGGATGGATGTGACCACGTTGTTCTCGCGGTACAGGCGCCCGATCAGCGGAATCATCGTTTCGGCAAGCGCCTCACGATTGATCCACGTATCCAGGGCCGCTTCTGACTTCTGGTTCACAGAATTACCTTCCTACATCAGCCGGACTCTCCCTCGAGACCGGTTGGAACTCGCCGCGCAATCCACGGCGACGCCTGCAACGAAGATCCGTCTACTTCGTGCAGAGCACACAACCGCCGTAGCCGGCAGCTGCATTGAGGACTATGCCCATATCTATTCTAGGGACTCCCGAGGGCCGCTGGTTCCAGTTCCGTGTGAAGTCACTCACAAGCGATCGAGAGTCGGCAGGATCTAGCGAACAGGAGGCTGGCGGGCAGAGGCCGAATCACGCTCTTGACACAGCCCCGTATACGCCTCCACGATCGTTGATGAGAACCGGCGAATAGCTAAATCAAACGTTGGAAGCGCAAGAACCAGCACCGTAACAGCGGTCAATATGGTGCAAGCTGCGAGGGCGACGATGCTTCCAGCTTCGTGGAGCAACCAACGCATTACGGGAGTGAGTGCCAGAACAACTAATCCATGCAAAGCGAAAACTGCCAGACTATGCCGTCCGGTCCTGGCGATAATTCCATCTCGTTTTGGCATCAGCGAAATGAACGTCATGGTGACAAAGATGGCAGCAAGAAGTAGGCCGCCACGTACAACTATTCCTTGGCCATTAGCAACGCCGAGGTCGTCGAAGCCGAAACTTCCATAGAGCCATTTTTGGCTTAAATTGCCCTGAAACAAAAATAGCCAAATGGCTACAGCTAGGATTACCGCTGCTGACTTCCAGACGGCGGCAAGCGCTGATACTGCAGCTAATATCTCCTTCCCATAAGTCGCTCCCAAGACGAAGAACGGCAGAAATATCAACGTCCGGGAAAGTGACAGCGGATAGCCGACGGCATCAATCATTCCGATGAACGCGCTCACTAGGACTGACGATGCCACAGACGTTTTAGGAAACGTCCGGACCACCGGCAGCAGCAGGAGCCACCAGAACATCGCCAGCAAGAACCAGAGGATCCAAAATGGAATGGCAACTGAAAAGTTGCGGTCGAGTTGAAGCAATTCTGCAACAACAAAATAGAGCGTTTGAAATGTCACGAGGATCACGGCGAACGTTCCAAGCCGTCGTCCGAGATGCGTTGTCTTCGCTGTAACTCCTGCGAGAAACACAAACGCCGGCATGTGAAACATATAGATTGCCGTCAGTGGTAGCCGCATCGTGTCGGCTCCCCACGAGCCGCCTGCCTCAAGAAAATGACCTAGTACGACAAGGCAGATCAGGACGCCTTTGGCCGTGTCAATGCGATGATCGCGCGGGCTACTGATGCTGGGCATTCGGAAATATTAGCAATCTGTGGCGGATTGGGTCTCACTGGCCCCAATCCCGCAATAGGCCGAATGTGGGATGGGTTGGCCTCTAAGCCGGGTTCTGTCGCCGGCGGCAGTTACCCGCCGCCGGGTGGCAATCATCCATCTAGGGGCACCGTTGCCGATGCCCTCAAGCGGCCTACCCGGGCACTCGGGCGAGCAGCCCTCAAACGTACCCTGTATGGCCTTGCTCCGAGTGGGGTTTACCTAGCTCTCCCGGTCACCCGGGACACTGGTGGTCTCTTACACCACCTTTTCACCCTTACCAGATCCCGCCCATGGGCGGTCCTGGCGGTTTGTTTTCTGTGGCACTGGCCTGCGGGTTACCCCGAGTGGGCGTTACCCACCACTCTGCTCTGCGGAGCCCGGACTTTCCTCGGCAGCAGGTTTGCACCTGCCAACGCGATCGCCCAGCCAACCCATCCAGTTTCAAGGATACAGGCCGCGGCACCACTGACCGCCCCGCATTGGCGGAATCTGTAAGCTCGTAGGGTGCTGATTCTGCTTCCTCCCTCCGAAGGTAAAACCGCCGCTGCCAAGGGTCATCCGTTTGAGCTCTCGGAACTGCATTTTCCGGAGCTGAATCCAGCCCGCAAACAAGTACTGAACGCCCTGGCCCACGTCAGTTCGCGGCCGGATGCCCTGGCCAGCCTCGGAGTCGGCGCGTCGCTGGCCGCCGAGGTGGAACGCAACACGCGCCTGCACGACGAGCCGTCGGCCGCCGCCCATACCGTGTATTCCGGCGTCCTTTACGACGCCCTGGGCTATGGCACCATGACCGCGCCACAAAAGCGCAAGGCTGATGCCGCCGTCGTTATTGTCTCTGCCTTGTGGGGAGCCATTGCCTTCCAGGACTTCATCCCTGCATACCGGCTCTCCATGTCGGTGGGCCTGCCCGAAACAGGGAAGCTCGCCAGCTACTGGAAGAAGCAGCTGCCTGCGGCGCTGGACGCGCATGCGGACGGGCACCTGCTGGTGGATTGCCGCTCCAGCAGCTATGCCGCGGCGTGGTCGCCGGCTGCGGACAGGACGGTAGTGGTCAACGTTTTCCAGGAGCGCAATGGCAAGCGGACCGTTGTCTCGCACTTTGCCAAGCACACCCGCGGCGAGCTCGCCCGCCATCTGCTCACCCGCCGGGGCAAGGCGCCTCAGACCCCGGCGAGCCTGCTCACGGCCGCGCAGGAGAAGTGGCAGGCGGAGCTGGTGGCCGGCACCGCGCGCAAGCCGCACGCGCTGAACATCATCCTGCCGGATTCGGCGGGGTAGCAGGTTGACCGTACAAGAACTGGAATTCAGGCACGGCAACACTACCGTTCTGTACAAGCGGCGCAAGGCGAAGCTGGACCGCAGGCATTTGATCGTGATGTTTGCGGGAATACGCCCCATTGACTCGTACGAGTTTGATGGCCGGGCTTCCCGGAACAGCCAGTCGCACTGGCTATGGATCAAAGACAAATTCCACGGCCAGTTCGCCTACTACCTCTGCCATGGCATGGACTTCTCCATCGAAGTGGCCGTCGTCAAACTCATCGAGGCGGAGCTGGACCGGCTGGGACTGACAAAGGACCAGTGCACGCTGGCGGGCTTTTCGAAGGGCGGCTTCGCGGCTCTCTACCTTGGCATCAAATACGGCTTCAAGAATATCCTCGCCAGCGCTCCGCAGCTTTTTGTCGGTTCCCATGCACGACGGCATCGGCCCGTGATTTTTGATCATCTGACCCAGGAGGGCTCGACCGAGGAGCAGCAGGTTCTCGACGGGCTCCTCCCAACGGCGATAGCGGCGGATACCGACAAGAACAGAAACATCTACGTGTTCAGTGCGCTGGAAGACCAGTTCCATGCTGAACAGATTGTTCCGGGCCTTCCGTTGTTCTCGGAGTACGCCAACTTCAACTACATCGAAACCCATTCGGACCTGGTCAACGAGCATTCGGACGTCACGCGGTACAACCTGCCGCTGATCCTGTCCACGTTGTATGCCCTGGCTGAGAACGTTCCGCCGCATTTCGGCGTGGTACGCAACGGTCAGCGGTTGGCTCCTCAGCTCGCCGCTGAAAAGCTGGCTGATCAACAGGCTGCGGGTGAAGTGGTAGCCAATCTGGTGTCCTGCCGCACGGGACCTGAACGACTGTTTCCGGTCGGCGTCGCCTTCCCCAAAGGGCACGACGTCGGCCACATTTCCGCTGCGCCAGCCCGACTCGTGCTCGCCGGTGCTGCCGGCTCGTTTGCCTACGATCTGGAACGGACCAGCAACCGCAGTCTCTACTTCAAATATTTCGACGATGCGTTCGCCGACTACCGGTATGCACAATTCCGCACCCCTCGGGATGCAGGAATCGACGTCAGCAGGCTGCCGGAAGGGCTCTACGACCTTGAGCTGGAAATGGACTCCGAAGACGGCGAGGTCAGGGTCCCCTGTACTGCAGCCGACCTGCTGGAGGCCGAGGTGAACTGTGGCCCGCACCTGGTCCGCCTGCGTTCCGATAGCACCGGCAGCAGGATGGACAAGAGACCGTTTGCGGGCACGACGGCGGCCCAAGCTGACATTGCCTTGAACCGGACGTGGGTGAGTGGAAACCTCCTGCACGTCGAAGGCCCATTTGCCGTTCGGGGCGTGGAAATGCCTGACTGGGGTTCAGGCCTCTACTACCTGCTGCTTTCGGACGGCGTCAGGACCTATTCGTTCAGCCTCGGCACAGGACGCGTCAAAGTTCCCACCGATCCCTTCGGCGACGGATTGAGCGACTATACGCATGCTTATTTCGCCACCAACAAATTTGCCGGCATAGATACTTCGCAGCTGCCCGCTGGAGACTACCGGGTGACCGTTTCCCTTAGCTCTGCCGGAGTAATCGTCACCAGCCACGCTCTGGCCACGCTCCGCATCCGGGCCACGTCAGAGGGCGGCCGGACCGTTACGGTAGAACGCCACGACCCTTCGGGTCGCCTGCCCGTCCCCGCGCTTGCAGCGGGACGGAGGCTCGTCCGGTCCTTGCGGCGCAGGGCCCGACGCCGGATGGCAACCAGGCGCGAAAGATCCAGCTGAGTCTTCCCTCAGCGTGTTTAGCTGGCCCATTCGGTGGAGCGGACCAGGATGCAGCCGGAATCGGGGCAGAAGACAATGTCGTCCTCGGCGGCCTTCTTGATGTCGGCCAGGTCGCCCGGGCTGAGCTGCATGCCGGAACCTTCCGACTTGCCATGGAAGAGCCTCGCCGCGCCCACGCCCCGCTGGGCGCGGGTCTTCTCATAGAGTGCCAGCAATGCCGGCTCGAAGGTGCCAGCCAGCTCCGCGCGGTCCGCGGCGACGGCAGCACGCTCGGATGCGATGGCGGCCAGTTCTGCGTCCCGGGTCTTCTCCAAGGCGGCCAGTTCCTCCCGCAGGGAATCATGGGACTTCTGGTGGTCGGCCTGCCGTACCCGGACGGCCTCGAGCCGCTCCATCACCTCGAGCTCGACGTCTTCAAGGTCCGAACGCCGCTTGTTCAGCGACACGAGTTCGCTCTGCAGGGCGGAGAGATCCTTGGGCGATCCGGACCCGCTGTCCAGCCGCTTCTGGTCCCGGTCGATCCGCGTCTGGACCATTTCCACGTCCGTCTCGGCCCGCTGGAGTTCGCGCTGCGTGTCACCAACCGCGGTGTTGATCGTGACAAGTTCCGAATCGGCAGTGGCCAGCTTCTCCAGCAGGGCGTCGATGTCCGCGTTCTTGGCAACGCTGGCGCTGCGGCGGTCCAGCTGGGTCATCTTGCTGTCCAGTGCCTGGAGGTCGAGCAGCCGCAGCTGCTCCGATGCTGGTGCTTTCGCCATGAAAATCCTCCGGATCCTGCCCGGCCCCTGCGGCCCGGCGTGCCTTCTAGCCTATCCTTTTGCGTCCAATGCCCCGGCCCGGCATCAGGATCCGGGCGTCAGGATGAAATCCCACGGATCGGTGTTGATTCCGCTGACGCTCACCTCAACGTTGTACCCCTGGTCCGTGAGCACGTTGTCCAGTGCATCGGCCGCCGGCGTGAGCCACAGCCACTCGCTGCCGAAATGCGAGACATCGATCAGGTAAGGCCGCCCGTCAACCGCACCCTCACGGGCTTCCGACGCCGGGTGGTGTCGCAGGTCGGCGGTGACATAGACATCCGCCCGGGCTGCCCGGACGGCGTCGAAGAGTGAGTCACCGGCGCCGCCGCACACCGCCACGGTACGGACAATTCCGTCCTTGTCTCCTGCCACTTTTACTCCCCCGGCCACAGCCGGCAGCATGCTGAACACAGTGGCGGCGAATTCGCCGAGCGTCGTCCCGTCTGCCAGTTCCCCGACCCGCCCGATGCCTTCCTCGGGGAGGCCGTTTTCGGCAGCGGCCAGCGGCCGGACATCGCGGAGGCCCATGGCGTCGGCCAGGACATCGGAAACCCCGCCCACGGCGCTGTCTCCATTGGTGTGCACGGTCACCAATGCACAGCCGCCCTCGATCAGGCGGTGGATTGCGTCACCTTTAAAGTGCGAGGTCGCCACCGAGTTCACCGGCTTGAGCAGCAGCGGGTGGTGGGTGACCAGCAGGTCCGCGTCCCAGGCCAGTGCTTCGGCGATCACGTCCGCCGTGGGATCCACCGCGAAAAGGATCCGTTTCACCTCCGCCGAAGCCCTGCCCACCACGGGGCCAACCGCATCCCACGGCTCGGACAGGGATTCGGGCCACAGCTCTTCGATGGCCAGCAGCACGTCGCCAAGAATAGGGGTGCCACCTGCGTCCGGCGCAGGTTCGCTGGACGTGTCTTCGGCGTCCTGCGTGGTCTCGGGCTGATCGTCGTCGTTCATACGTCCTTTTCTACCCCATCGGCCGGTTCGAGCGCGCGTTTTTGTCGTGACGTGGAACACATTGGGAATCTTGCCGCCCCGTCTGACATTGTTAACGACCATGAAGACTTTTGTTTTGGGCGGCGGCTGCTTCTGGTGTCTGGACGCGGTGTACCAGAAGACGCGCGGAGTGACCGAGGTGGTTTCCGGCTACACCGGCGGCCACACGCAGAACCCCTTCTATGAAGCGGTATGTTCCGGCACCACAGGGCACGCGGAAGTTGTGGCGGTGACCTTCGACGAGACGGTGGTGCCCGAAGACGTCATTCTGGACATGTTCTTTGTCTCCCACGATCCGACCACCCTGAACCGCCAGGGTTACGACGTCGGCACCCAGTACCGTTCGGTCATGTACTACGCGGACCAGGAGCAGAAGCAGGCGTTCGAAGCGGCGATCGAGCGCGCCCAGCCGCTGTGGGACAACCCGATTGTCACCGAGGTGTCCGAGCTGCCGGCGTTCCACACAGCCGAGGAATACCACCAGGATTTTTACGCCAAGCATCCCGAACAGGGGTATTGCCGCGTCATAATCGACCCGAAGCTGGCCAAAGCCAGAAAATATTACGCCCAGTGGCTGGCGGCTTAGCCCGGCGCCGTGAGCGCTGGCTAGGCTAAACGTATCTTTGCTCCGGGCGTGTCAGCATTGCCCGCTGCGTGTACATCCAGATCGGCCATGGGCCGGAAAAGGCAGGAATCAGCAAAAATGGCACGTATTTACGACGACGTAACCCAGCTTGTTGGACGCACTCCCCTGGTTCGGCTTAACCGTCTGGCTGACGGGCTGCCGGCAAAGGTAGCCGTGAAGCTGGAGTTCTACAACCCGGCCAACAGCGTCAAGGACCGGATCGGCGTCGCCATTGTGGATGCCGCCGAGCAGGCCGGCGCGCTCAAGCCCGGCGGAACTATTGTGGAGGGCACCTCCGGCAACACCGGTATTGCGCTGGCGATGGTGGGCGCTGCCCGCGGCTACAAGGTCATTCTCACCATGCCGGAAACCATGTCGACCGAGCGCCGCGTCATGCTGCGCGCCTTCGGCGCCGAGATCGTGCTGACCCCGGGGTCGGAAGGTATGCGGGGCGCCGTCGAGAAGGCCAAAGAAATCGTGGCCACCACGGAAAACTCCATCTGGGCGCAGCAGTTCGCCAACCAGGCCAACGTCGCGATCCACCGTTCCACCACGGGCGAAGAGGTCTGGGCCGACACCGACGGCGAAGTAGACATCTTCGTGGCGGGCATCGGCACGGGCGGCACCATCACCGGCGCGGGCCGCCTGCTGAAGGAACGCAAGCCCGGCGTCCAGGTCATCGCCGTCGAGCCGCAGGACTCCGCCATCCTCACCGGTGGCAATCCCGGCCCGCACAAGATCCAGGGCCTCGGCGCGAACTTCGTCCCCGAAATCCTGGACACTGATGTCTACGACGAGGTGCTCGACGCCCCCACCGAAGCTTCGGTGGCCGTGGCACGCCAGCTCGGCATCAAGGAAGGCATCCTCGGCGGCATCTCTGCCGGCGCCGCCGTCTGGGCCGCCCTCGAGGTAGCCAAGCGCCCGGAGAACGCGGGTAAGCTGATTGTGGCCGTGGTCCCGGACTTCGGCGAGCGTTACATCTCCACCATCCTGTACGACGACATCCGCGGATAAGTTGTCCGGACCGTCCAGCGGTTACCGCCGATCAGAAAGCTCCCATGGGTTTCATAGCGCGACTGCGTGAAGACCTCGAGACCGCCCGGTCACATGACCCGGCGGCCCGCGGGTCCGTAGAAAACTTCTTAGCCTATTCGGGCCTGCACGCCATCTGGATCCACCGGGCGACGCACAAGATGTGGGCCAATCCGTCGCTGCGCTTCCCTGCACGGCTGCTCTCGCAGCTGGGGCGGTTTGTGACCGGCATCGAGATCCACCCCGGTGCCACGATCGGCCGCCGGTTCTTCATCGACCACGGCATGGGCGTGGTGATCGGCGAGACGGCGGAGATCGGCGAAGACGTCATGATTTACCATGGCGTCACGCTCGGCGGCCGTTCGCTTGCCAAGGTCAAGCGGCACCCCACCATCGGGGACCGCGTGGTGATCGGGGCCGGCGCGAAGGTGCTGGGACCGGTTGTTATCGGCGCGGACAGCGCCGTGGGAGCCAACGCCGTCGTTGTTAAGGACGCACCCCCGGAGTCCATTATCACCGGCATTCCGGCGACGTTCCGGCACCGTGATCCGCAGCGGGAAACGACACCCGCCGTGGATCCGGCCGAATATATCGATCCCGCGATGTGGATCTGACCTGCTGACTTCCGAAGGCCCCGGACTGCTCCTGCAGCAGCCCGGGGCCTTCGGCGTTTCCGGCACCGCATCCGCTGGGGCCGGTTGACCTTGGCACGAAAGTGCTGCCCGCCGCACCTGTGCTCGGTGGGCGAACCTGACGAGAGGACTGACCATGGGTGAAACCATCCGCATCGGCATTGCCGGCTATGGAAACCTGGGCCGCGGCGTGGAGGCCGCGGTGGAGAAGAACGCCGACATGCAGCTGACCGGGATTTTTACGCGCCGCCAGCCGGCGGATCTGGTGCCGCTGCATTCCGGGACGGCCGTGTACGCAATGACGGACCTGGCGGCTTACGAGGACGACATCGACGTGCTGATCCTGTGCGGCGGCTCCAAGGAAGACCTGCCGCAGCAGGGTCCGGCGTTGGCTGCGCAGTTCAACACCGTGGACAGTTTCGACACCCATGCGCGCATCCCGGAGTATTACGACGCCGTGGACGGCCCGGCGCGCGCCAGCCGGAAGACTGCATTGATTTCGGCCGGCTGGGATCCGGGCATGTTCTCCATCAACCGGGTGTACGGCGAGGCCCTCCTGCCCGACGGCGACACCTACACGTTTTGGGGCCGGGGCCTGAGCCAGGGGCATTCCGATGCCGTCCGCAGGGTGCCCGGGGTGGCCGGCGGCGTGCAGTACACCATTCCCTCCGAGACGGCCATCGACAAGGTCCGCAATGGCAGCCGTCCGCAGCTGGAGACCCGGGAGAAGCACGTACGCGAGTGTTTCGTGGTGCTGGCGGACGGTGCAGATCCCGCGGCAGTCAGTGAGGCCATCGTGACGATGCCGCACTACTTTGACCAGTACGACACCGAGGTCCATTTCATCACGGCCGAGGAACTCGCCCGGGACCATCGGGCCATGCCGCACGGGGGTTTCTCGATCCGTAGCGGCAACACCAGCGCCGAGCATGCGCAGGTCATTGAATACGGCCTCACGCTGGAGAGCAACCCGGAGTTCACCGCCAGCGTCCTGGTGGCCTACGCCCGCGCGGTGCACCGGCTGAACCAGCAGGGCCGGTTCGGCGCCGTGACCGTCCTGGACGTGCCGCCCGGGCTGCTCTCGCCGAAGTCCGCAGCGGACCTGCGCGCCGAACTGCTGTAGTCCCGCCGGAGCCGGCGGTCCTGCCGGTGCGGCCCATCAAGCCGCGCCGGCAGGACCGTTTGCATTGTTAGTGCGTGTCGACAGCCTCGACCTCGGACTTATCGCCACTCCACTGTGTGTGGAAGGTGCCCTCGGCGTCGATGCGCCGGTAAGTGTGGGCACCGAACAGGTCGCGCAGGCCCTGCGTCAGGGCGGCCGGCAGGCGCTTGCGGCGCAGGCCGTCGTAGTAGGCCAGCGAGCTGGAGAAGACCGGGACGGGAATGCCCAGCTGCACGGCGGTCGCCACGACGCGGCGCCAGGCCGGTACCGCTGCCGCAATGGCTTCGGCGAAGGCCGGAGCGAACAGCAGGTTCTCGGGGCGGTCCTCGTCGGCGTAGGCCTTCATGATGTCGTCGAGCAGCTCGGCGCGGATGATGCAACCGGCACGCCACAGCGACGCGATTTCGTCCAGCTTCAGTTCCCAGCCGTATTCCTTCGCGGCCGAGGTGAGCATGTCGATGCCCTGGGCATAGCTGACCAGCTTCGACGCGAACAGCGCCTGGCGGACGTCCTCGACGAAGCCCTCCGGTACCTGCACCTGCTCTTCGTGGCCGGCCAGCACATCCTGCGCCAGGGCACGCTGGTCCCGCTGCGAGGACAAGCCGCGGGCGAAGACGGACTCGGCGATACCCGATACCGGGGAACCCAATTCCAGTGCCGAGACAACCGTCCAGCGTCCCGTGCCCTTCTGGCCGGCGGAATCAACAACGACGTCGATAAAGGGCTTCGAGGTCCTGGCGTCCGTGTGCGCGAGTACCTCGGCGGTGATCTCGATCAGGAACGAGGACAGCTCGCCCTTGTTCCATTCGGTGAAGATCTCTGCCTGCTCGGCAGGTTCGATGCCGGCGCCGGAGCGCAGCAGGTCGAAGGCTTCGCCGATGACCTGCATGTCTGCGTATTCGATGCCGTTATGGACCATCTTCACAAAGTGGCCCGCGCCGTCGGTGCCGATCCAGCGGCAGCACGGGTCGCCGTCGTACTTTGCTGAAATCTTTTCCAGCATGGGGCCGAGGGAATCGTAGGACTCGCGCGAACCGCCCGGCATGATGGACGGGCCGAGCAGGGCGCCTTCCTCGCCACCGGAGACTCCGATTCCGACGAAGTGCAGGCCCTTTTCGGCCAATGCAGCTTCACGCCGGCGGGTGTCCTCATAGTGCGAGTTGCCGGCGTCGATGACAATGTCGCCGTCTTCAAGCAACGGAGTCAACTGCTCGATGACCGAATCCACGGGTTTTCCGGCCTTGACCATGATCAGCACACGGCGCGGCTTCTGCAGGGAATCCACCAGCTCCTGCAGTGACTCGGTGCGGACGAAGTCGCCTTCATCCCCGTGCTGGTTCAGCAGGGCATCGGTCTTCTCCACCGAACGGTTGTGCAGGGCAACGGTGTAGCCGTTACGGGCAAAATTCCGTGCCAGGTTGGCGCCCATGACTGCCAGACCTGTCACACCGATGTGTGCGCTCATTACTCTCCAGTGCTTGTTTGCTTGCGTGGGCCCGGGACTGCTCGCGTGGGCAGCCGGGATAGGTATCCACGCTCCAGCCTAGTCCGGCAGTGCCCGGGCGGTTAAGCCGTTGCACTATTTTGCACGGCCGGCTCTTGGTGCCCGCCGGCATTTGCAGGGGCTCAGTTGGACCCGGCACTCCCCTGGGCTGCGTCGCTGCGTTCGAGTTCATGGATGATGCCCGCAACGTCCTCGATCAGCGAGACGCCGTCTTCCATCTCCGGATTGCCCGATGAAAGAACCGTGATCCCGTACTCGGTGCTGTCCTCGCTGACGTAGCCGATGCTATTGACATCCCACTTGCCGTCGTCGTCCTGCAGCCAACCGTTCTTCAGTGCCACGGAGGCATGGGTGGTACCGGAGGGCACTCCCCAGTACTGGGATGCCTCCACCCGGTTCATCAGTTTCTGGAGATAGGCCAGCTGGTCTTCATTCAGCCAGTCCGTTCCATAGATTACGGCGTTGACGATCTTGAGCTGGTCAGCTGCAGTGGTGGTCGACGCGCCCCAGAGCGGCCCTGCCTCCGTGCTCGTCAAGGCCAGCAGGTCGTAGGTCTCCTGCAACGCCTCGGCACCGCCGATGTGCCGGTAGAGCTCGTTAGTGGCGTCATTGTCGCTTGACTGGATCATTCGGGCCGAGAGGTCCATCTCATCCGAAGTCAGCCCCCGGCCTTCCTCCGTGGCTTCGCGGATCAGCGTCAGGACCATGGACACCTTGACGATGCTTGCTTCCATGTAGCCTTGGCGGGCGTTGTAGGTCCAGGTCTCATCCGTGGCCGGATCGTACACCGCGGCGGAGAACGTCTTCCCTGTTGCGGCTGCATACTCGTCCATGGCGACGGAAAACTGCTGCTCATCCAGGCTGGGCTCAGACGCCTTCGCATCCGCGCCGCCGCCAGCTTGGCCACTGATCCGGAGATTCTCCACCTGGCTTGCCCTGGAGAGGGCTTGGGCCTGCAGGTCCTCGTTCCCCGCCCGGCTGTCGACGGCTACGTCTACAGTCTGCGCGGCAAGGAGGATGGCGGCCGCGCTGCCCACCAGGGCAAAGATCGGCCGACGCTTGATGCTTGGCATTGCTACCTTCGGATCGGAAACCGGTTTTATCTTTGCTACCACAGCATCATGGCCGCGGTCTCCGCGCAACCTGTGCAGGACCTGAACGCTGTGCCCGGAACTGGCCACATTTCGCGGTTAAACACAGCAGGGCTCCGTTGCCGGAGCCCTGCGTTGGTGGGTCCTACCGGGATCGAACCGATGACATCCACGGTGTAAACGTGGCGCTCTACCAGCTGAGCTAAAGACCCAATGGTGATGTTTTGTACAGTGCCGCAGTGCGTTATCCGCCGCAACATCACAAGGAAATACTCTACCGGATAACCGGCCCGATGTGCCAACTGGACTCACCGGCACCATCTGCATCATCGGCAAACAGGGCAGGAAGCTCCGCCGCCAGGCTTTGCAGAGTCTCCGAGACGCCCGACTCGATCTTCACCGACGCCAGGTCATCGCCGCGCGTGCTGCCGCGGTTGATGATGACCACCGGCTTGCCTGTTTTGGCGGCATGGCGGACAAAACGCAGCCCGCTCATCACCGTCAATGATGATCCCGCCACCAGCAGTGCCTCCGCCCGGTCGACCATGGCATAGGCCGCGGCGACACGGTCCTTGGGAACGTTCTCACCGAAATAAACAAAGTCCGGCTTCAGCATCCCGCCGCACACTTCGCAGTCCGCGATGACAAAGTGCGCCGTGTCACCGACATCGGCGTCCGCGTCGGGGGCAACATCGCCGGGATCGGCCGAGGAGTCGGGCCATCCGGGATTCAGTACTTCCAGCCGGTCAGCGAGTTCGGAGCGGTCGACTACACGGCGGCACTGCAGGCAGATGACCTTGTCGAAGCGCCCGTGCAGATCAATCACATTGATACTGCCGGCGTCTTCATGCAGACGGTCCACGTTCTGTGTGATCAGCCCTGTCATGAGCCCGGCATGTTCGAGGACCGCCAGGGCGAGATGCCCGGCATTCGGCTCGGCCCGATGCATGTGGCGCCAGCCGACATGGTTGCGCGCCCAGTACCGGCGCCGCAGCAGTTCATCCGACACGAATTGCTGATATGTCATGGGGCTGCGCGGCACGGAGTCCGGCCCCCGGTAGTCAGGGATGCCCGAATCCGTGCTGAGTCCGGCACCGGTGAGGACGGCAAGAGGACGGCCGGCCATGGCGTCTACGGCCTGGTCCAGCCGTCCCCGGTCCATCGCTGCCTAAAGTTCTTTCAGCAGGCGGTGATACTCCTGGATATCCCGTGCCTGGGTACGCGGGCTGTTGATCACGTGGCGGAGGATTCCGTCCGCGTCCACGATGAACGTTCCGCGTCCTGCCATGCCTGATTCTTCGTCGAAAACGCCATAAGCCTTCGCCACGCCGCCATGCGGCCAGAAATCGGCGAGCAGATCGAATTCGTAGCTTTCCTGCTCGGCAAAGGCCCGAAGCGCGAACTTATGGTCAACGGACACGGCTAGCAACCGGGCGTTTTGATCCTTGAAGGACGCCAGGTCGTCGCGAAGCGCGCACAGTTCGCCGGTGCAGATGCCGGAGAAAGCGAAGGGGTAAAAGACTATGACGACGGACTGGCCGCGGAGATCGGAGAGACGGATCGGCTCCCCGAACTGGTTGGACAGCTCAAAATTTGGGGCGGCCTTGCCGACGGCGGGAAAACTCATACGGTTATTTGTTCCTCTTGCTTACGAGCCGGGCTGCTGCCCAGTCATCGGAGACTCCTGCGGACGTGGTGACGTGCAGTCCTGCCGTGGGTGCTGCTTCCTGGATATCCGACGGCGGCACGTAGCCGTCCCGTCCCGATTTCGGCGTCAGGACCCACACCACACCGCCGTCGTCCAGCATGGTGAGGGAATCTACCAGTGCGTCCACCAGGTCTCCGTCACCGTCCCGCCACCAGAGAATGGCAGCATCTACGGAATCCTGGTCGTCCTCGGTGAGCAGTTCGGAGCCAGTCAACTCTTCGATGTCGGCACGCAGATCGAAATCCACATCCTCGTCGTAGCCGAACTCCTGTATTAGGTCTCCGTCTTTGAAACCCAACTTGCCTGCCACATTGTCAACCGTGGCGGCCTCGGCCTCGCTCACTGTGCTCCTCCTGGTTGGAACTGTCTTGCAACTGTCATACCTGCGTGTACAGGACCGTGTCGGTCCTGTAATGGATACTACAAGCCAACACCCTATTTGCGGATGCATCAAGCCAGCCACCGCGTCCGCCATGAAAAAGGCAGCCCCTGCAACAATTGTGATAGTGCGTTCTTCCACCGCGTAATCAACGGGTTCTCGGGCAGCCCCGCGGCTACGCTATGGCACTATGAGCGGCTAGAGTTGCACGAAGAATATCCGTGCGCGTCCAAACCGGACTGCGCCGGGATTCAGCGACCAATGCTTCCGCTTGAAGCCGGAGACATTGCCCGCCGTAAGCGCGGCCGGGACGCTTGACCATGCACGGCGCAGACACAATCTGCACATAAGAGAGGTTGGACGTGAGCGCAGGAGAAGATACCTCGCACATCCTGAGCGGGCTGACACACCAGCTCCCGGACCGCGATCCTGAGGAAACCGCGGAATGGATCGAATCGCTGGACCAGCTGATTCAGTCCCAAGGCACCGAGCGCGCACAGTTCATCATGCGCTCCCTGCTGCAACGAGCGGGCGCCCAGAGCGTCGGCGTGCCCATGGTCACCACCACGGACTACGTCAACACCATTCCCGCCGACCAGGAACCTGCGTTCCCGGGCAAGGAAGAAATCGAACGCAAATACCGTGCCTGGTTGCGCTGGAATGCGGCGGTGCTGGTGCACCGCGCACAGCGGCCTGACATCGGCGTCGGCGGGCATATCTCTACCTACGCCGGCGCGGCCACCCTGTATGAAGTCGGACTTAACCACTTCTTCCGCGGCAAGGACCACCCCGGCGGCGGCGACCATGTCTTCTTCCAGGGACACGCTTCGCCCGGCATGTATGCTCGCGCCTTCCTCGAAGGCCGCATGAGCGAAGAGGACCTGGACGGTTTCCGGCAGGAGAAGTCCAAGGCCGGCCACGCGCTCTCGTCCTACCCGCACCCCCGCCTGATGCCGGAATTCTGGGAGTTCCCGACGGTCTCCATGGGTATCGGGCCGATGAACGCCATCTACCAGGCGCAGTCCAACCGCTACCTGCAGAACCGCGGCATCAAGGACACCTCCCAGCAGCACGTCTGGGCCTTCCTCGGCGACGGCGAAATGGACGAGCCGGAAAGCCGCGGCCTGCTGCAGTTGGCCGCTAATGAAAACCTCGACAACCTCACTTTTGTCATCAACTGCAACCTCCAGCGCCTCGATGGCCCGGTTCGCGGCAACGGCAAGATCATGCAGGAACTCGAAGCCTTCTTCCGCGGTGCCGGCTGGAATGTCATCAAGGTCGTTTGGGGCCGCGAGTGGGATCCGCTGCTGGCTGCCGACAAGGACGGCGCCCTGGTGGACGTCATGAACGAGACCCCCGACGGCGACTACCAGACCTACAAGGCCGAGTCCGGCGGCTTCGTCCGCGAGCACTTCTTCGGGAAGACCCCACAGACCAAGGAAATGGTCTCCCACCTTTCCGACGAGGAGATCTGGAACCTCAAGCGCGGTGGCCACGATTACCACAAGGTCTACGCCGCCTACAAGGCTGCCACCGAGTTCGAGGGCAAGCCGACCGTCATCCTGGCGCACACCGTCAAGGGCTACGGTCTGGGCACCCACTTCGAGGGCCGCAACGCGACCCACCAGATGAAGAAGCTGACCCTGGATGATCTGAAGCAGTTCCGCGACCACCTGCGGATCCCGATTACCGACGAGCAACTCGAAGCCGACCCGTACCGGCCGCCGTACTACCATCCAGGACAGGACTCCCCCGAGATCCAGTACCTGCAGGAGCGGCGCAAAGCCTTGGGCGGTTACGTGCCGGAGCGGCGGAACACCGCGGAGCCAATCCATCTGCCGGACGACAAGGCCTACGAGGTCGCCAAGCGCGGCTCCGGCAAGCAGATGGCTGCGACCACGATGGCCTTCGTGCGCCTGCTGAAGGATCTGATGCGGGACAAGGACTTCGGCAAACGGGTTGTCCCGATTGTGCCGGATGAAGCCCGTACCTTCGGCATGGACTCGTTCTTCCCGACGTCGAAAATCTACAACCCCAAGGGGCAGAACTACTTGTCCGTGGACCGTGACCTGGTCCTGGCGTACAAGGAGTCCATTTCCGGGCAGATCCTGCACGCGGGTATCAACGAGGCCGGTTCCACCGCAGCCTTCACAGCAGCAGGAACCGCCTATGCCACCCACGGCGAGCCGCTGATTCCGATCTACATCTTCTACTCCATGTTCGGTTTCCAGCGCACCGGCGATTCCTTCTGGGCCGCCGGGGACCAGATGACCCGCGGCTTCATTATCGGCGCCACGGCAGGCCGGACCACGCTCACCGGAGAAGGCCTGCAGCACGCCGACGGCCATTCGCCGCTGCTGGCTTCGACCAACCCGGCGGTCGTCACCTACGATCCCGCATACGGCTACGAAATCGGACACATCATGAAGTCCGGTCTGGAGCGCATGTACGGACCGGATTCCAAGGATCCGAACGTCATGTACTACCTAACGGTCTACAACGAACCGATCCTGCAGCCGGCAGAGCCCGAAGAGCTCGACGTCGAAGGTCTGCTTAAGGGCATCTACCTGCTGGCGCCGGCCAAGGTTGACGGTCCCAGGACCCAGCTGCTGGCTTCAGGCGTCTCGGTGCCGTGGGCGCTCGAGGCGCAGCAGATCCTCGCCGACGAATGGGGCGTCTCCGCCGACGTCTGGTCCGTCACGTCCTGGACGGAGCTGCGCAGGGACGGCCTGGCGGCGGAGGAAGAAGCCTTCCTGAACCCAGGCTCCGAGCCGCGCAAGCCGTTTGTCACCGAACAGCTTGAGGGTGCCACCGGACCCATCGTTGCCGTGAGCGACTACATGAAGGCCGTGCCGGACCAGATCCGTCAGTTCCTGCCCCATGAGTTCGCCACGCTCGGTGCGGATGGATTCGGCTTCTCCGACACCCGTGCAGCGGCCCGCCGGTTCTTCAAGATCGACAGCCACTCGATCGTGGTCCGCGCCCTGGAAATGCTCGCCCGCCGCGGCGAGGTGGACCAGAACGCTCCCAAGGAAGCCTTCGACCGGTACAAGCTCAACGACGTTACGGCCGGTACGTCCGGAAACGCCGGCGGCGATTCCTGACCTAGCGGCATGAATGGGAAAGCAGCGGGTCCTCGGAAGGGGGCCCGCTGCTTTTTTATCTCCGCGACCCGCCACCGCCTCGGAAACAGTTCCTGCCGTTTTAGTAGGAACCACACAAAAGAGCGAATGGAGCACCGGCCGCCAAGTGCGTATGCTCGAGGCATGCCCCAGTCCCGGACCAACGCCGCAACACCGGCCCCGCTAGCGTCGCCGAAGACCACGGCTCGCGGCGCCATGCCGTCCTCAAGCAAGCAGCCGCCAGCTACCGCTGCCACCCTTGACCGGCTCAGGTCGAAGATCGGCGCGCTGTCCACCACCACGCTCAAGCGGTTGGAAAGCGAGCTGCCCTGGTACCGCAGCCTTCGTCCCGACGAGCGGGCAGCGCTGGGATTGGTTGCGCAAAAAGGCATCGCGTCCTTCGTAACCTGGTATGAACGTCCGGCATCGCCTGCCTGGGTCATGAACGACGTTTTCGGAACAGCTCCGACGGAACTTACCCGGTCAATCAGCCTGCAACGCGCCCTGCAGCTGATCCGGGTGGTGGTTGAAGCGGTGGAGGACCAGGTCGGCGACTTGGCGGGCGGCAGCGACGAAGCATCGCTGCGTGAGGCGGTCCTGCGGTATTCCAGGGAGGTAGCGTTCGCCGCAGCTGACGTCTACGCGCGTGCCGCCGAGACCCGCGGAGCCTGGGACACAAGGCTGGAGGCACTTGTCGTCGACGCCATCCTGCGGGGCGAGAGTTCGGACGCTCTGCGGTCGCGCATCGCCGCCGTCGGCTGGAAATCGGCCGGCAGGATTACCGTCATGGTGGGTAGCTCCCCGCCGGAGCCAAGCCCGTCCTTCGTCGCCGAAATACGCCGAGCCAGCTCACGGTTCGCCGATGACACTTTGGTGGGAATCCAGGGCGAGAGGCTGATTCTGGTACTGGGCGGCATCTCCGACCAGGGCTCGGCCTTTATCCGGCTCAGCGAGCTGTTCGGCCCCGGCCCGGTGGTCTATGGGCCGGAAGCCAAATCGCTCGTAGAAGCCAGCATGTCGGCGCAGGCAGCATTCGCCGGCCTCTCGGCTGCCCGGGCCTGGCCAGGTGCGCCACGTCCGGTGGCAGCAAACGACCTGTGGCCCGAACGTGTCATGTCGGGAGACGACGCCGCACGCCGCGACCTGTACAAATACATCTACGTGCCGCTGGTCAACGCTGGAAACGGACTCAGCGAAACACTCTCCAGTTACCTGTCCCTTGGCCATTCCCTGGAGGCAACCGCCAGGGAACTCTTCGTCCATGCCAATACCGTGCGGTACCGTCTGCGGAGAGTCTGTGACGTGACCGGCTGGGATCCGCTGCTCCCCCGCGAGGCGTTCGTTCTGCAAACAGCCCTCGTTGTTGGCCGTCTCGTAGCAGCGTCACGCCCCGCCCAGGAGCGCGCGCCTACTCGGCAGTAACAACCTACCCTTGTAGACTTCCTACAAAGGGATCAGGCGAGCTTCGTTTGTCAAAACACCCTAAGAAACCCAACCTCTTTGGAAAGCTGGATAAGTGCTTGCAATTGTCTGCCCGGGCCAGGGCTCCCAGACCCCAGGATTCCTCTCCCCTTGGCTAGACGTCCCCGGCGTCGCTGAGCACCTGAACTTGCTCAGCGACATTGCGAAGCTGGACCTCGTAGCCCACGGAACCACTTCCGATGAAGAGACCATCAAAGATACAGCCGTTGCCCAGCCGCTAATCGTCGCGGCCGGCCTCATTGCAGCCAGAGCGCTGATGGCGGACGAGCCGCTCGATCTTTCCACGGTTGTGGCCGGACACTCCGTCGGCGAGATTACCGCCTCGGCCATTGCCGGCGCCCTGACGGAAAACGATGCGATGGCCTTTGTCCGCGAACGCGCCAACGCGATGGCCCAGGCCGCCGCACAGACCCCGACAGGCATGAGTGCGGTGCTCGGCGGAGGCGAGGCGGAAGTTCTCGCAGCTATCGACGCCGCGGGGCTCACCCCCGCGAATGCGAACGGCGGCGGGCAGATCGTGGCAGCGGGCACCTTTGACCAACTCCAGAAGCTGGCTGACAATCCTCCAGCCAAGGCCCGAGTCATCCCGCTGAAGGTAGCCGGTGCTTTCCATACCGAGCACATGGCGCCCGCCGTCAGTGTCTTGGAAAGCTTGCGCCCACAGCTTTCCCCTGCTTCGCCGGCGCTAACGCTGCTCTCCAACAACGACGGCGAACCGGTTGCCGGGGGCGAACAGAACCTGGACAGTCTGATCGCCCAGGTCTCCAGGCCTGTCCGCTGGGATCTGTGCATGGAAGAGCTGCTCTCCGTGGGTGTGACCGGTCTACTCGAACTGCCGCCGGCGGGGACGCTGACCGGGCTGGCTAAGCGTGGCATGAAGGGCGTCGCTACAATGGCGCTGAAATCCCCCGACCAGCTCGAGCAGGCCCGCGCCTTCATCGCCGAACACACACAGCAGACACCGGCCGGCGTCGTACTTACCAATGAACATAAGTCTGGAGACATCCACCAGTGAGCACCCCCGTCATGCGCCAGTCCCAACTGCGCGAACATTCCCGCATCCTCGGTATGGGCGCTTTCCGGCCCGATGTCATCGTCACCAACGACGATGTCTGCCAGTGGATTGAGTCCTCGGACGAATGGATCCGACAGCGGACCGGAATCGTGACACGCCACCGGGCCGGGGCGGATACCTCTGTTGTGGACATGGCCGAGGGCGCCGCCAACGAAGCACTCCAAAAGGCAGGCATCGAGGCCTCCCAGCTCGGGGCCGTCATCGTCTCGACAGTCTCGCACCCGTACGCCACGCCGTCGGCCGCTGCTGCCCTGGCAGACCGGCTTGGAGCAACGCCCGCGCCGGCATTCGATATTTCCGCTGCCTGCGCCGGCTATTGCTACGGCATTGCCCAGGGCGATGCCCTGGTCCGTTCCGGCGCAGCCGAATACGTGCTGGTAGTAGGAGCTGAGAAGCTTTCGGATGTAATCGACAACTCCGAACGGACCATCTCCTTCCTGCTCGGCGACGGTGCTGGCGCCGTTGTGATCGGCCCTTCCGACACCCCCGGCATCGGACCGTCGGTTTGGGGCTCGGACGGGAGCAAGTGGGACGTCATCGGCATGACCCATTCGCTGAACGACGTGCGTGAGCTGTCCTTGGCGGCAGAGGCTGCAGGCTCTCTCTCCGCAGCCGCTGAAGAACGGACCGAGGACGGCAAGAAGCTGTGGCCCACCTTGCGGCAGGACGGACAGTCGGTCTTCCGCTGGGCCGTGTGGGAAATGGCCAAGGTTGCCAAGCGCGCCCTGGACGAGGCCGGAGTCAAGCCGGAGGAGCTGGCCGCATTCGTCCCCCATCAGGCCAATATGCGCATCATCGACGAGATGATCAAGCAGCTCAAGCTTCCGGAAAGTGTCGTGGTCGCCCGCGACATTGCAGACGCAGGGAACACGTCCGCCGCTTCCATCCCGCTGGCCGCGCACCGGCTGCTGCAGGAGAACCCGCAGCTCAGCGGAGGCCTGGCGTTGCAGATCGGCTTCGGCGCGGGGCTGGTCTTCGGTGCGCAGGTCGTCGTTCTGCCGTAGTATCGCAGTCGTTCCGCTGCAAATTCCCCTGCATGTGAACAGTTTTCCATTCCAAGCCGTATTCAACGGTTTGACAACCCCGGCCGGACACCGTGCCGGCACCATAAGAAAAGGAGCCTTTAATGGCTAGCAACGAAGAAATCCTGGCAGGCCTGGCCGAAATCGTTAACGAGGAAACCGGCCTCGCACCCGAAGCTGTCGAGCTGGACAAGTCCTTCACCGACGATCTGGACATTGACTCCATCTCCATGATGACGATCGTCGTCAACGCTGAGGAAAAGTTCGGCGTCCGCATCCCCGATGAAGAGGTCAAGAACCTCAAGACCGTCGGCGACGCCGTGGACTTCATCGCCAACGCCCAGGCGTAAGTTTTCCCTTCACAGGGACCGGCGGCCGGATGGAAATCGGTCCGGCCGCCGACTCTTGCATTTTTGCCCCACACCCTTGGAGAGAATGAGTAAATGGCACGCAAAGTAGTCATCACCGGCCTTGGCGCCACCACGCCCATCGGCGGCGACGTCCCGACGATGTGGAAGAACGCTCTCAAGGGCGTGTCAGGCGCCCGCACCCTTGAAGACGATTGGGTAGCCCGCTACGAACTCCCCGTAACCTTTGCCTGCCGGGCCTCGAACAAGCCGGACGAAGTACTGACCCGCGTCGAGGCCAAGCGGATGGATCCCTCCACGCAGTTTGCCGTGGTCGCCTCCCGTGAAGCATGGAAGGACTCGGGCATTGAAGATATCGACCACGACCGTCTGGCCGTGGCTTTCGCTACCGGTATCGGCGGCGTCTGGACTCTTCTGGATGCTTGGGACACCCTTCGGGAAAAGGGGCCCCGCCGGGTCCTGCCGATGACTGTGCCCATGCTGATGCCCAACGGCCCGTCAGCAGCGGTGAGCATGGATCTGGGTGCCCGCGCCGGCGCCCACACTCCCGTTTCCGCTTGCGCCTCAGGCACCGAGGCCATCGCCATGGGCGTTGATCTCATCCGCGCCGGCAAGGCCGACGTCGTCATGACCGGCGGCGCCGAAGCTGCCATCCATGCCATGCCGATCGCCGCCTTCAGCGCCATGCAGGCGCTCTCCAAACGCAACGACGACCCTGAGCACGCCTCACGGCCGTACGATCTGGACCGCGACGGATTCGTCATGGGCGAAGGAGCCGGCGCGCTCGTCCTCGAGGCCGAGGAACACGCCCTGGCCCGCGGCGCCCGTATTTATGCCGAACTTGCCGGCTCCGGAGTCACCGCCGATGCGTACCACATCACCGCCCCGGATCCGGAAGGCCTTGGAGCGACCCGGGCGCTCAAGGCAGCTATGTTTGATGCCCGTGCTCAGGCCGTAGACG
The DNA here is from genome assembly GCF_002849715.1 of Arthrobacter crystallopoietes. Taxonomy (NCBI): domain Bacteria; kingdom Bacillati; phylum Actinomycetota; class Actinomycetes; order Micrococcales; family Micrococcaceae; genus Crystallibacter; species Crystallibacter crystallopoietes. The sequence goes on from NZ_CP018863.1 coordinate 4,336,410, forward strand.
TGGTCCATGTCAATGCCCATGCCACCTCCACCCCGGTCGGCGACAAACCCGAGTACACGGCACTCAAGGCTGCCCTGGGCAATCAGGTGGACAATGTCTCGGTCTCGGCAACCAAGTCACAGACCGGACATCTTTTGGGTGCCTCGGGCGCGGTCGAATCTGTCATGACGGCCCTTGCCGTGTACGAACGCAAGGCGCCTTTGACCATCAACCTTGATAACCAGGATCCAGAGATCCCGCTGGACGTCGTGACCTCCGCCCGGGATTTGCCCAGCGGCGACATTGTGGCGCTGAACAACTCGTTCGGTTTCGGCGGACATAACGCCGTCGTCGTGTTCCGGAACGCCTGACCGCACGAAAACCGGAATCCCCGCCGTAGATTAGCAAAGGAGAGGCTGACCAGCGATTCGCTGGGCAGCCTCTCCTTTTGCATTGCTGTTGTGTGAGCGGCGAAGACGTTTGATGCAGAAGTGTCAGCCGACTTGGTGAAGCCACCGGACGGGCGCGCCCTCGGCCGCATGCCGGAAGGGTTCCAGCTCTTCATCCCAAGCCTCGCCCAGCGCCAAGGACAGCTCGTGGTAAACAGCTGCCGGATCACCAGCGCCCGTCTCGTAGGCATAGCGGATGCGGTCTTCCGAAACCATGATGTTGCCATGGACATCTGTTGCCGCGTGGAATATGCCGAGTTCGGGCGTATGCGACCAGCGGCCGCCGTCGACGCCGGGGCTCGGTTCTTCTGTCACCTCATAACGCAGGTGGGCCCAGCCGCGCAAGGCGGACGCCAGCATAGAACCTGTTCCCTGTGGACCAATCCACGAGAGTTCGGCCCGGAACATTCCGGGCGCAGCAGGTTGAGGGGTCCAGTCGAGATCCGTTCGCTTGTCCACGACGGATCCGACGGCCCACTCGATGTGGGGGCATAGCGCTGTAGGCGCCGAATGCACAAACAGCACACCACGCGTCATCACAACAGACATCCCATCCTCCAATTTGCTGTAGGTACGTCTTCCCCAACGACCTTCAGCCCACGGACAGTTATCTGATTCCGACGCTGCTATTGCTCAGGTTGATTCGACGATACATCTATTAGTATTTCGTCAACCCGATGGATTATGTGACTCATTCTGCCGCATGTCCGGGAATTCCGCCAGCGTAACTACGGACTTGCCATTCTCCAGTCGTGTTAGGCACGCGGATGTGCCTGCTTGTAGCTAGCTCGTAGACGATCCACCGAGACATGCGTATAGATCTGAGTAGTCGCCAGAGACTCATGGCCAAGAATCTCCTGGACGGCGCGGAGGTCCGCTCCACCGTCGAGGAGATGGGTGGCGGTACTGTGGCGCAATGCGTGCGGGCTGGTGGCGGCGGTGTCGCCCAGTCCGGCAAATAGGCGTGCGGAAACGTCCCGCACCTGCCGCTGGTCGATGCGTTTTCCCCGGCGGCCCAGAAACAGCGCCGGACCGCTGGCATCCGTGGCCAGTGCTCCCCTGCCACGGCGAAGCCAATCATCCAACGCAGTAGCCGCAGGAACACCATAGGGAACAGCGCGTTCTTTATTGCCCTTACCCAGCACACGTACCAGCCTGCGGTCCTGGTCAAGGTCGTCAATGTCCAGTCCGGATAACTCCCCAACACGAATTCCTGTGGCGTAGAGAAGTTCGATCAGCGCCCGGTCCCGCAACGGAACAGGTTGTCCCTCGGCTGCTTCCGCGGCCAGCGTCGAGAAGAGTTGCTCCACTTGGCGCCGCTGCAGGACGTGGGGCAGCGTCCGTTGGCGTTTGGGGGCCTGCAACCGGACTGCAGGATCGCTTCCGATCAGCTCTTCGCGCAGCGCCCAAGCAGTAAACATTCGGGCAGCCGCGGCACGGCGGGCAATGCTGGATCGAGCCAGGCCGTCCGCATTCATGCTCCCCAGCCAGGCACGTAAAGTCAGCAGACTGAGTCCGCCTAAATCCGTTATGGAGTTGTCCGCCGCGAAGTTGAAGAGCTGTTGGAGGTCGGCCAGATAGGCACGTGTGGTGTGATCCGAATGAGCACGCTCGGCCGTCAGGTACTTTTCAAATCTGCTGAACGCCAAGCTGAAGCTATCCGGCCATGGCCGGCCCGATGCTGCTTCCGGCGTCTCACGTGCTTTCATCGTTTCCACTGTCCTCGATCCCGGTCTCGAACTCAAGACGCCACACGTTAGGCCTCGGCAGGAATTTGGAAGCTAGCACGACCCAGCTTCAACTGCGCTGTTGCCGCCGCCAACCGGACGAATCCTGCTGGGCAAGGGACATGATTTCCAGCCGGCCGAGCCCCGCCAGCACTGTCCTCATCGGCAACCCGGCAACAGCCGAAAGCTTCTCGACCGTGGTTCCCTGCCTCACGGGCAGTGCGTCCAGCAGGAGCAGGTCTTCCACGCTGAGACCATCGTGATCGGAGAGCGGCACCTGCTGCTCTGCGGCGGCCCCAGCGTCAAGGGGTCCCGCCAATTCAGCGACTTCCGCAGCGTCCGTTACGCAGACTGCGCTGCCGTCCCGCAGCAGCCGGTGCGTGCCGGCCGAGTTCGCCGAGTAAATGGATCCCGGCACTGCCCCGACCGGACGCCCCAGTCCTGCAGCATGGTGCGCCGTGTTCAGTGCTCCCGATCGCCACCGGGCTTCTACAACTACCGTGGTACCCGCCAATGCGGCGATCAAACGGTTGCGCTGGAGGAACCGCCAGCGAGTGGGCGCGGCGCCCGGCGGCAGCTCAGAGAGCAGAAGGCCTCGGCTCGCCACTGTTCGAAGCAGTTCCTCATTCCCCGCCGGATAGTAGCGGTCCAGCCCGCACGCCATGATGGCAATTGTGGCTGGCCAGTGCCCTGGCTCCGCGGCTGCCAGGGCGGACCGATGCGCCTGGGCGTCGATGCCGTAGGCGCCTCCGGAAGCCACGCAGTAGCCCTTCTGCGTCAGGCCCGCTGCAAGGTCGCCGGTAGCAGAGTTGCCGTAGTTCGTGCTGTCCCTCGAACCAACCACGGCTATGGTGCGTTCTGCTGGGGGAATTCCGTGTGAATGTTGCCCGCGGGTCCACAGGCACAGCGGTTCTGCAAGCTCCAGATCAGCCAATTCCACAGGCCAAGACTCATCGCCTGGCACCAGAACGGTCCCACCAAGGCGCTCGATCGTGGCCAGGTCCCGCTCCGGGTCCAGATCCTTAATACGCGGACGCCAGCGCTGCAGGGCCTCGGAAAGCATACCCTGCTGGCTGCGTGACTGCTCCCGGTTCAGCAGACGGTACAGCTCAGCCTGCAGCTCCGGCCCCGGATTCACCTCGCCTGTAGCGATACGCAGCCCATCCAGGGCACCAACGGCCGCGACAAGGGCCAGACCCACCCAGTCCGAAGGCTCCATCAGCCGTGATAGGGCCGCCCGCGCCCTGCGGTCGGCGGCCCGTGTAGTCGTCGTCATCATGCCGCACCTACCTGTTGGCGGAAAGCCAGCGCCGTGCTGACGCAGTCCCGATCGGGAACCGCCAGACCAGCCAGATCGGCCATGGTCCAGGCCACCCTGAGCACCCGGGCATAACCCCGGCCGGTCAGCACATCGCGCTCCATGGCCTTGTCGAGGTCAACCGTTGCCGTGTGCGAAAGCCGCAACTCGGTCTTGAGCAGCTCGGCTGAAACCTCAGAATTCAATTCGTGCCCCCAACGCCCCAGCCGCTCCCTTTGTGCCGTTCTGGCTGCGCGCACCCGTGCCGCAACGGTACGGCTCGCTTCCTGCACCGCGGCACCGGCCATGTCGGCCAGTGACAGCCGGTTGAGCCGCAGCTGAAGGTCTATGCGGTCTATTAGGGGTTTGGACAGCTTGCCGAAGTACCGGCGGCGTTGCATGGGCGTGCAGCTGCACTCCAGTCCTTTGCCGCTGGCCATCCCGCAGGGACAGGGATTTGCAGCCAGCACCAGCTGGAAGCGGGCGGGATAGGCAGCCGTCCCCGCTGCCCGGTGGAGTACGAGGTTCCCGCTCTCCAGCGGCTGTCGCAGCGCATCCAATACGGCGCGGTCATATTCGGGCGCCTCGTCGAGGAAGAGGACGCCGCGGTGTGCCCGGGATGCGGCACCGGGGCGCGGGACTCCGGAACCACCGCCGATGATGGAAGCAGTGGTGGCCGTGTGATGGGGGTTCTCGAATGGCGGGCGCCGCAGCAACTGGGTCAAATGCGCGGCTGTATTGCTCAGGGAATGGACCGCCGTGACCTCCATGGCATGGTGGTCCGGCAGGTCCGGCAGCAGACCGGGTAGGCGCTCCGCGAGCATCGTCTTGCCGGCCCCGGGAGGCCCGACGAGCATGACGTGGTGCCCGCCTGCGGCCGCAACCTCCATGGCAGTCCTGGCTTCGTGTTGGCCTGCGATGTCTGCCATGTCGGGTTCGCGGCAATCACCCGCTGGCGGGCTCTCACGCCTGGTGGGAGTTTCCTCAGCCCCGCCCGTCGGGAGCAGCAGCGGGACGGGATCCGCGCCGTAGGCAAGGAGCAGTTCAGCCAGAGTTCCATAACTCCGGACCTTGACGCCCGGTACCAGTTCCGCTTCCGCCCGGTTAGCCGCCGCCACGACCACCTCTGGGTGGCCGTCATCAACTGCTGCCATGACGGCCGGCAATACTCCCCGGATGGGTCTCAGCCTGCCGTCGAGTCCCAGCTCGGAAAGGAACACGGTCCCGCCGCTTGGCCGAACATCACCGGCTGCCTGCAGGGCGGACATTAGGATTGCCAGATCGAAGCCCGAGCCCTTTTTCGGCAATGAGGCCGGGATCAGGTTCACGGTGATTTTGCGCCGGCTCAGCGGGATTCCGGCGTTCTTCGCCGCCGCCTTAATCCGGTCCTTCGCCTCATTCAGGGACGCGTCCGGCAATCCGAGAAGGACAAATGCCGGCAGGGTCTGGCCTATGTCTGCTTCCACCTCGACCATGTGCCCCGACAGGCCCACCAGTGCCACGGAGAATGTTCTGCCCAGTCCCATCAGCCCACGGCCTTCACATGCTCGATGACCGGAGGGGTCTGCCCGTCATCGAGAATGGCTACCGCATCGATGCGGTAACCGGTGCCCGACATGCCGTGCGCACGCAACCATTGCAGAGTGAGGATCTGCAGTCGCTGCACCTTGGCTGGCGTAATCGCCTCGAGGGGATGCCCGTAGTCCGGGCTCCGCCGCGTTTTGACCTCGGAAACGACAACGGTTGCCCCTTCCAGGGCAACGATATCGATCTCCCCCGCGCCGGAACGCCAATTCCGGTCCACGACCCGTTGCCCCGCCTGCTCCAAATATCTGGCGGCTAGGTCTTCGCCGTCTTTGCCCAGTTTGTCTTTGGCTCTCATACCCCCAGCGTGGCGGCACGGTGCGCCACGGCACAGGAGCTACGGGTCTTATGTGGACGTTGAATCTGACCGTGATTGCTGTGCAGGAAAAGTGCCAAGTCCACCGGGCGGCCGGCAGGCGGGGAAAACGCTAGTTGCCGAGGTCTGCGTCCTTGGGCAACGTCAGGTCATCGGTCTTGGTCAACTCTTCAATGTTCACGTCTTTGAAAGTCAGCACGCGGACCTTCTTGACGAAACGTGCCGAGCGGTAAATGTCCCAGACCCAGGCATCCTGCAGGGTCAGGTCGAAGTAGATCTCGCCATCGGCGGAACGGGCCTGCAGATCAACGTGGTTGGCCAGGTAGAACCGCCGCTCGGTCTCCACAACATAGCTGAACAGACCTGCAACGTCCCGGTATTCGCGGTAGAGCTGCAGCTCCATGTCCGTCTCATAGTTCTCAAGATCTTCGGCGCTCATGCCACCATCTTCTCGCAGTTCGGGTAGGTCTGTGTTCCCCGCCGGACTTCGACCCTCACGGGAGGCGATTTCGGCGGGCGAAAAACGGTCAGAGCGGTCCTGCTCCGCTCAGTTCAACAGCGGCCATGGCCGGGCTGTCCGGGGTCAGCCGCCAGCTCTGCCTGTGCTGGTTTGAAGGTCCCTTGTCCACAATGGCCGCGCGGTGGCTGCCGGTAGCGTAGCCCTTGTTGGCCTCCCAGCCATACGCTGGATACTCATCCGCAAGCTTTATCATCATTGCGTCGCGTTCCACCTTGGCCAGGACACTGGCGGCAGCCACACTGAGGCACTGCAGATCGGCCTTGATCTTTGTGTGCACTGGCACGTCGCAGCCGGCGCCGTCGGTTACCTCGAAGAGCGATGCCTGTGGCTGTGCCGAGAGCCAGTCATAGTTACCGTCCAGGATCACGACATCCGGCCGGGCTACGGCAAGAACCTGCAGCCAGGCGCGGGTTCCGGCCAAGCGCAGCGCGGCCATCAGCCCCAGGCTGTCAATCTCGGCAGGGGAAGCATGGCCAACACCGTAGGCGGCGGCCCAGGTCCGGATCACCGGCACGAGAGCTTCGCGGTCAGGGGCGGTCAGCAGTTTGCTGTCGCGCACACCTTTGAGCGCCTTGGCGGTGGTGGCGTCGATCAGGACCATGCCCACGGAGACGGGGCCGGCCAAGGCTCCACGGCCAACTTCATCCGCACCGGCAATCAGCCGGTGGCCCTGCGCCTTGAACGAACGCTCGAAGCGCAGATGTGCGTCCTTCGGCGTCATCGGCTGGCCCCCTGTGCCGGCTCGGTTTCCTCTACGGAGCCTGATTCCTGGCCGGGGTTCGCTTCATCCGGAGCCGGGACGGCGTCGAAGACCTCCGGGTAGCTGCCCAGCACACTCATCCGGCCCAACGGCCAGGCGATCACGGCTGCCCTGCCTTCCACCGCGTCAATGTCAATGAATCCGCCGGATTCCTCGTCGCGGTGTTCGCGGGAATCGGCCGAGTGGTTCCGGTTATCCCCCATGACCCAGATTTTACCCTCGGGAACAACGACGTCGAAGGGCTGGCGGGAATTGTCGGATTCCGGGTGCAGGTACGGCTCATTGAGCGGATACCCGTTCACGGTAATCCGCCCGTCGGCATCGCAGCAGACCACGCGGTCGCCGCTGACACCGATCACGCGCTTGACCAGATGCTGCTGTGAGCTGTCCGGCAGCAGCCCAACAAAGGTGAGGGCCTGCTGGAACCAGCTATCGCCGTCGTTAGATTCCGCCGGAGGCAACCAGCTCAGGTCGTCCTGGAAGACAACGACGTCCCCGCGCTTGAGGCTGAACGGCTCAGGCACCAGCAGATTGACGAAGATGCGATCGTTGACCTCCAAGGTGTTTTCCATGGAAGTAGACGGGATGTAGAAGGCCCGAAACAGGAAGGTCTTGATCAGGAACGACAACAACAGGGCTACCGCCACGATGACCGCGATTTCGCGCAGCCAGGCCAGAACCGGGTTTTTCCGTTTGCCTGCCGCCTGCTCCATGTTCACTTTCCTTTGTCCGTTTCGGGATCGATGCCAAGAGCGGTCCGCTCCAGCGGGCCGGACCGTTCCAGCGGCCAGACAATTTCCATCGGCCTGCCGATTACCCTTTCCAAGGGAACCATACCGCCACCGGGTGCACCCAGCAGTACACGCGAGTCAGCTGAGATAGACCGGTGGTCCCCCATCAACCACAACCTATCGTGGGGCACCTCAACCGAGAACTCCTGTGCACTGGGGGCGTCTCCGGGATACACATACTCTTCAGTAACAGCTTCCCCATTTATCACTAGTCGGCCGTCCGGCGCACAGCATTCCACGGTGTCGCCCGGAAGCCCGATAACCCGCTTGATGTAAACCGTATCGCTGCCGATGAGGCCAAGCCATTGCCCCAGCCCGAGCAGCGCGTCGACGTAGGCGGGGTTTCCGCTGTCGAAGGGCGCAAAGGAGCCGCGGCCGTCGAAAACCACCAGGTCGCCCCGTTCGATGGGTCCGAAGGCATAATCAGTTCGGGAGACGAGTACCCGGTCGCCGGTGTCCAGCAGCGGCTCCATCGAATCCGAGGGGATATAGTAAACGTCGATCAGGGTAGCGCGCACCACTGCGCTGAGCACGATTGCCGCGGCGAGCACAGCTAAGACAAAACGCCAGCCCGGGAATCCGGACCGGCGTTTTGTATGTTCCCCGGACGACGCCCGGGGAACTGGGATTTCTTGCACCACTTAGTTCAAGCTGCCCTAGGAAAAGGGAGGCTACTTGGCAGTGCCGAAGTCGCGCTTTTCCTTGATCTTGGCAGCCTTGCCGTGGCGGTCGCGCATGTAGTACAGCTTGGCACGGCGAACGTCACCCTTGGTCAGAACTTCGATCTTGTCGATGATCGGAGAGTGAACCGGGAAGGTACGCTCCACGCCGACGCCGAAGGAAACCTTGCGGACGGTGAACGTCTCGCGGACGCCGTCGCCCTGGCGGCCCATCACGAAGCCCTGGAAAACCTGGATACGGGCGTTCTTGCCTTCGATGATGTTGACGTGAACCTTGACGGTATCACCGGCGCGGAACTCGGGAACGTCGCTGCGCAGTGAAGCGGCGTCTACTGAATCGAGGATGTGCATTGTTATCACTCCTGGTGAACGCCACAGGTCATCCACTTTGGTCACGGCTGAGGGTCCGGCGCGCGGCAGGACCATCAATACCGAAAGATCTGATAAACCGGCGCGTCCGGAAATGGTGCGCCGGTGTGTCTGGCTGTTGGCTCCACGCCCCCTGTGGCAGGCGCGACCCCAGCAAACACAAGTCTTCATTTTGCCACACCGCGGCGGGCACCGCCAATTGAACCGGCTGGCGTCAGCGGTCGGCTGGGCTCTGCGCGATGCCGCTGGCCGAAACGGTGTAGCCCTGGCTGTCGAGCAAGGCCTTGTCCGCTTTGTCCAGCGTGCCGGGATCCAGCCGGGCAATCAGATCCGGGCGGCGGCGGAGCGTGCGCAGCAGTTGCTCATCGCGCCGGAACCGGGCGATCTTGGCGTGGTTGCCGCTGAGCAGCACCTCGGGAACCTCTTTGTCCCGCCACTGCGAAGGCTTGGTGTACACGGGGTACTCGAGCAGGCCGTCGGAGTGCGATTCCTCGACCAGGGACTCGGGGTTGCCCACCACGCCCGGAACCAGGCGGCCGATGGCCTCCACCATCGCGAGAACGGCCACTTCCCCGCCGTTGAGGACATAGTCCCCCAGACTCATCGGCCGGACCGTAAATCTCTCCTGGGCCCAGTCCAGCACCCGCTCGTCGATACCTTCGTACCGGCCGCAGGCGAAGACCAGATGTTCTTCCTCCGCGAGCTCATGGGCGGCCGCCTGTGTGAAAACTTCTCCGGCCGGAGACGGCACGATCAGCACGGGCCGGCGGGATTCGTCCGCAGGCAGCACGGATTCGAGGGCCTGGGCCCAGGGTTCGGGCTTCATCACCATGCCGGCGCCGCCGCCGTACGGCGTGTCATCCACCGTGCGGTGTTTGTCCGTCGTGAAGTCCCGCAGGTCGTGCACGTCCAGCTGCAGCAGTCCGTCCTGGCGTGCCTTGCCGATCAGGGAGAGCTCCAGGGCCGCCAGATATTCGGGAAAAATGCTAACGACGTCGATGCGCACTTAGCGCTCCCCCTCGCCGTCGTCGGGGGTGCTTTGGCTCTCGGCGGAGTTGAGCTCGAAAAGACCTGCGGGCGGGGTGACCCGGATGAAACCGGCCGCTACGTCGACTTCGGGGACAATCTGCTCCACGAAGGGAACCAGGACTTCGTCGCCGTTGGCTGCGGTGACGACCAGCAGGTCCTGGGCCGGAAGGGTGTTCAGGGCGGCGACCTTGCCGACTTCCTGTCCATCCACCAGCACGCGCAGGCCAACCAGCTCATGTTCGTACCAGGCGTCTTCGTCGTCGTCGACATCTTCCGTATCGACGAACAGCTTGGCGCCGCGGAGTTCCTCGGCCCCGTTCCGGTCAACCACTTCCGCAAAGCCCAGCAGCAGGATGTCCTTGTTCCAACGGGCCGATTCAACTGTCAACGGCCCCAGGCGCGCCGGCTCAACGACAAAGGCGGTGCCCGGAACAAAGCGCTCCTCCGGCGCATCGGTCATCACCTGGACGGTGACCTCGCCTCGAATGCCGTGGGGTTTGCCAATCCGCGCAACCTGGACCTGCATGGAATCTCCTGTCGAACTACGTCTGAGGGTAGAAAATCGGGGCACAAAAACATCCGGCCCACACACCATTATCTGGTGCGGGGCCGGATGCGATGACTGATGTGAAGCGTGCTCAGCGGCGGCGGTCAGTATCCACTACGTCCACGCGGACCTGCTCGCCACCGGCCAATGCGGCGATGACGGTGCGCAGTGCGCGTGCTGTGCGGCCCTGACGGCCAATGACGCGGCCCAAATCATCCTGGTGGACCCGCACCTCAATAATGTCTGAGCGGCGGTTGGTCTTTACCATGACCTTGACGTCCTCGGGACGGTCAACGATGCCACGGACCAGGTGTTCGAGCGCTTCAGCCAGCATTTACTCAGCCTTTGCGGTTTCGTCCGCAGACTCTTCGGCCGGTGCTTCTGCAGCGGCTTCGTCGGCGGCCTCTTCCTTCTTGGCCTTCGGGGTGATGGCCTCGGGGATGATCACGGACTCCTTCTCGGGAGCAGCGAAAGCCTCCTTGGGAGCCTTGGTCTTGAGCGTGCCTTCCTGGCCCTCAATACCCTTGAACTTCTGCCAGTCACCGGTGATCTTGAGCAGGGCGGCAACCTGCTCGGACGGCTGGGCGCCTACGCCGAGCCAGTACTGTGCACGGTCGGACTTGATGTCGATGTACGACGGCTCCTCGGTGGGGCGGTACAGCCCGATCTCCTCGATGGCACGGCCGTCGCGCTTGGCGCGGGCATCCATGACAACGATTCGGTAGTGGGCTGAGAACTTCTTGCCGAGGCGCTTAAGGCGAATCTTTACGGCCACTTTAGTGGTCACTCCTGGTTCTGAAAATGGGCGAACCCGTATGTCTGCACCCGTGGGGCGGGCCGTGGTTGGGGTTCAAAGGACAAGATACTTGCACGGAGAGAGGGGCCGCGCAGATCGAGTACCTGTCTATTGTGCCAGATACAGCCCAATCCGCGCGACTCGACTCCCCGGACCTGTGCGAGCGGCTACGAAAGCCGGTCAGACGGACTCGGTACCGCTCCAGACGTAGAGCTGCTGGCGGCCGTCTTCTGCCGCATCCGCAGCAAGTTCGCCGATCCGCTTGACCGACTCCACCGCGGCGTCGCCGCTGAGCGGCATGTCCTCTTCGGACGCCCACGCCGCGGCGACGTCGGGCAGGACGGGGGCGCCGTCGTCGGACGTTTCGGCCAGCAGGTCGGCCAAGGCGCGGACCATCGATTCCGGCGCGACATAGAGGGTCTCGCTGGCGACGTCGGCAATGGCCAGCTCATCTTCGCCGACGGAGTGGACAGCCTGCCCTGCCAACTGGCCCAACCGTTCGATTTCCCAATCGGTGATGCCATTGATTCTCGTGTGCGGGGCATCCGGAATTTCCACCTGGGTGCCGCCTTCGCCGATGGCCTCCAGCGCTTTATCAAGTGCGGCGGCGCGCTGCACCGCGGCGTCGTGGGTGGCCACAAAAACTTCAGTAATTCCGGACATAGCGCCTCCGCCTCGGATTGGATGCTTCTGGTTTTACCCTATCCTGCGCGGGGCCGCGGCCAAACTGCGCAGTATCAGGAGACGGCGACGCGCAGCTGATTGCGCCAGGGATCCTCAAACCGAAGCTCGGCGCCGGTGTGATGATGGCTGACACCGGCACTCGCAAGCCGCTGGGCCAGGGCGCCAACCTCGTCGTCATTCGGAACATGGATCAGCACTTCCCCCAGGCCCAGGGTGTCCTTGCGCGGGCCTGCGCCCCGGCTGTTCCACACGTTCATCGCCATATGGTGGTGGTAGCCGCCGGCGGAGACAAACAATGCCTGGCCATGCCAGCCGGCCGTGCGCTCGAATCCGAGGATGTTGACGTAGAACTGCTCCGCCACCGAAGTGTCGCCAACCTGCAGGTGGACGTGGCCGATGGCCGCGCCGGCGTCGTGCTGCTTGCGCACGGAATCTTCGGTGAGGTGGCTCTGCAGGTAGGACTGGGGGTTCAGGGCCAGGCTGTCCATGTGGACTTCCTTGCCCGTGGCGGTCTCGTTCCATTCCCACTGTTCGCGGGGCCGGTCATAGTACAGCTCAATGCCGTTGCCCTCTGGATCGGTGAAGTAGAAGGCTTCGCTCACCAAGTGGTCGGCGCTGCCAACGAAACGCGTGGGGTCCGTTTGGGCCGCAGAGGCGACGGTGGCGGCAAGGTCCGACTGGCTGTCGAAAAGGAAGGCCGTATGGAACAGTCCTGCCTCGCCGCGCGACGGCAGCTGGAGTCCGGCGGCGGGTGCCAGGTGGACCAGCGGCGTGGCGCCGCGGCCCAGATAGACACCGCCGAGGCCTTCCGCCACAGGATCCAAGCCCAGCGCGTTCCGGTAGTACTTGGTCATGTTCGCCATGTCCCCCACCTTGAGCATTACGGTGCCCATGGTGAGGTCGCCGGCCAACAGGTCCTGGTCTTTTGCTTGAAAGTTCATGTATATAAGATTACTTGAAGCTTCATGTTTATTCCAGTCCCCTTGCAGGGCGGCCCAGTTCCCAAGTCAGACCGGTGTGCCACAGTCCCCTCAGCCGGAATTAGCGACGGCGGTTCCGCCGGGACTTGAGAAAGCTGTAGAAGACGAGTTCGCCTGCTGCCTCCGTGACCAACGACAGCGCGCCCGCGCGCATTATTCCGTTGCGGGGGCTCCCTTGTCTGGCCGCGGCGCGGAAGAGGACTGCGGCAGCACCGGCCGCCACCGCCGCGCTTCCGGCCAGCAGTTCCGGATGCGCCAGCACGGTCCGGTGCCACTTGGCGAAGGGAGACTGTCCGGAGGTGGGAGTAGCGATGACTTCGAGCAAAGCCTTGGCCATCGGCAGCGGCGGCATCACCGTGACCGGCTGTCCCACGGTAGCCACCGGCGCTTCGGCCAGCCGGCCCGCCAGTTCCGGCAGCCCCAGGGACACCGCTGTCCGGGCCAGGACCTCGCCGTCTTCCGGCCCCTGCATCAGGTCCCTGAGCCGGGACTCCGCCTCGGCATTCAGCTCGAAGGCTTGGGCGATGCCGGCGGTGCTCGGCTCGGTGGAACGGACCAAGGTTCCGAGCAATCGCAGGGCTTCGGCCGAGGCCTTGTCGGTAGTTGCGAATGGTTTGGGCTGCGGCTGCCAGGCGTGCCAGAAGTTGTTCCGCGGGTCGTTCACAGCACCGGGAAGCCAAACTTCAACGGCTCGCAGTCCGTCCAGATTCATTAACGCTATCAAGGGCTTGGTTTCGGCCGGCCAGTTGTAGAGCCCGGGCGCGGCCTCCCCTTCCACCACCACCACAGAGCGTCCCGGCACGGCTTCGTCTTCAAGGACCTGGAGTTCGACGCGGTTCAGCGCTCCAAACATAACCAGATCCTCGTGGCGCATCTGCCCCACGAGCACGGTGCGCAGCACCATCAAATCTTCCACGTCCGCCGCACCGGGATCCCCGAGCTCAGGCTCCTCGGCCAGCCGGAACGCGGCCTCTGCCGCAGGGGCCTGGTAGCTGAAGCCATCCATGTCCACCGCAGCACCGAGGGCCAACGAGAAGCTCTGGGCGAGCATGCGGTAGTCGGGGCCAGGAACGGCTTCGCCTCCCTCGCCCAAGACAGCGACGCGTCCCGCACCGTTTCTGGCCAGCAGCATTTCAACGACCGTTTGGCCCGGCTCGGGCTGGCCTGCGGCGAAAGCACCGAGCAGCGAACGGTCCGTGATCTCTTGCATCAGGGCCGCGACACCGGCCTCGTCCAGTGGCCATGGCCACCAAAGTTCACCGGTCATGGGCTCCCAGGCAGATTCACTCATGGCATCAACGCTAGCAAGTCCCGCTAGCCGTGCTGTCCGTCGGCCAGGAAGTCGACCAACAGCCCATGGCCTTCGGGCGTGTCCTGCGGACGGTGGTTGTTGGCAGCATGGCGATGTACAGCGCCAGTGGTAGCCAGATATTCCGCGACCTCTTCATACAGCGGCTCCCAGCCGCCCGTCACGACGAGCGTGCGGACGCCAGGAACGATGTGCAGCGGGGCGGTCCAGGGCGGATCCTGCAGCCGGAGCCGGCTGGCCTGCAGGCGGTCCGCGGCCGAGGCCAGGGGCTTCGCCGCCGCGCCAAGGACGAGGCGCGAGAATTCACGATGGTACTGCTCGTCGTCCAGCTCGTTCCTTGCGGCGAACAGTGGCTCCAGCCGCTTCCGATGCGCCCTTGTTGCCGGCAGGTCCGCAGTCAGCGACAAACAGGCAGGTTCGAACAGGGTCAGGGAGGCAACCAGTTCCGGCCGTTCCACCGCCGCCATCATCGCCGAGACGGCCCCTTGGGAATGCGCGACGAGATGACCGCCGTCGCCTAGGTTTTCCACCACTATGTCCATGTCTGCACCGAAGTCCGTCCGTTGCGGAGCACCATCCGGAGCGAATCCGTGCCGCCGGACAAACAGGCAGTCGTAGGCGCTGGCGAGACGGTGCTGGTACGGCCACGCGGCGATGCCGAAGCGACCGGTTCCGTGCACAAAAACCACACGGGGCTTGGGGCTGCTGTGCTGCATAAGGGCAGTCTAGGATCCGGAGCTGATGGTGGCGTCGAAGTCCGGAAGCAGCTCGCGTGGCGGCACGTCCCGCTGGACCGTATCGATCCGCTGCCCGTCCCGCAGCTCCAGCACCGAAAGCAGTTCATGGGCGTCGAGGGCGGCCTTCAGCTGGGCCGACTGCGGGCGGCCCAGTCCGGCCAGCGCCAGATCGGCCGCGAGGAACTCGGCCTGCCCGCCCGCCACAGCGGCGAGCGAACCGCCGTCGTAGGTTCCGCCGTCGTAAATAAAGGTGATGGCCTCCGCTGGCGAGGCCGGCGTCTGCTGGTAATCAATTGCCAGAATGCGGCCCAGCGGCAGCGACAGCGAGGTTGCCTGCAGAACGCGGCTGGCCGTTGCGCGCGGATCCTCCCCCGACTTCACCATCCCGGCAGGCAACGATGCCTGGCCGTCGGCATCGGGACTGAGCAGGATGGAACCGCTGACGGTGCGTACCACCACCGCCACGTTGGCAGGGCGCTTCCATTGGGAACCATAGAATCCACTCAGATCGTGCCTGCTCACAAAAGCCCTTCGTAGAAGCCCCAACTCTTACCAGGATGCGGAACGGTATGCTCCCTTAGTCCGGCCGGTGCCGGCGCGGACCGCGGCGAGCTTACTTACCCAGGAACTTTTCGAACCCCTTGGGCAGGTTCAGTGCGGACGGATCGAAATCTTCCTGCTGCTGGCCGAAAGCTGCGCCGGTGGGCAGCGCCTTCTTGGCGTTGGCACGGCGCTCCTCGGCCTCCCGCAGCTCCTGCGCGGCCTTGGCCGGATTTCCCGAACGCGCCTTCTTCTTGCCCTTCGAGACCTGCTTGCCCTTGCGGGCGCCGCCGCTGAAGCCGCCCGGGCCAGCCATGCCTGGCATGCCCGGAATGCCGCCGCCCTGGGCCATCTTCTTCATCATCTTCTGGGCCTGGCCAAACCGCTCCAGCAGGCCGTTGACCTCGGAGACGTGCACGCCCGAGCCCTTGGCGATGCGGGCGCGGCGCGAGCCGTTGATGATCTTCGGCGCGACCCGCTCGTGCGGGGTCATGGAGCGGACAATGGCCTCGACGCGGTCGATTTCGCGCTCGTCGAAGTTCTCCAGCTGCTGACGCATGCCGGCCGCGCCGGGCATCATCATCAGCATCTTCTTCATCGACCCCATCTTGCGGATCTGCTGCATCTGCGCGAGGAAGTCATCGAGCGTGAAGTCTTCCTGGTCGGCGAACTTCTGCGCCATGCGCTCGGCTTCGCCCTTGTCCCAGGACTTCTCCGCCTGCTCGATCAGGGAGAGGATGTCGCCCATGTCCAAGATGCGGTTGGCCATCCGGTCCGGGTGGAAGATTTCGAAATCGTCCAGGTTCTCACCGGTGGAGGCAAACATGACGGGCTTGCCGGTCACGGACGCAACGGAAAGCGCGGCACCGCCGCGGGCATCGCCGTCGAGCTTTGAAAGCACGACGCCGGTGAAATTCACGCCTTCATTGAACGCCTGCGCGGTGTTGACCGCGTCCTGGCCGATCATGGCGTCGATGACGAAGAGGACCTCGTCCGGGTTGATGGCTGCGCGGATGTCCGCGGCCTGCTGCATCATTTCCGAGTCCACGCCGAGGCGGCCGGCGGTGTCCACTATGACCACGTCGTGCAGCTTCTGGCGGGCTTCCTCGACACCCTGGCGGGCGACGGCGACCGGATCGCCCGTGGCGGACTCGAATTCGGACTGCACGCCCGGGTGCGGCGCAAAGACCGGCACGCCTGCGCGCTGGCCGTTGACCTGCAGCTGGGTGACGGCGTTGGGCCGCTGGAGGTCCGCGGCGACCAGCAGCGGGCTGTGGCCCTGTCCCCTGAGCCACTTGGACAGCTTGCCGGCAAGCGTGGTCTTACCGGCACCCTGAAGACCGGCCAGCATGATCACGGTGGGCGGGTTCTTGGCCAGGCGGATGCGGCGGGTTTCGCCGCCGAGGATGTTGACAAGTTCGTCGTTGACGATCTTGACGACCTGCTGGCCCGGGTTCAGCGCACCGGAAACTTCCTCGCCCAGCGCGCGTTCCTTGACGTGCGCGGCGAATTCACGCACCACCGGTACGGCGACGTCCGCGTCCAGCAGGGCACGCCGGATCTCGCGGACAGTGGCGTCGACATCCGCCTCCGAGAGACGTCCCTTGCCGCGCAGATTCTTGAAGGTCGAGGCCAACCGGTCAGAGAGTGAATTGAACACGCGCCGTGTACTTCTTTCGTCGATCTAGGCTCACAGTCCCCGGCCGCGCCGGAGTTCAACTATCTAGGGTAGCAACTGCGGACGGCCTATGTCCCAATTCCGGGACGACGACGGCGACCGGACCGTACCTGATGTCAGCGAACCGGCGACATCGGGCGCCATAGATGGCAAGGTAGGAAAGGTGACTGCCGAACAGACCTCAACCGGGACAGAATCCGCAGAAACCACCGGCGGAGAGATGGAAATCCGGACCTTGCTCATTTTGGGTGCTTCCGGAGACCTGACCGGACGGCTGCTGCTGCCGGGGCTGGGAAAACTCATCGCCCAGGGTCGGACCCAGGGCCTGAGCCTCGTGGGCGCGGGATCCGACGACTGGGACCAGGACCGGTGGCGCGAACGTGTCGACGAAGCCTTCGGATCCTGCACTGAGGGAGCTAACGACGCCGGCCTGCGGGAATTGCGCAAGGTACAGGAAAACACCGAGTACCACATGGTGGACGTGACGGCCGAGGGGGCCCTGGCGGAACTGCTCGGCTCGGTCAAGGGACCGGCAGCGGTCTACTTTGCTTTACCGCCCGCCGTCAGCCAGCAGGCCTGCGAGGTCCTCAAGCCCGAGGACGTGCCCGAGGGCACGCGCCTGGTGATGGAGAAGCCGTTCGGCTCCAGCCTGGTCTCCGCTGCCTCGCTGAACGGGACGCTGCTGCGGCTGGTGCCCGAGGACCACATCCACCGCGTGGACCACTTCCTGGGCAAAGCCACCGTATTCAACATCCTGGGCCTGCGCTTTGCCAACCGGCTGCTCGAGCCGTTGTTCAGCAACGAGCACGTGCAAAAGGTGGAAATCTTCTACGACGAGTCGCTGGCGCTGGAAGGACGGGCACGCTACTACGACAAGGCGGGTGCCTTGCGGGACATGATCCAGAGCCACCTGCTGCAGATCATGGCGCTGATGGCGCTGAATGCACCGGCTACATTGCACGAGCGGGACCTGCGCGACCACATCGGCAGCGTGCTGCGTGCCAGTTCGGTCAAGCCGGACTTCGCCAAGAGCACACGCCGCGCCCGGTACACCGCCGGCGAGGTGGACGGCCGGAAGATCCCCGACTACGTGGCCGAAGAGGGGATCGATCCCGCACGGAACACGGAGACGCTGGCGGAGATCGAGGTCTCGATCAACAACAGCCGGTGGACCGGCGTGCCGTTTATCCTGCGTTCAGGCAAAGCCTTGGGCAAGAAGCAAAAGGAAGCCATCGTCACCTTCAAACCCGTTAATCATCTGCCCACCGGGTTCAAGGGCGTGGATGCGCCCACGCGCCTGCGGATCGGTTTTGGCCCCGACACCCTGCGGCTCGAGATCGATGTCAACGGACCGGGCGATATCTTCACGCTCGACCGCGAGGTGATGGAGACCAACCTGCACTCCGCGGATCTCCTGCCGTACGGCGAAGTCCTGGACGGCATCCTGACCAGTGACCCGATGCTCTCGGTCCGCGGGGACATTGCGGAGGATTGCTGGCGGATTGTCGAGCCGGTCCTCAAAGCATGGGAGGCCAACGAAGTGCCGCTGGAGGAGTACGCAGCGGGATCGAGCGGACCAGCCGGCTGGGAAACATCGAGGGACGATACGCCGATGCGTACGGTGGATGCCGAAGCCTGACCGCGGGGCACGGGTCACGCAGAACTGCACCTCCGAAAGCCGGACCCGATGATTCGGTTCCAGCTCCCGGAGGTGCAATAGGAGCTTTCCTGTCCCGTTAGATAGCGGCTTCGCCGCGCTCGCCGGTGCGGACCCGCACGGCTTCCTCGACGTCGATAAGCCATACTTTGCCGTCGCCGGCATGTCCGGTGTTGGCGGTGGCAACCAGGACATCGACGATGTCGTTGGCCCATTCATTGGCGACCAGGATCTCCACTCGTACCTTCTGCAGCAGATCAACGGTGTATTCAGCGCCGCGGTATACCTCGGTGTGGCCCCGCTGGCGGCCGTAGCCGCTGGCCTGGCTGACCGTGAGGCCCTGCACGCCGTAACTTTCCAGGCTGCCGCGGACGTCGTCGAGCTTCTCGGGACGGATGATTGCGGTTACCAGTTTCATGCCTTGACCTCTTCCTTGATATGCGCGCTGCGGTCCGTGGCCGGATGCGGCACGAAAGTGCCCCCAGTGCCCAGCCCGCCGAACTCGTATGCGGTTTCGGCGTGCTGCGTCAGGTCCACGCCGATGACCTCCTGGTCCTCCGTGACGCGGAAGCCAATTGTCTTGTGCACGGCCAGACCGATGACACTCGTCATGATCGCGGTGAAGACAACGGAGACAACAGCTGCCACCGTCTGGGCACCGAGCTGGCCGGGACCGCCGCCGTACAGCAGTCCGCCGCCGGCCCCGTCCAGGGGGAGGGCAACGAAGCCAAGGGCCAGCGTGCCGACCAGTCCGGCGACGAGGTGGACCCCAACGACATCCAGGGAGTCGTCATAGCCGAACTTGTACTTCAGCCCCACGGCGAGGGCTGCCAGTGCACCGGCAACGATGCCGAGCCCGATGGCGCCGACGGGAGAAACATTCGCGCAGGCCGGGGTGATCGCAACCAAACCGGCGACGACGCCGGAAGCGGCGCCAAGAGACGTGGGCCGGCCGTCACGGATGCGTTCGACGACGAGCCAGGCGAGCATCGCGGCACCGGGCGCCACCATGGTGTTGACCCAGATGAGCCCCGCTTCCTCAGCAGTACCGGCGGCGCCACCATTGAATCCGAACCAGCCGAACCACAGCAGCGCGGCACCGAGCATGACGAAGGGGATGTTGTGCGGACGCTGCGCGGGGTCCTTGCCGAAACCTTTGCGCTTGCCCAGGATGAGGGCGAGGATCAGGCCAGCAATGCCTGCATTGATGTGGACCACGGTGCCGCCGGCGAAGTCGATGGCCTCCCCTGCCCAGCTGCCCACAGCACCTTCAGCACTCAGGAGGCCGCCGCCCCACACCATGAAAGCCAGCGGGCAGTACACCAGAGTGACCCAGACCGGGACGAAGACTGCCCACGCGCCGAACTTCGCGCGGTCGGCGATGGCACCGGAAATGAGTGCCACGGTGATGATCGCGAAGGTAGCCCCATAGCCGGCGCCAATCAGGTCCTCCGTGTTCAGCAGGCTCTGCATGCCGAACGCAGCGAACGGGTTCCCGAAGAGCTGGCCGATCCCCTCGCCGCCGCTCATGGAGTAACCCCACAGAACCCAGACGACGGCGACCAGACCGATGGAAATGAAGCTCATCATCATCATGTTCAGGGCGGCTTTTGCACGGGTCATGCCGCCGTAGAAGAATGCAAGGCCTGGCGTCATGAGCAGCACCAGTGCCGCGGAAATCATCACCCAGACGTGACCTGCTGACAGATCCATTTTCGCGTCCTCTCGTCCGAGGCGGGCCCATCCCGCATCTGGTTTCCAGATTGCCGGTCGATTGTTTCCGCCGGCCCGGCGCTTCGTTTCAGCTGCGTTACAAGGACGAGGCCACCGTAAATCCGGTGTCACGGGCATGTTTCATTCATGTTTCTCAGCACGGATAGGCTTGATGCCATGCCCCTCTTCCGCCGCTCGGCCCGTTCCTCTGCCGAGCCCGCCCGCCCTCGGCCGGAACGCCAGCGCCCCACACCCATCCCCCGCGATATCAAAGTCCTGGTGGCAGCCGCCTTCGTGATCGCGCTGGGTTACGGCCTCGTAGCTCCGGTACTGCCGCAGTTCGCTGCCAGTTTTGACGTCGGCGTCGCTGCCGCGTCCATCATCGTCAGCGTTTTCGCCTTCACCCGGCTGATCTTCGCCCCGGCGGGCGGGGCACTGGTGGGCCGCTGGGGCGAACGACGGGTCTACCTCACCGGACTGCTGATCGTCGCCGCCTCCACCGGCGCCTGTGCCTTGGCGCAGGGCTACTGGCAGCTGCTGCTGTTCCGCGGGCTCGGCGGTCTGGGCTCCACCATGTTCACCGTTTCCGCCACCGCGCTGATCCTCCGGCTCGCGCCGCCTGACAGCCGGGGACGCGTCTCCGGCCTCTACGCTTCAACGTTCCTGATGGGCGGAATCCTCGGGCCCGTTGTGGGCGGCCTGTTAGCCGGTCTCGGACTGCGGGTTCCCTTCGTGGTGTACGCCGTCGCACTTTTGGTGGCTGCCGCCGTCGTCGCTGTCATGCTGAAGAAGCCGGAGCGCAGCTCCGCAGACGGAACGGACTCCCCCATCCAGCCGATGCCGCTGGGCGAAGCGATGAAGGATCCGGGGTATCGGGCGGCCATCGCCTCCGCCTTTGCCAATGGCTGGGCCACATTCGGAGTCCGTATGTCGTTGATTCCGCTCTTTGCGGGCGCCGTCCTGGGCGCAGGACCGGAAACGGCCGGGCTTGCCCTGGCAGTTTTTGCCGTGGGCAACGCCCTGGCACTGACATTTTCAGGCAAGCTCTCCGACACTTTGGGACGCCGACCGTTGGTCATTTCCGGCCTGGCCGTCGCAGGACTGGCGATCGCCGCCATCGGGTTTACCGACTCGGTCCCGGTGTTCGTTGCCGTGTCCGTGATCGCCGGTTTCGGATCCGGCCTGCTCGGACCTGCCCAGCAGGCAGCGGTGGCGGATATCATCGGCAATCAACGCAGCGGCGGAAAAGTTCTCGCGGTGTTCCAGATGTCTACAGACGCCGGTGCCATCGTGGGGCCCGTGCTCGCCGGCGCCTTGGCAGACAGGCTGGATTATGGCTGGGCCTTCGCGGTCACCGGTTGTGTGACCATCATCGCGGCCCTGTTTTGGCTCTTTTTCGGTCGGGAAACACTCCCCGTCCAGCAATCGGAACCCTCTGCCGACGAGTCCCGCCCCTAATTCGGCAGCTGGAAACAGGAAAACCTAGGACGACCTCTCCCTTCCGGCCAGGATCTGATCTACCCAAGAGTTAGACTTGAAGCTTCAAGTAAAATGTCTTACGATGGATTCATGACGCAAACGATGACCCAGCCTCCGGTTCTGTTCCTCAGCCATGGCGCTCCGCCACTTGCCGACGACGAGCGCTGGACCAGCCAGCTCGCCGACTGGTCTGGCACTTTTTGAAAAGCCGAAGGACATCCTGATGGTGTCGGCGCATTGGGAGAATGCGCCGGTGACGCTGAGTGCCACCCAGCAAAAGACCGGACTGGTATACGACTTTTGGGGTTTCCCGCAGAAGTACTACGACGTCACGTATGACGCACCGCTTGCCCCCGAGCTGGCCGGTGAGGTGGCCAAGCTCGTTGGAGACCACGGCCACCACGTCGAACAGGATGAAACCCGCGGGCTGGACCACGGCGCCTATGTCCCACTGGTGGAAATGTTCCCCGATGCCGATGTGCCGGTGGTCCAGATGTCCATGCCGACACTCGACCCGCAGGGACTCTTTGAGCTCGGCAAATCCTTGGCACCCTTGCGCGACCGCGGCACATTGATAGTCGGCTCGGGCTTCACCACACATAATCTGCGCTGGTTCAATCCTGCCGCCGGCCCTGACACCACACCGCCGGCCGCCTCAAGCGAATTCGACCAATGGGCAGAAGAAGCAATGGCCCGTGGCGATGTGGACTCAATTTTGGACTTCCTCAACAAGGCACCTGCGGCCCACGAAGCCCACCCGCGCAGCGAGCACTGGGCACCACTGTATGTAGCGCTCGGCGCCGCTTACGGTTCCGGCGGAATCGAAGCCAAGACTGCTATCGACGGGTTCTGGTTTGGCCTGTCCAAGCGCTCCTGGACGCTGACCTAAACCCACTCCCCCGAGGACGGGAAGCGACCGAGCTCGTGTTTGCGGCAGTGAGCTCGGCCGTGCGGCCTCCATCCGGGTTGCCGTGCATGAGTCGAGATTGGCAGTGGAGCCGAAGATCCCGCAAGCACCGGCCAAGACGGCACCTTCTCCACAGTTTTGAACATGTCTTGTGCCCTACATCGCATCACGATAGAATCGAATGTATGTTCGAGTCAATCGTTCCAGCAGAGATGGATCCGGTGAAGCCGGTTCCCGGTGATCCGGGTGCCGCCCTGGTCCGCTCAATGATCCTGGAACTGGCGAACATGGACCCCGACGTCTCCGAAGGCGTACGGATCGACCGAATCGCCGCCCTGGAAGAACTCAAGGCCGCCTCGGCTGCGGGGCAGGCCCGCGAGACCGAGGCGTTCGCGGCCTCCCGGCGGGAGGCCCGGGCCGCGGCCGGGGTTCCGGCGGAGCGGCGGGGCCGGGGCCTGGCGAAGGAGATCGGTCTGGCCAGAAAGGATTCGCCGAACCGGGGCGGTAAGCACCTGGGGATGGCGACCACGCTGATCAGGGAAATGCCCCACAGCTATAGGGCGTTGGCGGAGGGCCGGCTGAACGAGTGGCGGGCGACCATCCTGGTCCGCGAGACCGCGTGCCTGAGCGTGGAAGACCGCGCCAAGGTTGACCGGGAGTTGTGTGCTGATCCGAAGACGCTGCAAGGGTGCGGGGACAAACAGATCGGGGCGATGGCGAAGCAGGCCGCGCTGCGGCTGGACCCGTTGTCGGTGGTCCGGCGGGCCGCGAAAGCCGAAAACGAACGCCATGTCTCCTGCCGTCCGGCGCCGGACACCATGGCCCAGGTGAGCTGCCTGGTGCCGGTGACACAGGGCGTGGCCGTCCTCGCGGCCCTGACCAGGGAAGCCGACCGGTTGAAGGCGCAGGGCGATGAACGCTCCCGGGGACAGCTGATGGCCGACATCTTCGTCGAACGCGTTACCGGCCAACCGGCCGAGAACCCGGCAAAGATCGAGGTGCAGCTGGTCATGACCGACCGCACCCTGTTCCAGGGCGATTCCGAGCCGGCACATCTGGCCGGGTACGGCATCGTCCCCGCCCAATGGGCCCGTAACCTGATCCGCACCGAAGACACCGACACCGACGACACGAACGGCAGCGCCGGCACGGACACCACCGACGCCGGCAACCCGGTAAATGGTGCTGCCAAGGAAGACGAAGGCGGTGCTGGCACAGCCAATCCCGGCACCAGGGATGGCGCTACGGCATCCGGCCCGCCAGGAACTGGCGAACCGGAACCAGTCATCGATACTGCTGCCGGGAACGGAGATACCGGCGACAGCGACGCCGGCAAGACAAGAGAAGCCGGCACGGCGACCGGGCCTCCCGGTCCGAAGCGAAGAGCCCCCGGCGATGCGGGTGATGCGACGGAGGTGGAAGTGTGGGTCCGCCGGCTCTACACCGCGCCGGGCACCGGGCAGCTGCACGGGATGGATTCGCGGGCAAGGCTGATGCCGGCCGGCATGCAGCGGGTCATCCAGGCCAGAGACCAGCTCTGCCGCACCCCCTGGTGCGACGCGCCGATCCGCCACCACGACCACGTCGTGCCCTGGCGCAACAACGGGCAGACCACCGAGATCAACGGGCAAGGCCTGTGTGAAGCGTGTAACCTCGCGAAGGAATCAGAGGGCTGGCACGCCCAAACCGTCCCCGGGCCACGGCACACCGTCGAAACGACCACGCCGACCGGGCACACCTACCTATCCACCGCACCGGCACTGCCCGGCACACCACCGGCAACCGCGCAACCGGACGAGACGCCAGAGCCGCAGTCAATCTTCGAACAGGCACTCGGCCGCATCGACTTCCTCTACCGCCCCGCCGCCTGACGAGATCTAATAACCGGCCAACCAATGCCCTAAATACGCCGAAGGGCGGACGTGATATCACGTCCGCCCTTCGGCTTTGGTCATCAAGCGTCCCGCTGGCAAGCGCCCGCACGACACTAGAGCGCCCTTAGTTCAGGAGTGCATCCACAAAACCTTCGGCTTCGAACGGAGCCAGATCGTCCGCACCTTCACCAAGGCCGATCAGCTTGACCGGAACGCCGAGGCTACGCTGAATAGCGACGACGATTCCGCCCTTGGCCGTTCCATCCAGTTTGGTCAGCACGATGCCCGTGATGTTGACGACCTCGGAGAAGACCTTGGCCTGATTCAGTCCGTTCTGCCCGGTGGTGGCATCCAGAACCAACAGGACCTCGTCAACCATCGCCTGCTTCTCAATGACGCGCTTGACCTTGCCGAGCTCGTCCATCAAGCCCACCTTGTTCTGCAGGCGGCCAGCCGTATCAATCATGACGACGTCGACTTCCTGGTCAATGCCGGCCTTCACTGCTTCGAAAGCAACGGACGCCGGGTCCGCACCATCGACGTCGGACTTTACGGTAGGCACACCCACGCGCTGGCCCCAAGTTGCCAACTGCTCGGCTGCCGCGGCACGGAAAGTATCCGCCGCACCCAGCAGCACATCCTTGTCTTCGGCCACCAGGACGCGGGCCAGCTTGCCAACGGTGGTGGTCTTGCCCACGCCATTGACGCCTACCACCATGACGATAGACGGGCGATCCGCATGGCGCTCGACGGCCAGCGAACGGTCCATCTCCGGGTCAACGAGCTTGATGAGTTCTTCGCGAAGCATCGCCTTGACGTGTTCGGGGTCCTGACTGCCGGCGACTTTGACCCGGTCGCGCAGGGCGTCGACCAGTTCCATCGTTGGCTCGGTACCGAGGTCCGCCATCAGGAGGGTTTCCTCGATTTCGTCCCAGACATCCTCGTCGATCTTGTCACGGGAGAGCAGTGCCAGCAGCCCCTTGCCCAAGGCGTTATTGGACTTGATCAGGCGGGCACGCAGACGGGCCAACCGGCCTTCAACCGGAGCAGGGGTCTCAACCGGTACGGTCTCGATGCCCGCCGCATCATCGGCAACTTCGACGTCGGTCGCGGGCAGTTCCTCTTCGGGAACGGCAACACGGGGTTCGGCCGGCGCAGGTGGCGCTTCCAACGTATCGGTACCGCCACCGCCGCGCACCGGGTCGTTAGCGTCCCGGGTCGTGGGGTAGGTTCCCGGAGGGGTCTTGCGGCCCTTGACCAGGAGGATGGCAACCGTACCGATCACGGCGATCGCGATGACAGCGTATATAAGGATCATGGTTACGTCGTTCACAATCCCTAGCTTCTCACAGCCCCTGCCACCTTCGGACTCACCGCCACCGGTGGGACAGGAACCTGAGCTGGGCGAATCCGCCGTGCGGGCTTATCATGGCGTCACCTGCCCTGCCGCGCCGGGCCGTGACCGTACCGCGCTCCGAAGCGGATTCCAAGGTGAAAGCGAAAGGCCGGATATGGCCAGTGATTCTGGATACGGCACAAGGACAGGACGTGCCTACGACGTCGAAGACTCGGCGCCGCTGCCCACTCTGCATGCTTTGCCGGATGTGAGCCGTGTGGAGCAAGGCGTGGAAACCGAGTTCGAGGCCGTGTACTTCGATACCGAGGATCTCGCGCTGGCCGCACGCTGCATAACCCTTGAACGTCGCACCGGCACTCAAGCCGGTTGGCAACTGGAGCAGCCAAACGACGACGGCGGGCGCCGGGTCAGCTCCTCACCTCCCGTCCGTGGCACAGACGGAGTGCCGAAGACCCTGCTGCAGTTAGTGCGTGTGCATGTACGGGACAAGCCGTTGGTTCCCGTTGCCCGGGTCCTGACCAGACGGGTTTTGCACCGGCTTTACGGTTCCGGGGATAAGGTGCTGGCTGACATGCTGGATGACCATCTACGGTCCGAGCAGCTGCCAAGTAAGACCGGGGGTAGCGTGTGGCGGGAATGGGCGATTGAACTGGTCGAGGGCAATCAGGACTTGCTGGACGCTTGTGACGCCCTGTGCGCAGGCTCTGGTGCACAACGTGGATCGCGCGGGTCCACGCTGCGGTCGGAACTGGCCGGACGTTCCCGCCAGCCGGAGCCGGCTGTGCCATGTCCGAAGCGCAAAGGTGACGCGGCCGCCGTCCTACTCTTCTTTCTGCATCAGCAGGTGCGCAGCCTGAAGGAACAAGATCCGCTCGTACGGTCGGGCGAGCCTGAAGCGGTACACAAAATGCGGGTGGCTTCCCGGCGGCTGCGCTCGTGCCTGGCCACTTACCGCAAGCTGCTGGCCGGCGATACAGCCGGTGAGCTGCGGGGCGAACTGAAGTGGCTCGCGGGCTTGCTGGGCGAGGCCCGCGACGCCCAGGTAATGCAGGACCGGCTCCGGGACCTACTTGCCGGGGAGCCCTCGGAACTGGTGATGGGGCCCGTTGCCCGCAGGATCGATGAGCAGCTCACCGCCGACCTGCAGGCAGCGCGGACCAAGACATTGCGAGCGCTCGACACCAAACGGTACTTCCGGCTGCTCGATGCGCTGGATGGGTTGCTTGCCAATCCCCCGCTGACTGCCTTGGCATCGGAGCCGGCGCGCGAGGTGATCGGGAGGCGTATCAAGCGGGAGGCCAAACGGCTCGGCAGGGCGGTTACCGCGGCGGAGCAACTTGCCGGCGACGCTACCGAGGCACGGGCGCTGCACGAGGTCCGCATCCGTGCCAAGCGCCTGCGGTATGCAGCGGAAGCTGCGATTCCGGTAGGCGGGAAGCGCGCACAGCGGCTCGCCGAAGCGGCGCACCGGGTACAGCAGTCGCTCGGCGTGCACCAGGACACCGTCCTGACGCGCGATCTGCTGCGTCGGTTGGGGGCCGGGGCGGTCCTGCAAAATGAGAACGGCTTCACCTATGGCCGTCTGCATGCACTGGAACAAATTGCGGCCGAGAACGCGCAAGCGGCCTTCCGCCGTGAATGGAAGCGGTTCCCTTCCACTAGCATCAACCCATGAAGCCGTTCCTGCTCCTGGCTACCCGGGCCGAAGACAAAGCAGCCGACGAAGAATATGCGGCGTTCATGCGCTTCGGCGGCCTCGTGGACGGAGAACTGCACCGGGTGCGGCTGGAAGCCACCCCGCTGCCCGACATCGCTCTGGATTCCTACAGCGGGATCATTCTGGGCGGCAGTCCGTTCAACTCCAGCGATGCGCCCGCGGATAAATCGGCGGTGCAGCACCGGGTTGAACGCGAGCTCGGCCGCCTGCTCGATCAGGTCATCGCCATCGATTTCCCGTTTTTCGGTGCCTGCTACGGTGTCGGCACGCTGGGCCTGCACCAGGGCGGTGTGGTGGACAGGACGCACGGCGAGCCGATCGGCGAAGTGGAAATAGTGCTGACCGATGATGGCAGAAAGGATCCGTTGCTGGCAGGCGTGCCGGACCGGTTCCAGGCTTTTGTGGGACACAAGGAAGCATGTTCGACGCTGCCGGCGGGTGCCGTGCGGCTGGCCGGATCGGCTACCTGCCCGGTCCAGATGTTCCGACTGAAATCGAACCTCTACGCCACACAGTTCCACCCCGAGCTCGACATCGACGGGCTGCTGACCCGGATCTCCATCTACCGTTTTGCCGGGTACTTCCCGCCGGCTGAAGCGGCGAGGGTGATGGAAAGTGTCCGTGGAAGCGTGGTCACCGAGCCCCAGCACGTGCTGCGCAACTTCGTGCGGCGCTACCGGCAGGACTAACACTGCGGGCGGGACCGGCGCGGGCACCGGGCCGCCGCCGTGCCTTGGTGCCTTAGACCTCTGCCGTGGCAAGGCGCTGGGAAATCACGGTGGAGACGCCGTCCCCCCGCATGGTCACGCCGTAGAGTGCGTCGGCGACTTCCATGGTGCGCTTCTGGTGCGTGATGACGATGAGCTGGCTGGATTCGCGCAGCTCTTCGAAAATGGTGATCAGCCGCCCCAGGTTCGTGTCATCCAGGGCCGCTTCTACCTCATCCATCACGTAAAAAGGCGAGGGCCGCGCCTTGAAGATCGCCACCAGAAGGGCCACTGCGGTCAATGATCGCTCGCCGCCGGAGAGCAGCGAGAGGCGCTTGATTTTCTTGCCCGCCGGGCGTGCCTCGACTTCGATACCCGTGGTGAGCATGTCGTCCGGGTCCGTGAGCACCAGGCGTCCTTCACCACCGGGGAACAGCCGGCCGAAGACCCGTTCGAACTGTGCCGCCGTGTCATGGTAAGCCTCGGTGAAGACGCGTTCCACCCGCTCGTCGACTTCCTTGATGATGTCCAGCAGGTCCTTGCGCGTGGCTTTGAGGTCTTCCAGCTGGCCGCTGAGGTACTGGTGGCGTTCCTCCAGAGCCGCAAACTCTTCCAGTGCCAGCGGGTTCACCTTGCCTAGCGAGGACAAGTCCCGTTGCGCCTTCTTCAGCCGCTTCTCCTGTTCTGCCCGGATAAACGGCACTCCCTCAACCACGGGGTTACCGTCTTCGTCCACCTCCGCGCGCAGGGCCGCCCACTTGTCGTTCGACGCCGCCGTGGCCACCGGAACCGGTTGGTCCGGCCCGTATTCAGCCACCAGGTGGTCCGGTGTCAGACCCAGTTCGTCAATTGCCTTTGTTTCCAGTGCCTCGATGCGCAGCCGCTGCTGGGCCCGCGCCATCTCATCGCGGTGTACGGAATCCGTCAGCTCCCGCAGCTCGTTGGCGAGCGCGTCGGTCGAGGTGCGGACGGTGGCCAGTTCGCGCTCCCACGCTGCCCGGACCTCCTCGGCAGCATCACGTTCGCGTTCGGCCAGGTCCACCGACACGTCCAGCCAGGCCAGCACCTGCTTGACGCCCCTTGCGACGGCGGCGGCTTTGGCCGCCTGCACCTGGCGCTTAAGTGCCCGCTCTGCCGCCTGCGCCCGGGCGTGCCGTTCCGTTGCCGCCGCCCGTTCCAACGATGCGGCGCGGTTACCGATAGCGTTCAGCTGTTCCTCACCCGAGCGCAGAGCCAGCCTGGCTTCCATCTCGCTCTGACGCGCCCTGGTGGCGGCCGCTGCGAGCGCGTCGCGTTCCTCGGTTGAGGGCTCGGATTCTGCTGGAGCTTCCTGGGCGGCAACGAGCCGCTGGGTGATCTCCGCCAGTTTCTGCTGCTCGGTGGCAACGTTGGCTTCGGCAGCTTCAACCAGCCTGGCAAGCCGCTCGCTCTCCCCCACGGCTGAGCGCAGCGTGGAGCCGAGATGGCCCAGCCGTTCAGCCACGGCCGCAAGCCTGGCATCCGATTCATTAAGTTGTTCCAGCGCCGCCTCTGCCCGAGCGCCGGTTTCTGCACGCCGCGCCGTCGCTGCTGCGATCGCAAACTTGGCCCGTTCAGCCCTGGCTGCGGCCTGTGCCAGGCGTTGGCCCGTCTCCTCCACCGCAGCCTGCACCTCCAGCAGACTCGGCCGGCCCGCCGAGCCGCCGCGGGCACCATAGGCGCTGAAGACCTCGCCGGCCTTAGTAACAGCGGTCAGCTCCGGACTGGCGGAAACAGCTTCCGCTGCACCGGCAAGATCCTCAACAACGACGACGGAAGCCAGCAAGGCGCGTACAGCTGCGGCTTCTTCCTTCAACGTAACCAGAGAGAGGGCACGGACCGCGTCGCACGACAGGGCCAAGTCCTCCGGGGCCTGATCCGCGGAAGCCTGATCCGCCTGGGCGGCATCCGCTGTGCCCTGATCTACCGGAGCAAGATCAGCCGTCCGGGCGAAAACAAGCTCAATCCGGCCGGCGTCATCGCTCTTCATCAGCTCCAGCGCCTGCACCCCGGCGTCCCGGTCTGCGACGACCACCGCTTCGGCGCTGCTGCCCAGGGCGGCGGCTATCGCCGGCTCGTAGCCGGGTTCCACCGATATCCGTTCTGCCAGCGGGCCCAAGACTCCCGCTGAACCGGAGGCCAGCAGCGCCTCGCTGCCATCCCGGCGGTCGAGACCTACTTCCAGAGCTTCCTTTCGAGCGGACAGTGCATCGCGCTCACGTTCGGCTTCGCGTTCCTCCGCAACGAGGGCTTCGAGTTCTTCCTCGATGGCATCCAGTTCCTGCGATGCCTGCTCGTATTCGGCGTCGAGGCCCTCTTCCCCTTCTTCCACTCCCGCGACCTGTGATTCCAGGGCGCTGAACTCGGTCTGTGCTTTCCGGCGGCGTTCCTCGCCCTCGCCGATCGAGGCACGCAGGCGTCCCAGCTCCGCTTCGGCCGCCTCCACCCGCGACCGGGCCGCAGCCACCTGTCCGGCGAGTTTGGCGAGACCTTCCCGGCGGTCTGCGGCCGCCCGGAGGATGGCGGTCAGGCGTTGGTCTTCGGCGGCGGCGCTGGCTTCCGCGTCGGCGCGGGCCTGCACTGCGTCCTCCAGGGCTTCCCTGCGGTCCTCCAACTCAAACTCGAGCTCCGCCTGTTCTTCGCGTACCTGGGCGGCCTGCTGTTCCAGCTGGTCCGGGTCCCGTCCGTTTTCAGGTTCCGCGTCCGCATTGCCGAGCAGCCGGCGTCGTTCATTTGCCAGGTTGCCGAGTGATCTGAACCGTTCGCGCGCGGAAGAAAGCTGGTACCAGGCATCCCGGGCGGCGTTCAGCCTCGGTGTGGCCTCGGCCGCCAGCCGTTCCAGTTCCGCGAGCCGCCGCCGTCCGGCCTCCAACGTACGTTCCACCTCGGCCTGCCTGGCTTTCATCGCGGCTTCGTCCGCCACTTCCTGTGCCAGGGCAGCGGTCAGCTGGACCAGGTCATCTGCCAGCAGGCGTGCCCGCGCATCCCGGACCTCGAACTGCACCTGCTGGGCGCGGCGGGCTACCTCGGCCTGTTTGCCCAGCGGGGTCAGCTGCCGGCGGAGCTCGCCGGTGAGATCCGTGAGGCGGGCGAGATTGGCCTGCATCGACTCAAGCTTCCGGACCGTCTTTTCCTTGCGCCGCCGGTGCTTGAGGATTCCCGCGGCTTCCTCGACGAACCCCCGGCGGTCATCCGGAGTGGCATGCAGAATGCGGTCCAGCTGGCCCTGGCCGACGATCACGTGCATCTCGCGGCCAAGGCCGGAGTCGCTGAGCAGTTCCTGGATGTCCAGCAGGCGGCAGTTGCTGCCGTTGATGGCATATTCGGAGCCGCCGGTACGGAAAAGCGTGCGCGAGATGGTGACTTCGGCGTATTCGATGGGCAACGCGCCATCGGCGTTATCGATGGTCAAGGAGACCTGGGCGCGGCCCAGCGGCGAACGGCCGGAGGTCCCTGCAAAAATGACGTCTTCCATCTTGCCGCCGCGCAGAGTCTTGGCACCTTGTTCACCCATGACCCAAGCCAAGGCGTCGACGACATTGGACTTACCGGACCCGTTGGGTCCGACGACGGCCGTGACACCGGGCTCGAAATCGAAGGTCGTGGCAGACGCAAAAGACTTGAAGCCGCGCACAGTCAGAGATTTCAGATGCAAATTGTGTCTCCCGCAGCACTTTTTCCTTGAAACAATCTATCGTGTTTCCTATGCAGATCGCGGCACAAAGGGGCGCCGGTGTGCGCAACCAGGCCTCCCGGGTCTGCTGTGGAGGAGCGGTTAATCACATATGCATGCCGGACGGTGCATGTGCGGGAACGGCCGCATTAGGTGCATAGTTAAGGTTTCGGGGTGCATCAAGGCGCGGACCGGTGCCGCGGACAGAAACACGAATAAAGGCTGGATATTGATCGGTAACGCGACGTTTCGACATGACAACACGGCACTGCTGGCCGTCACAAGTGTGGAGGCGCCGGTAGTCGTCAGTTCCGCGGAGTTCGACGAGCGCCTGGCCCCCAGCCTCAAGCGTCTGCGCCTTTCCAAGCGTCTGCTCGAGCGTGTCGCCGGAGTATCCGAACGCCGCTGGTGGTCACCGGGCACAAGTTTCGACGACGCCGCCATCGAAGCCGGTGCCAAAGCCATGGCTGAGGCCGGCATCGAGCCGGACGAAATCGGCCTGCTGATCAATACTTCGGTGACCCGCAAGAACCTCGAGCCATCCGTGGCGGTGAAGATCCACCACAGCTTGGGTTTGCCGTCGTCGGCCATTAACTTCGACCTGGCCAATGCCTGCCTCGGGTTCGTCAACGGGATCTCCTTGGCGGCCAACATGATTGACTCGGGCCAGATCAAGTACGCGCTCATCGTCGCCGGCGAAGATGCGCAGCAGACCCAGGAAACCACGTTCAAACGGCTGAACGACCCCGAGTCCTCCCGGGAAGACTACCTGCGCGAATTCGCCACGCTGACGCTGGGCTCCGGCGCCGCCGCAGCCGTGATCGGCCCGGCGGACCTGCACCCCGGCTCGCACCGGATCATCGGCGGTGTCTCGCGCGCCGGAACCGAACACCACGGCCTGTGCGTGGGCGGCCAGGACGGGATGTTCACCGATACCAAGGGGCTGCTGGAGGGCGGGCTTGAACTGGTGGTCACGGCGTGGCACGAGGCGCACGACAACGGCTGGAACTGGGGATCCATGGACCGCTACGTCACCCACCAGGTCTCCAATTCCTACACCAACGCCATCATCAAGGCGGTCAACCTCGTCAAGGAGAGGGTACCGATCACCTTCCCGAAGTGGGGCAACGTGGGCCCGGCGTCGCTCCCGATGACCCTGGCCCAGGAAGCGCAGAGCCTCAACGCCGGCGACCGTGTCCTGTGCATGGGCGTGGGCTCCGGACTGAACACGTCCATGATGGAGATTGCGTGGTAACTGAGCTGTGGCCCGGCGTCCGGGCTGTTTGGTCCCGCCGCGTCAACGTACCTTCGACGGCTGCAGCGGACCCGGACGGCAGCACACACACCTGGCATCTGCTCGACAACGGCCCCCAACTGGAAGAGCGCGGGATCACGCCCGCCGGCACGCTGCTCTGCGTTCATGGCAATCCCACGTGGTCCTACCTCTGGCGCGGCCTGCTGGCCGCAGCGACCGAGGCGGACCGGCCCTGGCGGGTGGTCGCCGTCGACCAGCTGGACATGGGTTTCTCCGCCCGCACGGGTACGTTCCGCCGTCTTGAGGACCGCATCACGGATCTGGGCGACCTGACCCGCGAGCTGGACCTCACAGGCCCGGTTGTCACCGTCGGCCACGACTGGGGCGGCCTGATCTCTCTGGGCTGGGCCACACGCCACCGGCAGCAGCTCGCCGCCGTCGTCCTGACGAACACGGCCGTTCATCCGGCTGGCTACTCCGTCCCCGCCCCGCTGCAGCTCGCGCTGCACCCGGCCGTGCACAGCTGGGGAACGACGACGTCGGCCGCTTTCCTCCGCGTGACACATGCTTTGGCGCATCCCCCGCTGGCCAAGGACGTCCGCGAAGCGTTCATGGCACCGTACCGCAGCGCCGAACGCAGGTCCGGGGTGGGCAATTTCGTCGCCGACATCCCCGCGGATCCATCTGCCCCCAGCTGGGGCACGCTTACCGGGGTAGCCGACGGCATCCATTCGCTGGACGTTCCGGCCCTGGTCCTGTGGGGGCCGAAGGATCCGATCTTCTCCGACCGCTACCTGCGCGATCTGCTGCAGCGCCTGCCGCAGGCGGACGTGCACCGTTTCGAAGGTGCCGGCCATCTGCTTCCCGAAGACGCAGACATCGCAAGCCCCGTCTTTAACTGGCTGGACAGGTTGAAGCCCGGCCTCGACTTGGACAGCGGGGGAAGCAAACAGGCCAATGCGACGGCAGGTGGCAGCGCTTCCGAAAGCGGCACATTCCAAGCCGCGCCGACAGTGACCGCAGCAGGCACGGGCTCGTTCCGTCCTATGCTGGCCGAACTGGCCGAGCGCGCCGGGGACAGTTCGCCGGCCGTGGTGGATATGGCCCCGCTCGACGCTGAGCCGGGAACCGGCCCGCGGACATTGTCGTGGGCCGAACTTGCCGCTGTTGTAGACCGTCTGGCGGCGGGCTTGTCGTCCATCGGGGTCAAGGCCGGAGACCGCGTCAACCTCTTGGTTCCGCCCGGCATCGAACTGACGAGCCTGATCTACGCGTGCCTGAAGCTCGGCGCCGTCATCGTGGTTGCCGACGCCGGCCTGGGCGCCACCGGCCTGAGCCGTGCCATCAAGGGTGCCGGGCCGAAGTTCATTATCGGAATCGAACGCGCCTTCGTTGCCGCCCGACTCTTCCAATGGCCCGGGGTGAAGATCAGCGCCACGGCCATGAGCGCGCCCAAACGCGCGCTGTACGGCGTGAGCCACACAGTGGAGGACCTGCTGCAGTCGATTCCGGTCATGCCCGGTACCGAAGGCGTCACATCGGATCCGCAACCGGACGCGGATGCCGCCATCCTCTTCACTTCTGGCTCCACCGGACCGGCGAAGGGCGTGGTCTACACGCACCGGCAGCTGGCCGCCATGCGGGATACCTTGAAGGACACGTACAAGCTGCAGGCCGGCACCGCACTGGTTGCCGGTTTCGCCCCCTTCGCCTTGCTGGGACCCGCGCTGGGAGCCACCTCGGTCACCCCCGACATGGACGTCACGGCGCCCAAGACCCTGACCGCGGCGGCACTGGCCGAAGCCGCGGCCGCCGTGCAGGCGACGGCCGTTTTCGCGTCCCCTGCGGCGCTGAACAACGTCGTTGCCACCGCCGTCGAGCTCTCCGGCCCACAGCGCGGCGCCTTGGGTGAGGTTGAACTGCTCCTCTCCGCCGGCGCGCCGATCCCGGAGCCGCTGCTGGCCAAAGTCCAACGGCTCGTCCCCAACGCATCCCTGCACACGCCGTACGGGATGACCGAGGCCTTGCCCGTCACCGATATCAGCCTTGAAGAAATCCGGGCAGCAGGTAGGGGCAACGGCGTCTGCGTCGGCACTCCCGTGTCCGGCGCCAAGGTTGCCGTCACTGCCCTGAACCCCGACGGCAGCAGCACGGATGAGCCCGTCACCCGGCCCGGTGTCACCGGCGAGATCCTGGTCAATGCTGCGCATGTGAAGGACCGCTATGACCGGCTGTGGATCACCGAATCGCGCAGCAGATCCGTCCCTGGCTGGCACCGCACCGGCGACGTGGGGCATCTTGACGACGCCGGACGCCTCTGGGTCGAGGGACGGCTGGCACACATCCTGACCACCGCCCACGGCGTCAGGACGCCCGTGGCCGCCGAGCAAGCAGCCGAAACGGTCCCCCAGGTGGCGCGGGCGGCCGTGGTGGGCGTCGGCCCCGGCGGTGCCCAGGTTCCGGTCGCCGTCGTCGAAACGCAGCCGCAGGCACGGAAACCCGCTCCGGCTCCTTGGAAGCTCAGCGCCGAGGTACGCGACAGAGTCGCAGCAGAGACCGGTCTGGATCTCGCATCCGTCCTGGCGGTGCCCGAGCTGCCTACCGATATCCGGCACAATTCCAAGATCGACCGGGCCGCATTGGCACAGTGGGCGGCGAAGGCGCTGGCCGGAGGACGGATGGGCCGGCCATGAGCACCGGAACCGCCCGGGGCCGGAACATCTTGGTCACTGGGGCCAGCGGCATGCTTGGCGGTGCCGTCGCCCGGCTGCTGATGGAACAAGGCCACCGCGTGCGCACCTTCCAGCGGCGTCCGGCTGCCTTGGCCCGGAATGCGGCACAGGCAGAAACGGTTCAAGGGTCGCTGACCGACGAGCTGGCCGTGGCCCGCGCCGTCGCGGGCGTTGACGCCGTCGTGCATTTGGCTGCGAAGGTTTCCTTCACCGGCGAATGGAGCGATTTTGTCGCCACCAATATCGAAGGTACCCGGAGTCTGCTCAAGGCCGCCCGTGGTGCCGGTGTACGGGATTTTGTGTTCGTCTCTTCGCCGTCGGTCGCCCATTTCGGTGCGGCCATTGCCGGCGCCGGGGCCGGAACTGCGGATCCCGAACGCGCGCACGGAAACTATGCCAGATCCAAGGCTGCCGCCGAGCTGCTTGCGTTGGCAGAAGACTCTCCCGGTTTCCGGGTGGCCGCCGTACGTCCGCACGTCGTCTGGGGTCCCGGGGACACCCAGCTGGTGGAGCGGGTCGTGGCGCGGGCACGGGCTGGCCGGCTGCCCCTGTTGGACCATGGCACCGCGCTGATCGACAGCACCTACATCGACAATGCCGCCGCCGCCATTGCGCGCACGCTGGAGCGGATGGACCACGCCCACGGGCAGGCGCTGGTGGTTACCAACGGCCAGCCGCGGCCGGTCGGCGAACTGCTGGCCGGCATCTGCGCGGCTGCCGATGTGCGGCCTCCGGCCTGGAATGTGCCGGGCTGGCTGGCCCGGGGTACCGGCAGTGTGATCGAGCGCGCGTGGAGTGCAGCCGGTAAACGCGGCCTGGTCCGCGACGAACCGCCGATGACAAGGTTCCTGGCCGAACAGCTCTCCACCGCGCACTGGTTCGACCAGCGCCGCACGCGCGAGGTGCTGGACTGGTCCCCTGCGGTCAGCATCGAAGAGGGCCTGGACCGGCTCGCGGAGCACTACCTCGGCCGGTCCGGCCGGCGCCTCTAACTACCACCCGCAGGAGAATCAGCATGCAGAGTCTGAAACATATCGCCGACTGGCCGGTCCCGAATGCATCCACCGCTGTGATCGGGAAGGACGGCGGACTGCTGGGCTCCCACGGAGACCAGGACCGCCATTACGCGTTGGCCTCCGTCACCAAACTGCTCAGCGCCTATGCGGTGCTGATGGCGGTGGAGGAAGGCGCCTTGGAACTGGACCAGCCTGCAGGACCGGAAGGTTCAACCGTCCGGCACCTGCTGGCACACAGCGGCGGCTACGACTTCGGCGACCGCTCCGTGCGCTATACCCCCGGCGAACGCCGCCTGTACTCCAATGCTGGCTTCGAGGTCCTCGGCGAAACCGTGGAACACGCAACCGGAATGGCCTTCGCCGACTATCTGCGCGACGGCGTCCTGCTGCCGCTGGGCATGCAGCAGACTTCGCTGGAGGGCTCCCCGGCCGCCGGAGCTACCTCCACCGTCACCGATTTGTCGCGCTTCGCGGCGGAGCTGCAGCAACCCAAGCTGCTGGATCCTTCCACGCTGTCCGAAGCCACGTCCGTGGTTTTCCCCGGACTGGCAGGCGTGCTGCCCGGCTTCGGGCGCCAGAAGGACAATGACTGGGGCCTGGGCTTCGAAATCCGCAACGGCAAGCAGCCGCACTGGACCGGCGCGAACAGTTCACCGCGCACTTTCGGCCATTTCGGCCAGTCCGGCACCTTCCTCTGGGTGGACCCGGAAGCCGGTGTCGCCTGTGTCATGCTCACGGACCGTGACTTCGGCCCTTGGGCAGCCGAGGCCTGGCCGGCTTTCACCGATGCGGCGCTGGCCGATCTGGCCACCTGAGCCAAGCCTGCCGGCAGTGCAATGCCGTGGACGCCTGCCTGTAGCGGAGTCCACGGCACTGCTGCAGCCTCAGCTCAGCCCGCCGAAGCCTTGGGGGCGCCAATGCCTGGGTCGATCTGGAACGGTCCGGACGCAGATGGCCGCACATCGAAATCGAAGATCGACGTCGGCAAGTACACCGTCGAGCATGAGTTGGGGATGTCCACCACGCCGGACAGCCGGCCCTCGATCGGCGCGGCGCCCAGTAGCAGGTAGGCCTGCTCGGGGCTGTAGCCAAACTTCGTCAGGTAATCGATAGCGTGCAGGCAGGCGCGCTGGTAGGACAGGTGCGAGTCCAAATAGTGCTGCTTGCCATCCAAGGTT
Source organism: Arthrobacter crystallopoietes (assembly GCF_002849715.1). Classification (NCBI taxonomy): domain Bacteria; kingdom Bacillati; phylum Actinomycetota; class Actinomycetes; order Micrococcales; family Micrococcaceae; genus Crystallibacter; species Crystallibacter crystallopoietes. Next base: position 4,374,465 of record NZ_CP018863.1, read on the forward strand.
ACCGACGTGCCGGAGAAAGCCAGCCACTCGGAAAACTGCGGGTCCACGGTGCCGGGCATGAAGATAGCGTTCTCGCTGACGCCGTATGTGTCCATTCCGCCCTTGATCACTTCGAAACGCAGGTCGATAAACCCGCCCATTTCGATGGCCCCGCAGAAGGTGATTTCGCCGTCGCCTTGGGAGAAATGCAAGTCTCCTAGCGAGAAGTTGGCGCCGTCCACGAACACCGGGTAAAAGACCCGCGTCCCCTTGGTCAGATTCTTGATGTCCTGGTTTCCGCCGTTCTCCCGCGGCGGCGCTGTACGCGCGGCCTCGCCAGCAACCCGGTCAAAATCCGATTCCGGTACACCGCCCAGCAGCGCGGACTGCGGTTCCGGAGGCAGCGCCAGCGGCGGCACCCTGTCCGGATCGGTTGCGATCAGATCGCCCTCGCGTTTGTTCCACTTGGCCAGCAGTTCCGCCGAGGGCGCGGTGCCCATCAGCCCTGGATGGATGATGCCGTTGAAGGACACATTCGGCACGTGCCGTGAGGTTGCCTTCTGGCCGGTGAAGTCCCATATGGCCTTATATGCATCCGGAAACTGCTCCGTGAGGAAACCGCCGCCGTTGCTCTTGGCGAAAATGCCGGTGTAGCCCCAGCCTTGGCCGGCCAGCGGCCCGGAATCCTCCTGCGGAATCGGTCCTACGTCCAGAATGTCGACGACGAGCAGGTCACCCGGCTGGGCGCCCTCGATGGCGAACGGCCCGCTGAGTTTGTGCACGGTCAGCAGCGGGGCATTGAGGATATCTTCCGCGGAGTCGTCATTGACGATGGCCCCGTCGAACCATTCACGGCAGTCGATCCGGACGGACACACCTTGTTTGACCGTCGCCACTGGCGGGATCTCCGGATGGTAGCGGTTGTGTCCGACTTTTTCCTGGTCTTCGAATTTCTTGCTCGAGTCGAGCGGGAAAATGACTTCTGGCATTAATCTCTACTCCCCTTGTTGATGTTCTGCGTCCTGCCGATCAGGGCCGCGGAAGCTTCCGGTGCAGCGGATTGTGCGTATAACGTTGTTTGGGTGCCGTCCTGCCGGGCAGCCCGGAGACTACCTCTGGTTCGTGGGCGCTCTTGGCTGTGCCGTCCAGCAGTTTGTATGCGCTGGTCCCGGCGATGGACAGTCTCGGCGGGCTGAAGACTCTGCGGACCTGACGTCCGCAGCCAGGACATTCGGCGCTCTGCGGTGCCTGTCCGATGACGAAATTCAGCTCCACCGCATCGCACGCGGCACAGCGGTATTCGTAAAGCGTCATGAAGCCGCTCCTTGTGTTGTTGCCGGCCCTATCTGGTCTGCGTCGCTCTTTTGCCGCGACCGCCCCAGGAACAACGAGGCAGCAAAGGATGCGGCGAAAACCAGCGCACCGACCCAGGCCGTGGTGGCCGTCGAGACAAAGCTGCCGCTGAGCAACAGCAGGGCGGGGATCGTACAGGTCAACCAGCCGCAGAAGATGGCAAACCACCCTGTGGCGGCCGTGATCGAGTCCTTGCCCAGGGCCATGAGGAGGAAGAACATGAACCACAACACGGCCCACGTAATCCAGATGACGCCGAACAGCGGATCCGAGATCAGGGTGAAGCTGAGGACGCCGATGACTATCGCGACGACAGCAACAAAGAGGCTGAACCAGCCAAGTCCCTCGGCACTGATGCCAGTCAACTGCAGGATGCCGACGTAGAGGTAGGTAAAGCCGAACAGAAACAAACCGGCCGCCGCAAACGTCGGGGCCAGTTCGCCTTGGGCCTGGGACAGCAGGACGAGCGGCACCACGGTCTGCAGGGCGCCCACAAAAAGATTGAGTATCGCGGCTGATTTTCCGGGAATCCGCCCGAGCAGCATCAGCCCATTGATGAAGAGAATTGCTCCTACGTATAACAGTCCGGCACTAGCCATATTTGCCTCATCGCAAAGGAAGTGGAACTACAAACGGGTATGGGCCGAACCTAACAACCCATGGTTGCCCAGGTCAATGGGAGACGTTGGGAAAACCCTATGGCTGGGGCTTATTGCCGCTTCCGGGGGGGGGCGACGGCCAGGCTACCAGCGGCCGTTGCGCGGCCTCGGCTGGCACACCGGACAGGTGTAGGAGGAACGGTTCATGAAGATATCCCGGCGGATCTTCGTCTCCAGTCCCAGCGCGGCGCAGCGGTTGCAGTTTTCCCGCTCGCGCCCGTAGGCGTTCAGGGACCGGGCGAAGTATCCGGAAGCACCGTTAACGTTCACGTACAGGGAGTCAAAGCTGGTGCCCCCGGCGTCCAGTGCGCGGTTCATGACGTCGCGGCAGGCTTCGACCAGCCTTTCCGCTTCCTTGCGCCGCATCGTGTCGGTGGGCCGGGCATAGTGCAGCTTGGCTGCCCAGAGAGCTTCGTCGGCGTAGATGTTGCCGATCCCGGAGATCAGGCCCTGGTCCAGTATGGCGCGCTTGATTCCAGTGCGGCGGGCACGCAGGCGGCGGTAAAACGCATCGAAAGAGAAGGCAGGATCCAGCGGATCACGGGCGATGTGCGCAGCCTCCACCGGCACCAGCGGCAGGCCGGTTTCCGACAGTCCTCCCGCGTGCCCGTCCGCCGTCGGCACCAGGTCCGCCAGGAAAACTCCGCCGAAGATCCGCTGATCGATGAAGCGCAGTTCGGCTGGCATGGGCGTGCCGTCGGTATTCGCGGCAGGGCTCAGGGTGAGGCGGACTTTCAAGTGCTTTTCATCAGGCTGGACGGAATCCTCGACCAGCAGTTGCCCGCTCATCCCGAGGTGGGCCATCAACGCAAGTTGCGGCGCACCGCCGTCGTTGTTGGTTTCTTCGCGCAGCGGCAGCCAGAGGAACTTGCCGCGGCGCGCAACGTCTTCCACCCGGGTGCCTTCGACGTTGCCGCGCAGGTCCTCGGCGCCGAGCGCATGGCGGCGGATGGAGCGCTCGTCGAGGATCTCGACGCCGGTAATGGTGCGGCCGCGTACCCACTGGGCCAGGCCGCGTCGTACTACCTCGACTTCAGGCAGTTCAGGCATCTGCGGGTTCGACGGAACGCAGCTGGCGCCATGAGACGGCGGCAGCTTCCTGCTCGGCTTCCTTCTTGGAGTGGCCGGTGCCCTGGCCGTAAGCGGTGCCGCCGATGCGCAGCGTGGCCACGAACGTCCTGGCGTGGTCCGGTCCCGAGCCCTGGACGGCATATTCGACGCCGCCCATCTTGCGGGCGGCGGCCAGTTCCTGGATGCTCGTTTTCCAGTCAGTACCCGCGCCTAGTGCCTCGGCATCCGCCAGCAGAGGGGAAATGAGGCGCATGACCATTCCGCGCGCGGTTTCGATGCCGTTGACGAGGTAGGTAGCGCCGATCAGCGCTTCGACGGTGTCCGCCAGAATGGAAGACTTATCGGCGCCGTTGGTCAGCTTTTCGCCCTGGCCGAGCAGAATGTACTGGCCCAGATCCAGGTCGCGGGCAACCCCTGCCAGCGCACGGGTGCTGACGACGGCGGAACGGCGTTTTGCCAGCTCGCCCTCGGGAAGGGTGGGATTGTCGCGGTAGAGCGCATCAGTAACGGAGAAGCCGAGAATGGAGTCGCCCAGGAATTCGAGGCGCTCATTGGTCGGCAGGCCGCCGTGTTCATACGCGTAGGAGCGATGTGTCAGAGCAAGACGAAGCGTCTCGGCGTCGATTTCGACGCCGAGACGCTTCAAAAGCTCTTCAGTTGAAGGCATGCGGACGCTATTAAACGTCGGCTACCTTGCGGCCCTTGTACTCAAGGAACAGCGCGGTGCCTGCCGAGTCGGTGACGACCTTGGCCTGGTGAGGCAGGCTGTAGGTGACACGGCCGTTCTCAACGGTCTTGACCAGGTTGGGCGCAGTTGCCTTCCACTGGGACCGGCGTGCGCGCGTATTCGAGCGGGACATTTTCCGCTTGGGAACAGCCACGACTAACTCTCTTCTCTCTCGTCTGACTCTGTACGTGTTGCTGCCTCATCGGCAGCTGTGCCAGCCAACCCGGCGAGGGCTGCCCAGCGAGGATCCAAAACCTCATGTTGGTGGCCCGGATCCTCTTCAAGGCGCATCCCGCATTCAGGACAAAGGCCTTTACAGTCTTCCCGGCACACCGGCTGGAACGGCAGGGCGGTTACCACTGCGTCCCGCAACACCGGTTCGAGATCGATTGAATCGCGCTCTACCCGCCGCTGCTCTTCAGCCTCTTCATCATCCGGGCCCTGATCCTGCGGATCGAAGCCCTCGTAGTAGAAGAGTTCCTGCACCCTGACGGAGAGATCATACTCGATTGCATCCAGGCAGCGCCCGCACTCCCCCGTTACATCAACGGTGGCAGTGCCGGAAACCAGAATACCTTCGTGTACGGACTCAAGCCGCAGATCCAGCTCCATATCAGAGCCTTCCTGCACGCCAATGAGTGCTGCACCGAACTGATCCGGTGCAGGTACATGCTCGTTCAGGGTCCGCATAGTACCCGGGCTGCGCCCGAGATCCTTGACCGAAATGGCCAGGGGCGAATTTTGATCATGATTCATGATCACAACGATGAGAACTCCTATAGAACATAGACCGACGTATTATCTTAGCGCGAAGATGCCCATACTCTCAAATGGACGCTCCGCCGGACTATTGTCCTTGTTCGCCCTGCTGGAAACGTTGCAGCACGGCCTTCGGTACGAAGTCCGCGATGTCACCGCCGAGCGCCGCCACTTCCTTGATCAAAGTGGATGAGAGGTGAGTGTAATTGTTCTCCGCCGGCAGGAACACCGTTTCAACGCCAGTAAGATGACGGTTCATCCGGGCCATGGGCAGTTCGTACTGGTAATCCTGCGTGGAACGCAACCCTTTGATGATGACACCTGCACCATGGCTGCGGCAAAATTCCGCCAGCAGGCCGTCGCCCATCGGCTCCACGGTGATCCCGCGCAGGTACGACAGGGTCTGGCGGGCCATGTCCAGGCGCACGTCCAAGGAGAACCTGTATTTCTTCGCATAGTTGGTGGAGACGGCGACGATCACTTCGTCGTACATGCTGGCGGCACGGGCAATGATTTCCACGTGCCCGTTGTGCAGGGGGTCATAGGATCCAGGGCAGACGGCTCGGCGCATATCTATGAATCTAATCCATTCACTGCACAAGTCACACCACGTGAGCCCGCGGTTGTAGTGATATTACTGGGAGACATGAGCAGAACGGACGAAAACCTGGCCCAAGGATCCCCCTCCGGGAGCCGTGCACCGTGGCTACGCACGGCCGAAGGCGCCAACCTCCTCGGTGCGGACGGTCATTTGGGTGTGACCATCTTCGAGGAGATCACCACGCTGGCCGTTCGAACCGGCGCGATCAACCTTGGCCAGGGGTTCCCGGACGAGGACGGTCCCGACCTGATGCGGGAGGCTGCCCGTGACGCAATCTCGGCGGGCGCAAACCAGTATGCACCGGGCAAGGGAATCCCCGCGCTGCGCGAAGCGATCTCCGACCATCAACGGCGTTTCTATGGACTGACGCCGGACCCGGAGACGGAAATCATCGTGACCACCGGGGCTACGGAAGCCTTGGCCGCCGCCCTGCTGGCCTTGACCGGCCCCGGCGACGAGGTTCTGACCTTCGAACCGTTCTACGACTCGTACGGCGCTGTGATCGCGCTCAGCGGCGCTACCCACGTCACCGCACCGTTGCTGGCGCCCGAGTTCCAGCCGGACCTGGCCGCGCTTGAGGCTGCTTTTTCCGACCGGACCCGCGTCATCCTGGTCAACAACCCGCACAATCCGATGGGCAGTGTCTTCACCCGGGAGGCGCTCACGCGCATCGTGGAGCTGGCCAACCGACACGATGCCATCATCATCACGGATGAGGTCTACGAACACCTCACCTTCGGGGTAGCCCACATACCCGTGGCCACGCTGCCCGGCGCATCGGAGCGCACCCTGACCATTTCCTCCGCTGGCAAAACGTTCTCGCTCACCGGATGGAAAATCGGCTGGATGAGTGGACCGGCCGAGCTGGTGGCGGCGGCGCGGACCGTCAAGCAATTTCTCAGTTATTCCTCCGGCACCCCCTTCCAGGCGGCCGTGGCGGCCGGCCTCGCGCTGGACGGATCGTTCTACGAAGACTTAGCGAACACGCTGCAGCGCAAGCGGGACATCCTGAGCGAAGGCTTGCGGGCGGCGGGCATGGACGTCTTCACGCCGCAGGGTACCTACTTCATCAATGTGGACGCGGCGCCGCTGGGCGTTACCGATGCAACAGCATTGGCCCGCCGGCTCCCCGAGCTGGTCGGTGTGGCAGCCATACCGGTTCCGGTGTTCTGCCACCCGGAAGGTGCGGAACGGACCAAGTCGCTGCTGCGCTTCGCCTTCTGCAAACGTGTGGATGTGCTGGAGGAAGCGGCGTCGCGGATCGCCACCTTGAAGGACAGGCTCTAACGGTGCCGAACCGGTTCCTTCGCGGCAGCGGCCTGCATGCCTCCATCGACCCGGACACCAGGGTGCCGGGAGCGTACATCCTGAGTATCGGCGGAGCCGAACAGTCACATGTCGATCTGAAGCACCCGGAGCATGTCTTCTACGAGTATCTGCGCCGGATTGCCAACGTTGTGGATCTTGCCGGCGAACCAGGGCAGCCTCTGCGCTCCTTGCATCTGGGCGCCGGCGCACTCACGCTGGCGCGCTACCTCCAGGCCACCAGGCCGGGCTCCGAGCAGCATGCCGTGGAATTGGAACGGGAGCTGCTGGACTACGTCATCGACCAACTGCCGCTGCCCGAGGGAACCGATCTGACAGTTTATATCGGGGATGCCCGCCAGGAACTGACCTTCGGCGATATCGACGGCGAGTTCGACGTCGTTGTTCTCGATGTCTTCGCCGGCGAAGATGCCCCGGAGCATTTGGCCACGGGCGGTTTCTACAGCGAGCTGCTCAAACTGCTGGCGCCCGGCGGAGTGCTGCTGGTCAACGTGGGTGACGACCCTCCGCTGACCTTTGCCAAGCGTCAGATCAAGGAGCTATCGGACTGTACGCCGGCGGTGGCAGTGCTGGGCGAAGCGGGCATGTTCACGAGCCGCTATGCCGGCAACCTGGTGCTCGCTGCGAGACTGGATCCGTGGCCGGAGGACTGGACGCAGTCCCTGCTGGCCGCCGGTCCACATCCTGCGCGGGTGCTCACAGGCGCCGAGCTGGAGTCATTCGTGCTGGCTTAGGACCGGTTCCGCGAACCACAACTGCGTCTCACCGTATTTGCGGCCGGAAAAACACTCCAGCCCGGCCGGCCAACATGGTTCCGGCGAACGTGAGGAGCGTTCGACGACGACCACCGACCCCTCGGCCAGGAACGGCTCCAGCAGGGCCAGGATCTCCGCCAGCTTGTCTTCGGCGAGCGGATACGGCGGATCGATCAGCACCAGGTTGTAATGCCGGCCCTCCTGCAGCCGGGCGAGGTACCCCTCGGCACCGGTGCGGTGGACCTGCACCACGGCGCGGCGCAGCACGGAATTGATCATCTCGGCGTTGCGCCGGCACACGGCCGCGGCCTTCTCCGCCAGCTCGACCAGCTCAACGCGGGCTGCTCCCCTGCTGGCGCATTCGGCCCCCAAGGCACCCGACCCCGCAAAGAGGTCCAGAACGACGGCGTCATGGATGACGTCGTACGACTCGAGCCGTGAGAACAAGGCTTCCTTGACCCGATCCGTCGTCGGCCTCGTGGCGGTGCCCGGCACATTGGCCAGCGTCATGCCGCCGGCGGCCCCGGCCACCACCCGGCTCACTGTTTACCCCCGCTCAAGGAATGCCTCTTTCTCCGGGTTGAGATACAGCTCGATGGCCTGGGCCAACTCCGGGTAGTCCCCCAGCTGCGCGTCGTGTTCGATAATCGCCGCGGCGTCGTTGCGGGCCTGTTCGATCACGGCTTCGTCCTTGATGACGCGCAGCAGCTTCAGCGTGGACTTGCCACCGGACTGGGAGGATCCCAGAATGTCGCCTTCGCGCCGCAGTTTCAGGTCGTCCTGGGCCAGCCGGAATCCGTCAGTGGTCGCTTCCACTGCTTGCAGCCGCTCCCGGCTGGGGTGGCCCGGCTCCAGGCTTGTGACCAGCAGGCATGTGCCCAGCAGCGAGCCGCGGCCCACCCGTCCCCGCAGCTGGTGAAGCTGGGAAATGCCGAACCGGTCTGCATCAAGGATCACCATCATCGTGGCATTCGGCACGTCCACACCGACTTCGATGACGGTGGTAGACACGAGGAGGTCCAGCTGCCCCTCGGTGAAAGCGGCCATGGTGGCATTCTTTTCCGTCGAGTCCAGCCTGCCGTGAAGCACACCTATGCGCACTCCGGACAAGACCGGCAGCTCCCCGAGGAACTCGGCAATCCGTTGGACGGAAGCCAGCGGACGGCTTTCCTCTCCGGCATCGGCAGTCGGCTCAAAACTCGCCGGATCCTCGCCTTCGTCGTCACCGATCTTGGGACAGACCACGTACACCTGCCTGCCGGCGTCGACCTCTTCGCGCGCCCTGGCCCAGATCCGTTCCGCCCACCCAGGGTTCTCCACCAGTCCCACGAGATGGGTACGGATCGGGGCGCGTCCGGCCGGCAGTTCCCGCAGTACCGATGTTTCCAAATCGCCGAAAACGGTCATGGCTACGGTGCGCGGGATCGGTGTGGCGGTCATGACCAGCAGGTGCGGCGGCTTGATGGCCTGTGCACGCAACTGGTCGCGCTGCTCGACGCCGAAGCGGTGCTGCTCATCCACGACGATCAGGCCCAGATCGTAATACTCAACCTCTTTCGAAAGCAGGGCGTGGGTGCCGATGACGATGCCAGCCTCGTTGCTGTTGATATCCCGCAGGACGCTGCGGCGGGCGGCTCCTACCACGGAACCAGTCAACAGCACGACCCTAGTGCCGTTTTCATCGCCGCCAAGCATGCCGCCCTCGGCCAGCGGCCCCAGCATCCGCCGGATCGATTCGTAGTGCTGGCCTGCCAGCACCTCCGTTGGCGCCATCAGGACGGCTTGGCCGCCGGCGTCGATGACCTGGAGCATGGCACGCAGGGCAACGAGTGTCTTGCCGGATCCCACTTCGCCCTGCAGCAGCCGGTTCATCGGGTGGTTCTCCGCGAGCTCCGCGGCAATGGTGGCTCCGACTTCCTGCTGGCCTCCGGTGAGAGTGAAGGGCAGCGAAGCGTCGAAACGCTCCAGCAAGCCAGCCCGGCGGTGCGGCCTGGCTGTTGCTTCCTCGGCGGCCGCTTGTGCCCTGCGCCGGGCAAGCGCGGTCTGCAGGATCAGCGCTTCCTGGTACCTGAACCTCTCGTGGGCTTTGGCCACCGATTCCATGTCCTGGGGGCGGTGGATCTGCTGGTAGGCGTCCTCCAGCGAATACAGCCGGTCGCGGATGGCGATATCGGCCGGCACCGGGTCCTCGATCCGGCTGAAGTCCACGATGTCGAGCAGAGCTTCGACGGCGGCCTTGATCCGCCAGCTGCTCAGCTTGGCCGTGGCGGGATACAGCGGGACGGGCCGCCGGGCTTCCTCTGCGTCAAAGCCGCTCTCGTCCTCAAGCAGCACGTAGTCCGGATTGGTCAGCGTCAGCTGGCTTTGGTACGTGGTGACCTTGCCGGCAAACATGGCCAGTGTGCCCGGCAGCAGTTCCTTGTCCGCACGGTAGGCGTTGAAGAAGGTCAGATGCACCTGGTTCAATCCGCGGACGGAATCATCGCTGACGACGACGTCGGTCAGGGTACCTTTGCGTGCACGCATCCGGCGCGTCGTGCAGCTGACAACGCGGGCCACCAACGTCACGTTTTCATCCCGCGGGAGCTCGGCAATACTGGTCAGCTCACCGCGCTTGAGGTAGCGGCGCGGGAAGTAATTCAGCAGTTCCCCGACCGTGGTCAGGCCCAGGTGCTTCTCCAGCGCCGAAGCGCTGCGCTGGCCCAGCCGCCGCTTCAGTTCGAATTCCACTTCTGCCGGCAGATTTTCAGTCATGGGCCTCGTACACCGGGGCGGAAAGATCGGTCACGGACAGATTGGACGGTTCAGCGAACGCCCGGATCGCGGCCAAGGCGGGCTCCGCTTCCGGGACATGGGCGTGGACCCGCCAGCGGTAGCCGACCTCCGACTCGGTCACCGCACTCAGGATCACGGAATCGCCCAGCTCGTCCAGCTGCAGGCGCAGGGTGGCGGCATCCAGTGGACTCAAGTTGATGGTGCACATGACTTCCACTCCTTCGTGTGCCTGGTCGAGATGGATATGCGGATCCTGCAGGTTGTAACCGTGCAACCCGTCCAGCAGTTCCGGCTGCAGTTCCACGCCAAGGGCACTGGAGCGCAACGTGTCCATGATCAACAGGAAGCCGACGGCTCCAGCGTCCACCACCTGCGCGGCAGCCAGCGCACCGAGTTGGTCTTCGGTCTGCACAACGGCGTCGACGGCGGCCTCAACCACTGCTTCCAGAGTGACTGCCAGACCGTGGTTCGAATCGTCGCCGTTGTGGGCGGCGCCCTGGGAATTAGCGGCCCGTGAGACTGCTTCCATGGCGGAGAGCATGGTCCCGGGCACCGGATCGCTCAACGCGGACCAGCAGCGGATCTCTGCCCGCTGGAGCGCCGCGGCCAACAACGGTCCGGTCATCCTGGTGGTGCCTTTCAGCGGTTCCGCCATCGCCGAGAGGAAGACCGCGAACAAGGTGCCGGAGTTTCCGCGAGCTTCCTCCATGGCGGCCTGACCGCTGGCCGCCAGCAGTTCGCCGACATCCGTGGTGTCCGTCTCGGCGGCAGCCAGGGAGGCTGACCTCACCGTCAGATACAGGTTGGTGCCCGTGTCCCCGTCCGCAACCGGGAAGATGTTGATGGCATTGAGCCGGTCGCTGTGGTTGCCAAGCACCTCTTCCGCTTTCGCCAGCCAGCGCTTGAGCGCCTGTGTATTCGCGGCTATCTTTGCGTGCAAGGTGTTCCAATCCCGCTGCCGCCGGCACAAAAAAGGCCAACGGACTCTTTCAGTTCTCCGGCGTTAACCGAGCCTACCGTAGCCGGAGCCTGACCGTGCGTAACGTTTTGGGCATGGCTGCAAATCAGGTGCAGTTCCCCGAGCCTCTAGCTGGCGGAAGCGAGATAATCGGCCATCGACCCATTGCTCATTGCCTCGGATATTTCGGCGATGGCCGCTTCGTCCTTGAGCACAATGGACTGGCCGTCGGCAGACATCCCGGTACCCAGTGACGGAAGCGTAAACATCTCGATGTCGTTACCGCGCACCTTCCACAGACTGGCGCCAAGGAAGGCGGCCGCCGGGCCGCTGAATTCCGAATCAACGCTGATATAAGGCGAGAATTCGGAGACGACTCCGCTCATCCGCAGCGGATTGGCCAGGGTGGTCGGTGAAAGGATTTCGGACACCAGTGCTTTGACGAACAACTGCTGGTTGGCCACTCGCTGGTAGTCGCCGTTGGTGAACGACTTGCGCTCCCGGACGAAATTCAGGGCGGACTCGCCGTCGAGGGTCTGCACACCTTCGGGGAAGGATTCGCCGTTTCCGCCGGTGATCTGGAAGGCGGCAGGATTATCGATCTCCACCCCGCCAAGGGCGTCAGTCAGCGACCGGAAGCCGGCAAAATCAACGGAGGCCACATGGTCGATGCGCGCGTTGAACAATGTCTCTATCGTTTCGACCACCAACGGGGTGCCGCCGAACGCCATGGCGGAGTTGATCTTGTGCTCTCCATAACCGGGGATCGTGGTCCAGGTGTCGCGCATGATCGACATGACGTAGACCTTGTCGCGGTTTTCCGGTACATGCACGAGCATCATCGTGTCCGTCCGGCCGCCGTTGGGAACTCCGGCCAGGTTTTCACCCTCGCCGCTTCCGCCGTCAGCGTCAGTTCCCATCAGCAAAATGTTCTTGGAGCCATCACCGGCTACCTTGCTGACACGGTTCTCCGGGAACGCATTCTCAATTTTCTGCGAATTGTTGTCGAAGACGTTTGCCAGGTAAAAGACATAGCTGCCGCCGATAACGATGGCCACGGCCAGCAAGGCCGCCAGCACGGCGAGCACCTTGCGCACGGGCCGGCGCTTGCGGCGGCGGGGAGGGGCGTAGTCATAGTCGTAGTCAGACGTCATTCATTCACTTTCTTGAAACGGGCCACGGACGAGCATAGTGGCCGAAACTGGACGATTCCTGCAAGGCCCTGCCGTTCAACGGCGAGCACGGGGTCTCAACGGCGTCCCCCGTTACGGTCCGTCCCAGCAAACGGATAGGCTGGATCTATGTCCCGGATGAACGCCCTGAGCCGAAACCTGCCTGCCTTGTTACTGGGGGCAGGCATAGTTTTCACAGCAACGGCCTGCTCTCCCATCGTGCAGGTTGATGGCGCCGAAGACGCCGCCAATCCCGCCTGTGCCCCGATGATGGTGATCCTGCCGGAGTTCGTTGCTGACGCTGAGCGCCGCGAGACCTCCAGCCAGGCCACCGCTGCCTGGGGCGACCCGTCCAAGGTCATCCTGCGCTGCGGCGTCCCGGTCCCCGGACCGACCACGGACCGGTGTGTCACGGTCAACGGCATCGATTGGGTCCTGCACGAGGGCGAAGAGACCTGGACTGCCACTACCTACGGCCGCGAGCCGGCAACGGAACTTATTTTCAATCCTGACGAGGTGGCCGAGTCCACCATTCTGGTGGATCTGGCCGACGCGGCCGCGGAGATTCCGCAGACGAACAAGTGCATCAACCCGACGGATACGCTCGACGCCTCGTAGCCACGGGACGCCGAGCGGGAGCCGCACCTGAGGGAAGTGCGTCCGTTCCAGCGGTTAGCGCAGTCCGGTCTTGCGGTTCAGGGCGAGATAGATCAGTTCGTCGATGAGTTCGGTGTAGGGCAGGCCTGACTTGGCCCACATTTGCGGGTACATGCTGATCGGGGTGAACCCAGGCATGGTGTTGATCTCGTTGATGATGAGATGGCCGTCCGGCGTGTAGAAGAAGTCCACCCGGGAAAGGCCCTCTCCCGCGACCGCGTCGAACGCCTTGCCTGCGAGTTCGCGGACCCGGTCGGTGGCTTCCGACGGCAGGTCCGCCGGGCAGCTGAGTGCCGCAGCCGCACCGTCTACGTACTTGGCCTCGAAATCGTAGAAGTCGTGGACACCCGGCTGCACCGCGATCTCGCCCGGGAGGCTGGTGCGCGGGTCATCGCAGCCGCGTCCCTGCAGGACGGCCACCTCGATTTCACGGCCGACAATTCCCGCTTCGACGACGATCTTCGGATCGTGCTCCCGTGCGGCTTCGATGGCGGAGCGCAGTTCGGCTGCGTCGGAAACCTTGCTGATGCCCATCGAGGAACCGGCGCGGGCCGGCTTCACGAAGACCGGGAAGCCCAGTCCCGCCACACGCGCCAGGGCCGAATCCGGATCCTGCTGCCACTGACGGTCCGTAATGACCTCGTAGGGTCCGACTTCGAGCCCGGCGGCTTCGAAGACCACCTTCATGTAGTGCTTGTCCATCCCGACGGCGGATGCCAGGACGCCGGCGCCCACATAGCGCACGTCGGCCATTTCCAGCAGGCCCTGCAGGGTGCCGTCTTCCCCGAAAGGCCCATGCAGCAGCGGCAGCACCACGTCGACCTGTCCGAGGCTCCGGATGGCTTCGGAGGCAGAACGGACCACCAGTTCGGTGCCGGAATTCCCCGCGGTCAACAGCAAAGATTCCGCCGCGGGGGCGACCTCGGGCCGGGTCTCCGCGGTCAGGGACCAGCGGGCGGGATCCTCGGAGACCAAGGTCCACTGGCCGTTGGGAGCAATGCCGATCGGAACGACGTCGTACTTTTCCTGGTCAATGGCCGCCAGCACGCCTGCAGCCGTCACACAGCTGACCGAGTGCTCGCTGGAACGGCCGCCGAAGAGGACGGCGACACGCGGTTTGCGCGCATTTGCCGCGGCATTCGGGCTGTTCGGTTCTTTGTTCACTGTTCCTGTTCGCCTTCGGATTTGAGCTCACGGGTGAGCAGTCGCGGGGCCAGGTCCTCGACGGAAATCTCTCCTTCGAGGACGGCGACCACGCTTTCGGTAATCGGCATTTCCACGCCTACCTGGGTGGCCAGGTCCAGCACCGCGCGCCCGGACTTGATGCCCTCCGCGGTCTGGGTCATGCGCTGGTTGACTTCGTCCAGCGTCAGGCCTTCGCCCAGCAGGCGGCCTGCCGTGTGGTTGCGCGAGAGCGGGGACGAGCATGTCGCCACCAGATCCCCCAGGCCGGCCAGCCCCGCCATCGTTTCCAGCTCGCCGCCCAGCGCCAGCGTGAGGCGCGTGGTTTCCGCCAGTCCGCGGGTGATTACGGAGGCCTTCGTGTTATCGCCCATGTGCTTGCCGTCGCAGATGCCCACGCACAAGGCGATCACATTCTTGACGATCCCGCCGATCTCCACGCCCACGACGTCCGTGTTGGTGTAGGGGCGGAAGTACCGGGCGGTGCAGGTGTTGGCGATCCACTGCGCCACATCGCGGTCGGTACAGGCCACCACCGAGGCGGTGGGTTCCTTGCGCGCAATCTCCATGGCCAGATTGGGGCCGGAAATCACCGCGATCCGCGAATCGGGCAGCGAAAGTTCTTCCTTGATGACTTCGCTCATCCGCGAGTCAGTGCCGCGCTCCAGGCCCTTCATGAGGGAAACAACGACGGCGGTGTCCCCCAGCAACGGCTTCAAGGCCGCCAGCTGCGGACGCAGCGTCTGCGCCGGAACGGCCAGAACCACCAGCTCCGCCCCGTCCATGACCTCGGCAACCTCACCGGAGGCGGTCAGGTTATCCGGCAGACGGATGTCGTTGAGGTACTGGCTGTTCAGGTGGCGGTTGTTGATTTCCTCCGCCACTTCAGGCCGCCGCGCCCACAGGCGCACCTGGATGCCCGGATGGGCGTCAGCCACGACTTTGGCAAACGTTGTGCCCCAGCTGCCGGCGCCCAGAACACCCACGACAGCGGGCAGTTCCTGGTGCGGGCTCACGGCTTTTCCTCCGGTGATGTGGGTGGCAGGTCGGCAGGCGGGGACACTTCGAAGTTCCGGCCGGTGGCGTTTTGGCCCCGTACGGCCGGGTCCCAGCGCTCGGACGGCGGCTGCTCGGCGCGGAGTCCAGCCAGCAGTTCCGTCACGGCGTCCAGGATCCTGCTCGTCGCCTCCTCGAGGACGGTTTTCGTCAGCGGCTGGCCGATGAATTCGCTCAGGTCCACTGGCGGTCCGGCAACCACTCTTGCCGTCTTGCGCGGAAAGATATGCAACTTCTTCGCGTAGCGCGGGAACAGCTCGTTAGCGCCCCAATGGGCAACCGGCACCACCGGCGCCCCGGTCTGGAGCGCCAGTCTGGCCGCGCCGGTCCGGCCGCGCATGGGCCACAAGTCCGGATCCCGGGTCAGCGTGCCTTCCGGGTAAATGATCACGGCACCGCCCTGATCCATCACCTCCCGGGCCACGCTGAGGGAACGGTTTGCTCCGGCGCTGCTGCGCTCCACGGGGATCTGCTTGGCAGCCGACAGGATGGCACCGACCACCGGGATCTTGAACAGGGAGGCCTTGGCCAGAAAATGCGGGAAGAAGCCCTGGTTGTAGACGAAGTGGCCGACCACCAGTGGATCAATTTCCGTGTTGTGGTTGGGGCAGACGATGATCCCGCAGCCTTGCGGCAGGTTCTCCGTCCCCTCCCACTTACGCCGGAGGACCAAGTTCAGCACCGGCCGCACCAAAGCGGCCAAGGTGCCGAGCGTGGCCCGTTCCTTCATGGACGGCTTCATCCTTCGTTCCGCCGCTTCAGGCAATGTCGAAGTCCGCGCCGAGGTTCTCCAGTTTGGACTGGAACCGCTCGTAACCCCGGTTGATCAGTTCAATACCGGTCACGCGGGACGTGCCGTTCGCCGCCAGGGCCGCAATCAGGTGGCTGAAGCCGCCGCGCAGATCAGGAATGTCGATGTCAGTGCCCTGCAGCTGGGTGGGACCCGAGATGACGGCCGAATGCAGGAAATTGCGCTGGCCGAAACGGCAGGGGATGCTGCCCAGGCACTCGCGGTGCACCTGGATGCTGGCTCCCATCCGGATCAGGGCCTGGGTGAACCCGAAGCGGTTTTCGTAGACCGTTTCGTGGACGATGGACACGCCGGCTGCCTGGGTCAGCGCGACCACCAGGGGCTGCTGCCAGTCCGTCATGAAGCCCGGATGCACGTCGGTTTCGAGGACGAGCGGCGAGAGCTTCCCGCCGGTGTGGTAGAACCGGATGCCTTCGTCGTCGATATCAAAGGCGCCGCCGATTCTGCGGTAGGTGTTCAGGAACGCGGTCAGATCCGGCTGCATCGCGCCCTCAACATAGATGTCACCCTGGGTGACCAGCGCGGCCGAAGCCCAGGACGCTGCCTCATTGCGGTCCGGCAGCGCGCGGTGGTTGAAGCCGCTGAGGTGCGGAACGCCCTCGATCCGGATGACCCGGTCCGTCTGCACCGAGATGATGGCGCCCATTTTCTGCAGGACCGCGATCAGGTCCATGATTTCCGGCTCGATCGCCGCCCCGCTGAGCTCGGTGATGCCCTCGGCGCGGGTGGCCGTGAGCAGCACCTGCTCGGTGGCGCCGACGCTGGGGTAGGGCAGCGAGAGCTTGGCGCCCTTCAAACCCTTGGGAGCGGAAATGGAGATACCGCCCTCGCGCTTCTCCACCACGGCGCCGAACTGGCGCAGCACATCCAGGTGGTAATCGATCGGGCGGTCGCCGATCTTGCAGCCGCCCAGGTCAGGGATGAACGCTTCCCCGATGGCATGGATCAACGGCCCGCAGAAGAGGATCGGGATGCGGGAGTCGCCGGCATGCGCGTCGATGTCCTTCATCTGGGCCGTCTTGACCTTGGTGGGGTCCAGGGACAGGTCACCGGTGACAGGATCCTTGGTGACCTCGACGCCGTGCAGGCGCAGCAGGCTCGTCACTACCTCGACGTCCTTGATCTCCGGAACGTTGCGCAGCAGCGAAGGATCGTTGCCCAGCAGGGAGGCAACCATGGCTTTTGGTACGAGGTTCTTGGCTCCCCGGACGGATACCTTTCCCCTAAGAGGGACTCCTCCGCGGATGGTCAGAACGCTTGCCATATACACCTGTTTCCTCGATCTGCAACGCCTCCAAACTTCGCGAAGGCCTCAGCTAAGCATAGAAGCTACCGTGACCATCCCGAAATAAAGTGCGATTAGCCACGCCGATGTTAGGACCGCGCCGGGAGAGTTTTCGGCTTCCAGGACGGACGGGTTGCCTCGTAGCTGGTGATGTCCTCTTCGTGCTGGAGCGTCAGCCCGATGTCGTCCAGCCCCTCGAGCAGGCGCCAGCGCGTGTAGTCATCGATCTCGAACGGCGCCGTGAGGGTTCCGCAGACCACCGTCTTCGAGTTCAGATCCACCGTGATTTCGGTGCCCGGATGGTTCTCCAGTTCCTTCCAGATCAACTCGATGTCGTCCTGGGCGACCTGTGCGGCCAGCAGGCCCTGCTTGCCCGAGTTGCCCCGGAAGATGTCCGCGAAGCGCGACGAGAGGACCACCCTGAAGCCGTAATCCTTCAGTGCCCATACCGCGTGCTCGCGGGAGGAGCCAGTGCCGAAATCGGAGCCGGCCACCAGCACCGAACCGCGGTTGAACGGCTCCTGGTTCAGGATGAAGTCTTCCTTCTTCCG
The DNA here is from genome assembly GCF_002849715.1 of Arthrobacter crystallopoietes. Classification (NCBI taxonomy): domain Bacteria; kingdom Bacillati; phylum Actinomycetota; class Actinomycetes; order Micrococcales; family Micrococcaceae; genus Crystallibacter; species Crystallibacter crystallopoietes. The sequence continues at coordinate 4,392,142 of NZ_CP018863.1, forward strand.
CCAGGCCGAAAACAGCGCGTCCTCGAATCCGGTGCGGGTGATGCGCTTGAGGTACACCGCAGGAATAATCTGGTCCGTGTCGACATTGGACTGCCGCAACGGAACGCCGATACCGGTGTGGGTGGTGAATTTTTCCATGGTCATTGTTTCCCCTAATCCGCGTTAAGCTGCGCTGGTTTCGCTCAGGCGGCGAGCCTGGCCCTCGTCAACAGGATCCAAGTCCGACGGCGAACTCAAGGTGCCTCGTACTGCGGTCGCCGCTGCCACCACAGGCGACACGAGGTGCGTGCGGCCGCCCTTGCCCTGGCGTCCCTCGAAGTTGCGGTTGGACGTGGAGGCGCAGCGTTCGCCCGGAGCCAGCTGGTCCGGGTTCATGCCCAGGCACATCGAGCAGCCGGCAAAACGCCACTCGGCGCCGAAGTCCTTGAAGACCTGGTCCAGCCCCTCAGCCTCGGCTTCCAGCCGGACGCGGGCAGAGCCGGGCACCACCATCATGCGGATGTTCGGGTCCTTGCTGCGGCCGCGGATGATGTCTGCAGCGATGCGCAGGTCCTCGATGCGGCTGTTGGTGCAGGAGCCGAGGAAAACGGTATCCACCCGGATGTCCTTCATCGGCGTGCCGGCCTTGAGATCCATGTAGGTCAGAGCGCGTTCGGCCGAGGCCTTGGCATTTTCGTCCGCAAAGTCCTCCGGCGAAGGAACCGACTCGGAGAGGGAGACGCCTTGTCCGGGGTTGGTGCCCCACGTGACGAACGGCTCCAGCGTGTCCGCATCGAGGAAGACCTCGGCGTCGAACTCGGCGTCGTCCTCGGTGCGCAGCGTCTGCCAGTACTCGACGGCGGCGTCCCAGTCCGCACCCTCGGGGGCGTGCGGCCGGCCCTTCAGGTATTCGAAGGTGGTCTCGTCCGGCGCCACCATGCCGGCGCGGGCACCGGCTTCGATGGACATGTTGCAGATGGTCATCCGCGCTTCCATCGACAGGTCCCGGATGGCCGAACCGCGGTATTCCAGCACGTAGCCCTGTCCCCCGCCGGTGCCGATCTTGGCGATGACCGCGAGGATAATGTCCTTCGAGGTCACGCCCGGACGCAGGGTGCCCTCAACGTTGATCGCCATGGTCTTGAACGGCTTTAGCGACAAGGTCTGCGTGGCCATGACGTGCTCGACCTCGGAGGTGCCGATGCCGAACGCCAGCGCGCCGAAGGCGCCGTGCGTGGACGTGTGCGAGTCGCCGCAGACCACGGTGAGTCCCGGCTGGGTCAGACCCAACTGGGGGCCGACAACGTGCACAATGCCCTGCTCTGCGTCGCCCAGGGAGTGCAGCCGGACGCCGAACTCCTTGCAGTTGGCCCGCAGCGTCTCGATCTGGGTGCGGCTGGTCGGATCCGCGATCGGCTTGTCGATGTCCAGCGTGGGAGTGTTGTGGTCCTCCGTGGCGATGGTCAGATCCGGGCGGCGCAGCGGGCGGCCGGCCAGGCGGAGCCCTTCAAAAGCCTGCGGGGAGGTGACTTCGTGAACAAGATGGAGATCGATGTAGAGCAGGTCAGGCTGCTGCGCGGCTCCTTCGCCGTCGCCCTTGCGCACCACGTGTGCATTCCACACCTTTTCGGCGAGCGTCTTGCCCGCAGTTGTACCGGCCATAGCCAGCTCCCTCCATCAGTGACAGCGCGGGCCGTTTCAACCGGTATTCAGCTGCCATCGGCGCCCGCAGAAGTATGTACTTCAACTCTCCCAGCCCGCATCGCCGCCCGCTACTTTTTCGACTTGCATCTCAGATAATGAGACGGCAATATCATGTTATGGACAAATCAAGCGGCGTCGGAGTTATCGATAAGGCAGCCATGGTGCTGGATACGTTGGAGGCCGGGCCCACAACATTGGCTCAACTGGTGGCCGCCACCGGGCTCGCGCGGCCCACTGTCCACCGCCTGGCGCTGGCCCTGGTCCACCACCGGCTGGTCAGCCGCGACATCCAGGGCAGGTTCGTCCTGGGCAGCCGGCTGGTTGAACTGGCTTCGGCCGCCGGCGAAGACCGCCTCATCGCCTCCGCCGGCCCGGTGTTGCTTGCCCTGCGGGATGCCACCGGCGAGAGCGCGCAGGTATTCCGCCGGCAGGGCGAATGGCGGGTGTGCGTGGCCTCGGCGGAGCGGCCGATCGGCCTGCGCGACACCATTCCGGTGGGCACCCAGCTCTCCATGAAGGCCGGCTCGGCGGCCCAGGTCCTGCTGGCTTGGGAGGATCATGAGCGCCTGCTGGAGGGGCTGAAGAACGCCCGCTTCACGCCGACGGTACTTGCCGGCGTCCGCCGCCGCGGCTGGGGCCAGAGTCTGGGCGAGCGGGAACCCGGGGTCGCCTCCGTTTCCGCTCCCGTGCGCGGGCCTTCCGGCCGGGTGATCGCAGCCGTCTCCATATCCGGACCGATCGAGCGGCTCAGCCGCCAGCCGGGCCGCATCCACGCAGAAGTGGTGGTCCAGGCCGCACAGCAGCTGACCGACGCGCTGCGCAAGACCGCGGACTGAACGCCAGAAGTCAGCCCTTGAAGTGATCCCAGCCGAGCACGTCCGGCACCTCGCCGTCCACGGTCACCTCGGCGGGACAGGCCGCAGCTTCGGCAACGCTCCCAATGTGTACGAAGCCCTCGGGCAGCCCTGCCGCGGGCGGGAAAACCGCCAGCAGCCCGTGGTCCTCTCCCCCGCCCAGCACCCAGTGCCGCGGATCCGCGCCCAGCATGAGGGCCGCCTGCCGCAGCGGGGCCTCGAAATGGTCCAGCCGCCGGTAGTCAAGGGCCAGGGCGGCGCCGCTCGCACGGGCCAGCCGTCCGGCGTCGCGGATCAGTCCGTCGGAGATGTCCATCATGGCGTGCGCCCCGGCCTGCGCAGCCCGCGGTCCCAGCGCCAGCGGCGGCAGCGGCCGTGACTGCGCGGCGGCCAGAGCCTGCAGCTCGGGCGGCATCCCGCCGTACCCCGAAGTTCCCTCAAGCAACGCCAGCCCTGCGGCCGCCCTGCCCAACGATCCGCCGACAGCAACCACGTCTCCCGGACGCGCCCCGGACCGCAGGACCGGCGCCCGGCCTTGCAGATCCCCAGTAACCGCTGCCGTCACCACCAGGACGGCGCCGCGGCCTAGGTCGCCGCCCACCACGGCGCACCGCTCCGCCCCCAGTTCGTGCAGCGCCGTGCGCAGTCCGTCCGCCATGTCCTCCACCCAGCGCACCGGTGTGTTCCCGGGGAGAGTCAGGCTGATGACCAGCGAAGTGGGCACGGCACCCATCGCGTTGATGTCCGAAACGTTCTGCGCCGCGCATTTCCACCCGACGTCGAACCCTGAACTCCGGTAGCCGCTGGCCCATTCGAGCCGGAAGTCCTGGTCCTGGACCAGGGTGTCGATGGAGATCACGGTACGCCCGTCGGGAGCCTCGATCACCGCGGCATCGTCCCCGGGGCCCACCGGCACGTCGGCCGTACCCAGCCGCGGGAAGATCCGTTCCAGCAGGGCCCGCTCGTCCAGTTGAGCCACCGTGTGATGTTCCGCCACTTCTCCGCTTCCCCGTTCCGGCCCCGGAAAATCCTGCGCGGCCTTGTTTGCGTTTGGTCCTCACTAGATCATTCACTACCGCCGCGCCAACCGGTAATCTGCCCCCATGACCACCTATGCCATCTTCCTGCGCGGGATCAACGTCGGCGGTATCAACATCAAGATGGCAGAGCTGAAAGCAGCCCTGGCCGAGCTGCCCCTCCAAGACGTCAGGACGCTGCTGGCCAGCGGCAACATTGTGTGCGCCAGCGACGGCTCGGCCGACGAGGTGAAGCAACTGGTCGAGGCGAAACTGCGCGAGCGCTTCGGCTACGACGCCTGGGTCGTAGTCCTCAGTGCTGAACGGCTGAACGAACTGGTGGCGGTGTGCCCCTATCCTGCCGACAACGCCGGCGTCCACGCCTACGTCACCGTCACGTCGGATCCGGCCGAGCTGCAGGAACTGCACAAGGCAGCCGCCGCCGCAGACGGGGACGGCATTCTGCTGGGACCCGAAGCGATGGCCTGGACGGCGGCCAAGGGCGGGACGCTGGACAGCCCGGTGAACAAGCTGGTGGCACACAAGAGATTCAAAAGTACGACGACGACACGCAACCTCCGTACGATGCTGAAGGTTCTGGCTGCCGCCGGCTAGCCCGTGCCCCCGCGCGCGGCCGCCAGGGCGTCCCGGAAGCTGTTGTACCGGCGGATCTCTTCCTCTACCGGGGCCACCACTTTCCTCTCCGCAACCTGGGCCACGGCGGAGCGCAGCCGCCGTCGTGCTTTGGCTGCCCTTGATGCCGCTGCCACCCGGGCCACCAATCCCGATGCCAGCCCCAGCACAATGCCCAGCAGGACGCCGGCCACCAGCAGCAGCGTGGGCACCGGGAAGCCCTCGACCCGCGGCGCCGGAGGCACTTCGAACTGGAAGTAGCCCAGAACGGCCAGCCCCAGAAGCCAGAGGGCGCCGGCGGCCGCCGCGGCCAGGGCGATCCACTGGAGAATACCGATCACCGGCCACCACCACGACTTCCGGTTCGAGCCTAAATCAGTCCCGGCCATGGCCTGGTCGAGGGCGTCGGGCAGCTCGGGTGCGCTGGCGCGGGCCGCCCTGCGGATGGAGCCACGCCATACTTCCGGTGCCCGGCTGCCGGCCGCATCGGCGAAGGTCCTGACCGCGGAATCCGCTTGCGCCCGCTGGGCGGGGCCAGGTTCAGGCAGGGAAGACCGGTTCACCGCAGGATTGACGTCCCGGCGGTCGAGGTTGAGCCGCTTCAACGGATCGCGGCGCAGTTTGCCCAGCCACCGGGTGACCGGCCAACCGGTGTTGGCGTGCGAGTGCCTGCGGTAGGATTTGCGCACCGCTTCCGCCACCACGTCCACGCTCGCCGACTGGGCCAGGTGCTCGGACAGCGTCTGCTTGGCTTCCTTCGGCACAGCCGGAAGCGCCGGGCCGGACGAGCCGTCCGCCAGCGCAGCGGCAGAAGCGTCGATATCGGCCAGCAGGCGTTCCGTACTGGCGCGGCGCCGGTCGACCACGGTCCGGATGGCCGCGCGCAGTTCCTCGACTCCTGCCCCGGTCTTCGCAGAGGCTGGGAAGACCGCCACACCGTCGAGTCCGTCCTGCGCCAGGATCTGCTTCAGCGAGTCCAGCACCGGCCGCACCTCGCGCGTAGCCAGCCGGTCGATCTGGTTGAGCACCACCATGGACACGGCTCCGTACGAGGCAAGCGGGCGCAGGAAACCCTGGTGCAGGGCGGCATCGGCATATTTCTGCGGGTCCAGCACCCAGACGAGTACGTCCACCTGGCCCGCAAGGCGTTCCACAATCTCCCGGTGTTCGACGGCGGTGGAGTCGAAGTCAGGAAGATCGAGCAGGATCAGTCCGCCGTAGCCGTCCTGATCGGCACCACGATCCTGACGGCCGCTGGGCGGCGGACCGTCCATCAGATGCCGCTTTTTGACCTGGAGCCAATCGAGCAGCGGCTCGCTTCCGGCAGGATTCCAGACGCCTGCCAACGGCTCGGAAGTCGTCGGCCGGCGGGCGGCAGCGGTAGCTACTTCCTGTCCGGCAACCGCGTTGAACAGTGATGACTTGCCGCTGCCCGTGGCGCCGAAGAAACCGACAACGGTATGTTCTGCCGACAAGGAGCGCCGGGTGCTAGCACGGTTCAGTACCTCCGCGACGGGTGCCAGGGTCTCGTCCGGCAGGCGTTCTTCGGCAAGTTCGCGCGCAATGTTCAGGGCCTCCAGCCGGCTGCTCAGCGGCGAGCTTTCCTTCTCTCCCCGGTGCCGGCTCATGCCGCGCCCTCCGCTCCGGTCCGTCGGGCCAGTTCGGACAGCTGCGTTGATTGGCCGCGCAGTCCGGCGGCAAGCGCCGCGGCGTCCCGGTCGTCAATCAGGGACAGGAAACGTGTTGCTTCCTCCCGCATGAGGTTTTCCGTCCGGAGCTTCAGCTCTTCCCGCGCCTTGCGGGCGAGGCGGCGGACTGCGTCTTCGCCGAAAACGGCCTCCAGCAGTTTTTGGCCGACCACGGCTGTTCCGCCGGCCACCCCGATCTCGATGCCGGTGAGGCCACCGGTGGCGGCGAAGACCACCACCATTAGCGCCACGCCGAGCCCGTTCACCCCGAAGGAAAGCATCCTGGCGGTAAGCCTCTTGCTGGCGCCCTCCGTCTGGATCATTTCCAGCAGGTCCCCTTGCCAGGCCCGGATTTCGGCCGAGGCCTTGTCGCTGAAGCCGTCGCTGACGGTGGACAGATCCCTGCTGCCCAGCAGCTGCCGCCCGGCCGGATCGTTGCGCCACCGTGCGTCGGCGTCCTCGGCGCCCTTTGCTGCCTCGTCCACGATCACGGCCTGCAGCCCCGTTTCGATGGCGGCCTCGACGTTGACGGAGGGTGCGGGCTTACCGCTGAAGAAGGCGCCGATCCGGTCCCTCAGCCTGCCGATCCCGCTCTCGATCGAGCGGAAGAATTCGCCCGTTCCGACGAAGTCCTGCCAGCGGGCCAGCACCTCGCCGCGCAGCAGCGTGCCGTCCTGCGTGGAGTCGAGCGTCCGCCGGGCTGCACCGTTGTAGGCGTCCAGCACGTCGTCGCGCAGCCTGGCGGCAGCGACGGACTGGGCATCCAGGGCATCCGCCACGGACGCGGTTGTGGCAGCCAACGATGCCACGGCACCGCTCAGGGTCCGGCGCGCAATGGCGGCCCTTCCCGCCGCATCCGCGGAAATCTCCAGCAGCCAGCCGCGGATATCCGTCACTGCGGCAACCGGCAGCATGCCCAGTTCATCAAGGGGCGACTCCGGGACGACAAAGAGCCGCGCGTTGCCCAGCCCTTCGCGTTCCAGGAGCCCGGCGAGGTCCGCCCGGACCTCGTCCTCGACGCCGGCTGGAACGCGGTCCAGCACCACGGCTACGAGAATGTCCCGGCCGGCGGCTTCCAGGAGCAGCTTCCACGGCACGGCGTCCGCATAGCGGTTGGCCGTGGTCACGAACAGCCACAGGTCCGCCGCGGACAGCAACTGCCCGGCCAGCTTGCGGTTATCGTCCGATATGGAGTCCACATCGGGTGCATCCAGCAGGGCGATGCCGGGCGGGATCGTGGACTCCGAGACGAGGACCAGGGACGACATGGCGCGCGGATCCGGATCGGCACCGGCCCGCTCCGCCGGCAGTGCACGGGCAGGCTCCGCGGCCGAGGTGATGCGGTTCAGGGCGGGCAGAACGCGCTGGTCCGCAAACCAGGAACGGTCCCGCGGATTGTGCAGCAGGATAGGTTGGCGCGTAGTTGGCCTGATGGCACCCGTGCGGGTGACCGGGCGGCCTGCCAGCGCGTTGACCAGCGTTGATTTGCCGGCGCCGGTGGATCCGCCCACAACGGCCAGCAGCGGAGCGTCCAGACTCCGGTAGCGCGGCAGGACATAATCCTCCAGCTGGTCCAGCGCTGCATGGATGTCCTGGCGGGCCTGTGCGGCTCCGGGCAGATGAAGCGGAAGCGTCAGCTCGCCGAGCGCATCGCGGACCTCCTCCGCCAATGCCAGCCCATCGGAGGCCTGTGCCGCACGGCCATCTGTTGTACCTGTCACAGATTCCATCATGCCAGCACTCAAGGCATTCGCCGCTGACATGGGAAAACTGGCATAAAGCGTGGGCGGAACAGGACCTGGATTTGGGCACAAAAAAACCGGCCCCGGACAAAATGTCCGGGACCGGTTATCGGTGACCCCAGCGGGATTCGAACCCGCGTTACCGCCGTGAGAGGGCGGCGTACTAGGCCGCTATACGATGGGGCCTTGCACTTTTTACCGGCTTTCGCCGATCGAGCTTCATGAGTATTTCACACACTTTGCCCGGCTGCCAAATTCATTATTTGGCTGGAATTACACTCTAAACAGCGCAATTCCCAGCGCTGGGATACCAGGACTCGAACCTAGAATGACGGTACCAGAAACCGTTGTGTTGCCAATTACACCATATCCCAAAGGTACTTTCGGGCCTTGCCGGAAGCTTCTTGCTTGCTTCCTCAGCGCCTCAGCACGAGTAATTACTTTACCGGAGGTCTCCCGTTTACACAAAACGGTTAGCCGGTTACCCGCTGAGGCGTCCGTCACATGGCCCGAAAGCGCCTGTTCTACGCGTTCTGGAAAGCCTTGATACGGGCCAGCGAGGAGTTCTTGCCGAGGATGACCATGGACTCGAACAGCGGCGGAGAGATCCGGCGGCCGGAGACGGCGGTCCGGACCGGGCCGAAGGCCAGCCGCGGCTTAAGCCCGAGTTCTTCCACCAGGGCCGTACGCAGGGCAGTCTGGATGTTCTCCGCGGTCCACTCCTCGATCGGCTCCAAGGCAGCCAGCGCCGCGTCCAGGACTTCGGCCAGGTTTTCCGGCAGTCCCTTGCGGGCATCGTCCGCAATGTCGATCTCGTCGTCTTTCTTGAACAGGAAGGCGATCATGTCCGGGGCCTCCCCCAGCAAGGTGATGCGCTCCTGGATCAGCGGGGCCGCTTCGGCCAGAACCATGTGGTCCCGCTCGGTGAGGGTCTCCCCCACCAGGGAGGCATGCTGCAGGTACGGAACCAGGCGCAGCCTGAAGTCCCCCGGTTCCAGCAACCGCACGTGGGTTCCGTTGATGGCCTCGGCCTTCTTCAAGTCGAAGCGCGCAGGGTTGGAGAGCACATCGTGGATGTCGAAGTTCTCCACCAGTTGGTCCACCGTGAAGATGTCTTCGTCTGCGGACAGGCTCCAGCCCAGCAGCGACAGGTAGTTCAGCAGCCCCTCGCGGATGAAGCCGCGTTCGCGGTGCAGGAAGAGGTTGGACTCCGGGTCCCGCTTGGACAGCTTCTTGTTGCCCTGGCCCATGACATAGGGCAGGTGGCCGAACAGCGGCATGTAGCGCGCCACGCCGATGTCCACCAGCGCCCGGTACAGGGCGATCTGGCGGGGTGTGGAGGAGAGCAGATCCTCGCCGCGCAGGACATGGGTGATACCCATCAGCGCATCATCCACCGGGTTCACCAGCGTGTAGAGGGGCTTGCCGTTGGCGCGGACGACGACGAAGTCCGGTACGGTCCCGGCCTTGAACGTGATTTCGCCCCGGACCAGATCGTTGAAGGTCAGGTCCTCGTCCGGCATCCGCACGCGCAGCACGGGCTCGCGACCCTCTGCCTTGAACGCGGCGATTTGTTCCTCGGTCAGGTCCCGGTCGAAGTTGTCGTAGCCGAGTTTAGCGTCGCGGCCGGCTGCCTTGTGCCGGGCCTCGACCTCTTCCGGCGTCGAGTAGGACTCGTAGACGTGACCGGCTTCCTTCAGCTTGGTGATGACGTCCTGATAGATGTCAGCGCGCTGGGACTGGCGGTAAGGTTCGTGCGGACCGCCGACTTCGACGCCCTCGTCCCAGGTGATGCCGAGCCACTTCATCGCTTCCAGCAACTGCTGGTAGCTTTCCTCGCTGTCGCGGGCGGCGTCCGTGTCTTCGATGCGGAAGACCATGGTGCCGCCGGTGTGCCGGGCATAGGCCCAGTTGAACAGGGCGGTGCGGATGAGGCCGACGTGCGGGGTTCCCGTGGGCGACGGGCAGAACCGTACCCGGACGGGTGTTTCGGCATCGACAGTGGGCAGGTCAGCGGGAAGCGCAGATGCATTAGTCATGATGGACACCAGTTTAGCCCGTGCAGGAACTCCGTCTCCGGCACACCCGACGCTAGGGCACTGCCTGCTCAAGCAGAGCGTAGATACCGCCGCAGACCGCGGCTCCGGCCAGCGCCGATACCACGAAACGCCCGGCCCGCGCGGGCTGCAGAAGCGCCTGGGCCCAGACGCCGAGGGCGAGCAGTAGTGCACCGATCAGCCCGGGCAGTCCTGCCATCAGGATCAGGATGACGGCCGCCCCGCCATACGTAATGCAGGTCCAATCCGGGCCGAAACGGCGGAAGATCAGCAGCAGGGAAAAGCCGCCGTAAATGGCGAAGATTACGGCGGCAAGACCCAGCGGACCGTCCAGCCACTGGATGGCCCGCAAGGTCCCGTACATCAACACCCCGGTACAGATCATCAGCGGGCCAAGGCCGAGCCGTTTAATGCCGCGGCGCAGCTCCCCGCGCTTGTCCAGCCACGTGACGATTGCCCACGGCACAAAGCACAGCAGGAAAGCTGCCCCGGCGCCCCACCAGGCCATCCGGCCGAGACCGTATTCGAGCACAGGGCTCAAGATCAGGACCACGGCCCAGACGACGGCGGGCGGCAGCACGGCTGTGATGGTGCGGGCCGCGGCCGGACCGCTGGGCGGCGTCGTCATCTCTCAATAGCTACCTGAGGGCCGGAGCCATAGCAAGCGTCCCGCCCAACACTAGAAGTCAGCGTCCCGTGCAATCAGTGCGGCCTGCACCCGGTTTTCCAGCCCGAGCTTGGCTAGGACCTTGGACACGTGCGTCTTGACCGTGGCCTCGCTCAAGTAGAGCCGCTTCGAGATGGCCTGATTGCTGGCTCCCTCTGCGATGCATTTGAGGACTTCGCGTTCCCTGGCGGTCAATGCGGAGAACTCGTAGCGGGCAGCATTGGCCTTGGCCTTCAGGGCACGCTCCCTGGTCCGCTCAATCAGCCGGCGCGTCACCGTAGGCGCCAATGTTGCTTCTCCGGAGGCTACCGTTCGGATGGCGTGGAAGAGCCGGTCCGGTTCCGTGTCTTTCAGGAGGAAGCCTGAGGCTCCGGCCTCCAAGGCGGCCAGGACGTGCTCGTCCAGGTCGAAGGTTGTCAGGACGAGCACCTGCGGCGGGTCCGGCAACCGCCGGATGGCTGCGGTTGCCGCAATGCCGTCGCCGCCGGCCATCCGCACGTCCATCAGCACCACGTCTGTACGGTGGCGGCGGACTGCTGCTACCGCCTGCGGCCCGTTGGCGGCCTCGGCGACGACAGACATATCCGGCCGCGAATCCACCATCTTGGCCAGGGCTCCCCGGACGAGCTGTTCATCGTCTACGACCATCACGCGAATCATTCCAATGTCCCTCGGCATACCGTTCACGCTGCGTCCCCGGTGGCGCTGCCGAGCGGCAGATGGGCAACCAGACGGTAGCCGGCCGTCGTCGGGCCGTACGTCAATGTTCCGCCGAGCAAACGTACCCGCTCGTCCAGACCTATCAGTCCCAGTCCCGCGCCGGGTATCGGATCCGCCGCGGCTCCGCCAGTGCTTTCCACTTCGACTGTGAGCACATTGTCGGCCGCGTCCACGCGCACTTCCACCCGGGACTCCGGGGCATGCCGGGCTGCATTGGTCAGCCCTTCTTGGACCAGACGATAGACTGCACGCTCGACTGCATCCAGCACCACAGTGTGCGCAGGGACATTAACCACGACGGTGAGCTCCACTCCGGCGGCGCGCCAATCGTCCGCCAAGACCGGCAATGCGTCCAGCCCAGCGGCGGGCTCCCGGCCGGCGTCCGCGGTGCCGTTGCGCAGCACGCCCAGGACCTCACGTAGCTCAACCAGGGCGTCATGGGCGGTCCGGCGCATCAGCTGTGCCGCGTTTGCGGTTTCGGTATCGGGTGCATCCACTTGCAAAGCGCCGGCCTGCACCGCAACCAGGGACATCCGGTGCGCGAGCGTGTCATGCATTTCGCGGGCAATCCGGTGCCGCTCGTGGAGACGGCTCCGTTCAGCTTCCGCCGCACGCTCCGCCTCCGCCAGCTCGGCACGCTCCCGCAGGCTGACCAGCAGACGTCGCCGCTGGCCGCGGTAAGCACCCCAGACAGCTACTCCGCCGAGAAGCAGCACAGCGACCAGTGCAACGTCCCAGGTCATGGGTTCCGCCCCTAACAGCGCCTCCAGCCCGACGTAGGCCAAAATCAGTACGGGCACCCACAGGTCCAGCCGACGTCTGGCGAGCTGGAAGAGCGCGACCAGGTACGCGACGCCGCTCAGCGAGACTACGCTGAGTGCCGCCGCCGCGACCGTAGTTGTCCGGGGCCAGCGGCGGCGAAGCAGCAACAGCGGGCCACCGAAAGCCGCGAGCACCGGAGCGATGGCATAGCGGGCCCAGCCAAGCATCCCGCTTCCGTCTGCCGTTTCGTCTAAATACGGCACCGTCCCGTCTTCCAGACCAATTCCAATGACCATCAGGGACAGCAGGACGTCCAGGGAGCTGACCAGCAAAACCAGCACTACGTTCGGGATCCATGCGGGACGTTTTTTCATCATGTTTTTGACTTTAGAAGGCGGCCGGGTCGGCCACATCCAACTAAAGTTGTGGTTCTCGGACCCCTTGCCGCACGCCACCGAAGGCTAGCGGCGCGCGGTGTTGGACAGCCGTCCGATGCCCTCGATCTCGACCTCGTACCGCTGGCCGGCCTCGATCGTGCCGACGCCGGCCGGGGTGCCGGTCATGATGATATCGCCGGGCAGCAGGGTGAAGGCCTGGGAGACGTAGGAGACGAGCTCCTTGACACTCCAGATCATCTGGGCCGTGCTGCCGTCCTGCTTCAGTTCGCCGTCGAGCCAGCCCTTGACCGCAAGGTCTTCGGTGTCCAGCTCGGTTTCAATCCACGGTCCGATCGGTGCGGAACCGTCGAAGCCCTTGGCGCGGGCCCACTGGTTGTCCGTGCGCTGGGCATCGCGGGCGGTCAGATCGTTGCCGCAGGTGTAGCCGAAGATCACTTCGTGGACCCGCTCGGCCGGGACGTCCTTGCAGATGCGGCCGATCACTACGCACAGCTCCGCCTCGTAGGACACCTCTTCGGAGAACTCGGGCAGCACCATCGGTTCGTTCGGACCAATAACGGAGGTGTTGGGCTTCAAGAACATCAGCGGTGCGGCCGGGGTTTCGTTGCCCATTTCCTTGATGTGTTCGGCGTAGTTGCGGCCTATGCCGACCACCTTGCTGCGGGGAATAATCGGGGCCAGCAGCCGCACATCCTCGAGCTTGTGGCGGGCGCCGGTGAGCTGGAAACCGGAGAAGAACGGGTCACCGGCGATGACCGCGACCTCTTCATTTCCTTCGTCACCTTCGACGATGCCGAAAGCAGGGTCAGAGTCAAGTACAAATCGGGCGATACGCATGGGAACTACCCTATCGGCTCGGGCGCTGGTTTCCGGAGCGCAGGTAATCCAGCTGTGCCGCGACGGACGCCTCGGCGGCCCCGCGCACGGACGGATCGACGTCGTTGTAGACATGGTCGGTGACGGCGTCGACGCCGGCGTGCTCGCCGAGCTCCTCCAAAGCGGCACGGATCTGGTCCAGCCGCAGCTGGCGGTGCTCCGCATACTCGCGGCAGATGGCTGAAAGATCAGGCAGGAGGGGGCCGTGGGCCGGCAGGACTTTCGCCGGCCCGAGCTCGGCCAGTTTCTCCAACGACTCCAGATAGGGTCCCAGCCTCCCGTCCGGGTAGGCAATGATGGTTGTCCCTCGGCCCAAAATGGTGTCCCCGGTGAGCACGGAGCCGTCCGGGCCGTCGTCGGGAAGGTGGAAAGACACGGAGTCCGCCGTGTGCCCGGGAGTCGCCAGAACGGAGATATCCACGCCGGCGGCGTGGATGGTTTCGCCGTCGGTCAGCGGATCGCCGCCGTGGCACTGGGCCCGGTCCAAGGCACGCACGGGCGCTCCCGTCAGTTCATGGAACCGCGCACTGGCCTCGGTGTGGTCGATGTGGTGGTGCGTAATCAGCACCAGCTCAACATTGCCGGCGCCGGCCAGTTCCTGCAGGTGCGTCTCGTCCAGCGGCCCCGGATCCACGACGACGACGCCGGGCTCGCCTGGAGCGCTGATCAGGTAGGACTGGGTCCCCTCCAGGCTCATCGGACCCGGATTCGGCGCCAGCCGGTAGCGGGTAAGCGTGCTGCTGCGGACCAGGTTCGGATTCGATGCTGCGTTCACGTCCCTATCCTTGCATCCCGGGCAGCGGAACCGGGATTTCCGGCGGAATCCCGGGACGACGGAATGACGAACGACGACGGCGGTGGCCGGCTTTCCCAAGCCGGGCACCGCCGTCGGCAGGCGGCTACCAAAGCCTAGGGCCCCGTCCGCTTGTGCGAACGGGGCCCTTCGACCTGATAAGGGGTGCTTAGGCCAGGCGGGTCAGCCAGCCGTGGGTGTCCTCCACGGCGCCGGTCTGGATGCCCAGCAGCTGCTTGCGGATGGACATCGACACTTCGCCGGCGTTGCCGCCCGGAGAGCCGATGGAGCCGTCCTTGGTCTTCAGTTCCCCGATGGGCGTGATGACTGCCGCTGTGCCGCAGGCAAAGGCCTCCGTGATGTCGCCGGAAGCGACCCCGTCACGCCACTCGTCAATGGTGATCTTGCGTTCCTGGACCTCCAGGCCGCGGTCCTTGGCCAGCTGGATGATCGAGGAGCGCGTGACGCCGTGCAGGATGTTCCCGTTCAGCTCGGGCGTAACCAGCGTGCCGTCCTTGAACACGAAGAAGATGTTCATTCCGCCGAGTTCTTCCACGGCGTTATCGTTGAACGGATCGAGGAACAGTACCTGCTTGCAGCCGTGCGCCTCGGCTTCCATCTGCGGCGCCAGCGACGCCGCATAGTTGCCGCCGCATTTGGCTTCCCCGGTGCCGCCGCGGCCTGCCCGGGCATACTGTTCGGACAGCCAGATCGACACCGGCTTCAGCTCGCCGCCGAAGTAGTTGCCCACCGGCGAGGCGATGACGCGGAAGGAAACTTCCCGCGCCGGCCGCACGCCGAGGAACGCCTCCGTGGCGATCATGAACGGGCGCAGGTACAGCGCTTCGCCGTCGCCGTTTGGCACCCAGTCCTTGTCCACCTCCACCAGTTGCCGCAGGGACTCCAGGAACGTTTCCTCCGGAATCTCCGGCAGCGCCAGCCGGCGGGCGGAGCGGTTCATCCGTTTCGCGTTGGCCTCGGGGCGGAAGGTCCAGACCGAGCCGTCCGCGTGCTTGTAGGCCTTCATCCCCTCGAAGATCTCCTGGCCGTAGTGCAGCACGGCGGCGGAGGGATCCAGGGCGATGGGACCGTAAGGCTCGATCCGCGCGCCGGACCAGCCGCCGTTCCCTTCCGCGTCGACTTTGTAATCGACGACGGCAGTGTGGTCCGTGAAGTAGTTGCCGAAACCCGGGTCGGCCAGAATGGCAGCACGTTCTTCGGCGCTCTTCGGATGGTCCGAGAGCTGCTGGGTGAATTCCAGCGTTTGGGTCATGGTTCCTCCACGGTCTTAGGGCACGCCGTTGTGATTCGAGTTAAGGGCTGCTAACTAGCCTACTGCCAAAAGCGAGGCAATCGCATCGCCGATATCCGACGTCGTACGCGGTTCGGTCCCGCGGCCGGCAATGTCCTTCTCCACCGCATCCTGCACCCGGGCGGCGGCAGCGTCCAGGCCAAGGTGCTCCAGCAGCAGGGCCACGGACAGGATGGCGGCGGTGGGATCGGCCTTCTGCTGGCCGGCAATGTCCGGGGCGGAGCCGTGGACCGGTTCGAACATGGACGGCGCGGTGCGGTCCATGTTGATATTGCCCGAGGCGGCCAGGCCGATGCCGCCGGTGATGGCGGCGGCCAGATCGGTGATGATGTCGCCGAAGAGGTTGTCCGTGACGATGACGTCGAAGCGGGCCGGGTCGGTGACCATGAAGATGGTGGCCGCATCGACGTGCAGGTAGTCGACGGCGACCTCGGGGAACTCGCGCCCTACTGCCTCGACCTGGCGGCGCCACAGGTGGCCGGCATGGACGAGCACATTGTGCTTGTGGACCAGCGTCAGCTTCTTGCGGCGGGCCGACGCGCGGCGGAAGGCATCGCGGACCACGCGCTCGACGCCGTGGGCGGTGTTGACCGAGACTTCGGTAGCGATCTCGTGCCGCGTGCCGACGCGCAGCGCGCCGCCATTGCCGACATACGGGCCTTCGGTGCCTTCACGCACGACGACGAAATCCACCTCGCCGGGGTTGGCGAGCGGGCTGGGCACGCCGGGGAAGAGCTTGGACGGGCGCAGGTTGACGAAGTGGTCCAGGCTGAAGCGCAGCTTGAGCAGCATCTCGCGTTCGATAATGCCGGAAGGAATGCGGGTGTCGCCGGGAGCCGCACCGACGGCACCGAACAGAATGGCGTCGTGTCCCCGCAGCTTGTCCAGCGTGTCTTCGGGCAGGGTCTCCCCCGTGGCCAACCAGTGCTCGGCACCGAGCTTGTACTCCGTCAGCTCAAACGTGGCGTCTTCGTTGGCGGTCGCCGCCTTGAGCACCTTGACTCCTTCGGCCACCACCTCCGGACCGATTCCGTCTCCGGGGATGACTGCCAGTGAAAATGCCTGTGACTCTGCTGCGTTCATGCCTCCAGTCTAGGGAACGATCCCACATCTTGAGCAAGCCATCTCACTTTGTGAACACCTGGAAATCAGACCTGGGCATGAGGCGCCTGGCCCGGCCCCGGCATAGAGTTTTGAATCATGCGCGTGCACCACCGGATCTACAACTGGTTCCAGGAGAATCCCGGCAAAGTAGACCTCATCATTATGCTGTCGGCCTTTGCCGTCTCCGCCCTGCCTTACGTTGCCGCCGCGGACCTGCCGGCGTTTGTGCTCTCGGCCCTGCTGATCATCCCGCTGGCTTGGCGCCGCACGCATTCTTGGCAGGCCGGTGCGGCCATGGCGATAGCAGCGCTCCTCAATGTGGCGTTCCTGTCCGTGCCCGTCCCGGCGCATTCCCTGGTGCTGGTCATGGTGTTTTCGCTGGCGGCCTACGCACCGCGCTGGGCCAGCCTGGGCGGCCTGGTGCTGGCCCTGCTCGGCGGCGCCATGTTCGTTGTCCGCTTCTCGTTCATTGCCAACGGCTCTACCGGCAGCATCCCCACCTTTTTCATCACGTTCGTGGCGATCGACGCCGTGGTGCTGGTTGCCTGGACCCTGGGCGATCTGGTCCGCAACCGCCGGCTGACCGTGCAGGCGCTGCAGGACCGGGCACACCGGCTGGAGATCGAACGGCAGCAGGAGCGCGATCTGGCCGCGGCGGACGAGCGGAGCCACATCGCCCGCGAGATGCATGACATCGTGGCACACTCGCTCTCGGTCATCATCACCCAGGCCGACGGCGCACGGTATGCGAGCGCCCAGGATCCGGCGGTGGCGACCGAGACGCTGGGCACCATCGCCGAAACCGGACGTGCCTCGCTGCGGGACATGCGCCGGCTGCTCGGTGTGCTGCGCGGGGACGACGTCGCTTCCGTCCGGCCGCTCCCCACGCTGGCGGACGTGGAGACGCTGGTAGAGACGGTCCGCCGCTCCGGGCTGGAGGTCGCGCTGGAACGGACGGGCGAGCCGCGGCGTGCGATGCCCGCCGGCGCGGAGCTGACCGGCTACCGCGTGGTGCAGGAGGGCCTGACCAATGTCCTCAAGCATGCCGGGCCGAACGCTTCGGCACACGTGCTGCTGGCATGGACCGGCCGCGGCCTGCAGCTCCGGATTGACGACGACGGCCGGGGCGCCGGTGCGGATCCAGCCACCGCCGGCAGCGGGCAAGGCATCACGGGTATGGCCGAACGCCTGTCGCTCTACGATGGGACGGTGGAAGCCGCGCCGAAGCCCGGCGGCGGATTCCGCGTCCACGCATTCATCCCCTACACGGAGGCCTAAAGAGTGAGCATTCCAGCTGCCGATGCCGAAACCGCCCGTGCCGGCCAGGAACCCATCCGCGTGGCCCTGGTCGATGACCAGCAGCTGGTCCGCGGCGGCTTCAAAATGCTGATCAATTCCCAGCCCGACCTTGAGGTGGTGGCCGAAGCCGGCAACGGGCAGGAAGCGGTGAACGCACTCGCGGTGGTTCGCGCCGACGTCGTTCTTATGGACGTCCGGATGCCGGGCATGGACGGCATCGAAGCCACCGGCAAACTGCTGGCGCGGGCCGCCCGGAACGGCGGGCCGGAGGGGCCGGACCTGAAGGTCGTGGTGCTCACCACCTTCGATCTGGATGAGTACGCACTGTCGGCCATCCAGGCCGGGGCCAGCGGTTTCCTGCTCAAGGACGCGCCGCCGGAGGAGCTCCTCGAGGCCATCCGGACGGTGTACCGCGGCGACGCCGTGATCGCGCCGTCCACCACCCGCCGGCTGCTGGACCATGTAGCCCCGCTGCTGCGCGCGCCGAGTCCCGAGGTGAGCCGTCATGCCGCCGCGGTGGACACGCTTACGGCCCGCGAGCGCGAGGTATTCACGCTGATTGCCCAAGGACTGTCCAACCCGGAGATCGCCGCCACTCTGTTCCTCTCCGAGGCCACGGTGAAGACGCACGTGGGACACATCCTGGCCAAGCTCAACGCCCGGGACAGGGTCCAAGCCGTGGTCATCGCCTACGAAACCGGGATTGTCACTCCCTGACTTCTCAACCCTGGGTATGAGACGGCGCGGCAGAACACCAGACCGGGGGCCGATCCGCCCGGGCGTCCTTGGTTCGTAGCGTTGGAGTATGACAACCAGCACTGAGCAATCACTCGCGTCCGGTGCCTCGAACGGCTCCGGGAATTCTTCCGCCGCGGCAGCCACGCAGGCCCTCAACAAGACCTACGGCACAGGCGATACCCGCGTCCACGCCCTGAAAAATGTAGATGTGGCGTTCGAGAGCGGCAAGTTCACGGCCATCATGGGCCCCTCCGGCTCCGGCAAATCCACCCTGATGCACTGTCTGGCCGGCCTGGACACCGCCGATTCGGGTAAGATCTGGATCGGCGATACCGAGATCACCGCCCTGAACGACAACCAGTTGACCAAGCTGCGCCGCGAGCGCGTCGGCTTCGTCTTCCAGGCCTTCAACCTGGTTTCCACACTGACGGCCGAACAGAACATCACGCTGCCGATCGCGCTGGCCGGCGGCAGCGTGGACAAGGAATGGTTCCGGTACGTGACCTCCACTCTGGGTCTGGCGGAGCGGCTGACGCATCGTCCGCACGAGCTCTCCGGCGGCCAGCAGCAGCGCGTCGCCGTGGCCCGGGCGCTGCTCACCCGGCCGGATGTGATCTTCGGCGACGAGCCCACCGGCAACCTCGACTCCAAGGTCGGTGCGGAAGTGCTCTCGCTGCTGCGCCGCTCCGCCACCGAGATGGGCCAAAGCATCATCATGGTCACCCACGATCCCGTCGCCGCCTCCTATGCCGACCGCGTGGTCCTGATGAACGACGGCGCGCTGGTAGGCGAGCTCGAGCGCCCGGACACCGAGCAGATCCTGGCCGCCCTGGCGAAGCTGGGGGCCTGAAGCCATGCTGCAGGTAGCACTCGCACAGGTAAAGCAGCATGCGCGGCGGTTCATCGCCGTAGCACTGGCCGTGGTGATGGCGGTCGGCTTCCTCACGGCCACGCTCATGGTCAACGCCTCCACCGAAGCCTCGCTGGGCAACAGCGTCGGCGCCGGTTTCCGGAACGCGGACCTGGTGATTAGCGCCGGCCCGGAGAAGCCGCTGAATGAACAGGCGGCCCAGGCCGTGGCCGACGCAGACGGCGTGGCCGAGGTTTACGTCCAGCAGCAGAGCCACATCGCCTTCGGCACGGCAGGTGAGGCCGGCTACGGCGCGCTGCAGAACACCGCGCCGGCCGGTCTGGACAATCTGGAACTGATCGAAGGCACGCGGCCCGGCAGTGGCGAAGTGGCGGTGGATGATGCCACCGCCAAGCGCCTCGCCCTGACCCTCGGCAGCAAGCTCGAGCTCGCGCCCGGCGCCGGGAGGGCGGCCGGCGATGACGTAGCCGCCGGCGGCATCCCCGCCACCGTCTCAGCCACCGTGAAGGCGTCCAAGGATCCGCTCATGATGGGCCAGCCGCAGTTCTTCGGCACAAGCGGACTGCTCACCGCGCTCGCCGGCGAGCAAACTCCGGTCCAGGTGCGCAGCATCCAGCTGGACCTGGCCGCGGGCACCGACGCTGCCTCTGCCAAGGACGCCGTCGCCGCTGCGCTGGTCCAAGCAGGTTTCGCGGAGCCGACCGTGAACACCGCGGCCGAGCAGACCAAGGAAGTGGTCGCCAGCTTCACCGGCGGCACGGACCAGCTGACCATCGTGCTGCTGGCGTTCGCCCTGGTAGCGGTCCTGGTGTCAGCCCTGGTGGTGGCCAATACCTTCTCCGTGCTGATCGCGCAGCGCACCCGGGAGCTGGCGCTGCTGCGCTGCATCGGTGCCGACCGCGGGCAAATCCGCCGCTCGGTGCTGGTGGAGGCGCTGCTGGTCGGCGTTGTGGCATCCGTCATCGGCGTGCTCGGAGCCGTGGGTTTGATGGCCGGCATCATTGCTGTGCTGCAGGGCCGCCCGGACACCGAGTTCGCGGCCCTGGCCGTCCCGCGACTGGCCGTTGCGGTCGGCCTGGTCACCGGCGTGGTCATGACGGTCCTCGCCGCGCTTGCCCCGGCCCGCGCCGCCACCGCGGTTGCCCCGCTGGCGGCCCTGCGACCGGCCGAGGATGTCCGCGTGGGAAACCGGAAAGGCAAGGTCAGGCTCGGGTTCGGCATCGCGCTCGTGGTGGGTGGCGCCGTCGTACTTGGCTTGGGCGCGCTCAGTGCCAACCTGCTCATTGCCCTGCCCGGCGGCGCCATGTCCTTCATCGGGCTGCTGCTGTGCGCCACGCTCTTTGTGCCGCCGCTGGTCACCGCCGTCGGTGCCCTAGCGAAGCCGCTGGGCGTGCCCGGCAAGCTAGCCGCCGTCAACGCGGTGCGCAACCCCGGCCGCACTTCCGCCACTGCTACGGCGCTGCTGATCGGCGTGACGCTGGTGGTCATGATGATGACCGGTGCGCAGTCCGCCCGCACGGCGTTCGAATCCGAGCTCAGCGCGCAGTTCCCGGTGGACATCAGCATCGGTAACCTCACCGAAGACGGCGGGCCGCTCAATGAGGCAGCCGCGCAAACCGCCCTGACGTACGACGGCGTGGCTGCCGCCGGCTTGGTCACGACCGGCGGCTACGCCACGGTGAACGGCCAGCGGACGGGCGTCTACCAGCTGGAACCGGCACAGCGGGAACTGCTGCAGGACCAGTCCCTGACGCTGGACGCCGATACCGTGCTGCTCGCCGAAGGCTCGGGCCTGGACACGCTCACCGTCACCGGCAGCAGCGGTTCCCGGGAGCTGCAGGTGGTTGAGGTGAGCAGCTTTTCCTTCCCGCCGCTGATGTCCTCCGCCGTGGCCGAAGAGATCGGCGTGCCCGCGCCCGCTGCCGCCGACAGCGAGGAGTACTACTCTTCCCTGCCGCAGCTGTGGCTGTCCGTGGACCGGGACCTCGACGCCACGGCACTGATGGAACTGCGCAGCGAACTGGCCGCCGGGCTGAACGTGCAGGACTACCCAGGTCTCCGGGGCGGCGATTGAACGGGCCGCGTTCAACCAGGTGATCGATGTGCTGCTGCTGGTGGTCACCGGGCTGCTGGCCGTGGCGGTGCTGATCGCGCTGGTGGGCGTGGCGAACACGCTCTCGCTCTCGGTGCTGGAACGGACCCAGGAGTCCTCGCTGCTGCGGGCGCTGGGCCTGACCCGGAACCAGCTGCGCGGCATGCTGGCCCTGGAGGCCGTCCTGATCGCCGGCGTGGCCGCGCTGATCGGATCCGGACTGGGCATCCTGTACGGGTGGCTCGGCGCGCAGTCCGCGCTGGGCACGTTTACCGCCGTCGTGCCGGACGTGCCCTGGCTGCAGCTGGCCGCCGTACTGGCCGTCGCCGTGGTCGCCGGGCTGCTCGCCTCCGTCATGCCCGCCCGCCGCGCGGCACGGCTCTCCCCCGTCGAGGGGCTCGCGTCGGTCTAGCCGCCGCGAGCTCACTGCCTCCGAGCAGGACAGGATTGCGGCGGCGCTTCCTCAGCGGAGGCGCCGCCACAATCTTTGTCCGGCCGGTGCTCCGGAGAGAATGCCGGCTCCGGCTGACCGGTCACCGCTGCCCCCCGAGACACGGCAGTGGCCGCGTGCTACGTTGACTGTGAAGTCTCTGACCGTAGGCACCACGCTTGGACGGGAGTTCAACGATGAGCAGCACCACCGAAACCCATGAGCAACCGGAACTCAAACGGGCCATAGGTCCAAAGCTCCTACTGCTCTTCATCGTCGGGGATATCCTCGGCACCGGCGTTTATGCGCTGACCGGGCGGATTGCCGGCGAGGTGGGCGGTGCCGCCTGGGCGCCGATCCTGCTGGCCTTCGTCGTTGCCACCATCACGGCTTTTTCCTATCTGGAACTCGTCACCAAATACCCCCAGGCCGCCGGCGCCGCCCTGTACACGCACAAGGCCTTCGGTATCCACTTCCTGACCTTCCTGGTCACGTTCGCGGTGCTCAGTTCCGGCATCACGTCTGCTTCCACCGCGTCCAAATTCCTGGCCGAGAACTTCATCGTGGGGTTCAACCTTGACTGGGACCAGGGCGGAGTCACGTGGGTCGCGGTGATCTTCATGATCGTGCTGGCGCTGATCAACCTGCGCGGCGTCGCCGAGAGCATCAAGTTCAATGTGGTCCTGACCCTGGTTGAGTTCACCGGACTGATGATCGTGATCTTCATCGGGTTCTGGGCCATGTCCCAGGGCAACGTGGACTTCAGCAGGATTCTGATCTTCGAGACGTCCGCGGACAAGGGAGCCTTTCTCTCCATCACGGCGGCCACGTCGCTCGCCTTCTTCTCGATGGTGGGGTTCGAGGACTCGGTCAATATGGCGGAGGAAACCAAGGATCCGGTCAAAATTTTCCCCAAAGTCATGCTGACGGGCCTGGGCATCACCGTCCTGATCTACCTCCTGGTATCCATCGCCGCAGTGGCGATTGTCCCCATCGGTGTCCTCTCCGAAAGCACCACTCCGCTGCTCGAAGTGGTGCAGGCCGGGGCGCCGGGACTGCCGGTGGATGTCATCTATCCGTTCCTGTCCATGTTCGCGGTGGCCAACACCGCACTGATTAACATGCTGATGGCCAGCCGCCTGCTTTATGGCATGGCGAAACAGGACGTGCTGCCACGTTCGCTGGGCAAGGTGCTGCCGAACCGCCGCTCGCCGTGGGCCTCCATCATCTTCACCACGCTGATCGCCGTGGGGCTGATCGTCACGGTCACCAACTTCATGGGCACCGACACGGTCAGCGCGCTGGGCGGCACCACGGCACTGCTGCTGTTGTGCGTCTTCACGGTCGTGAACGTCGCCGTCCTCGTCCTGCGCCGACGGCCGATCGACCGGGAACACTTCCACGCACCGAAGATCCTCCCGTACCTGGGCGTTCTGACCTGCGGGTTCCTGGTGGGGCCGTGGGCACAGGATCCCATCGAATACCAGATCGCCGGCGTGATGATCGGCGTAGGCATCGTGCTATGGCTGCTGACGTGGCTGTGGAACCGGGGCGTGCGGGCGAAGAAGACCCGCATCAGGCACCCCGAGGACCTGGCCGGCTAACGCCTTCGCCCCGGGTCCACGACAACCCGATCAGGATCTGCAAAAATAGCAAGCATGCTGATGACCGACGACCGGGAGGATCCCAGAATGGACCAGGACCACAAACAGCCGGGCCGAATGGACGATGACGAATTTGCCGCCTATCTGGACGATCATCTGCTGGGCGCCAAGACCGGCATCAAGCTCTTCGGTTCGGCGCGGGAATCCTGGGCCGGAACCGAGTTCGAGGCGGACCTCCAGCGCCTGCGCAACGAGGTCATCGCCGAACGCCGCGAGGTCAAGGAGCTGATGGGACAGTTCGGCTACCGCCGGAGCACGTTCAAGAAAGTCGCGGCCGCCGGCGGCGCCGTGGTGGGCAAGATCAATCCGCTCAACCCGCTGCGCATCGGCGGCGGCGCCGGAGCGCAGCTGGAACTGGAAACGCTCCAGTCCGCGCTCCGCGGCAAGGAATGCCTCTGGCGGACCCTGATCGTGCTGGCCGAAGCGGAGCCACGCCTCGATGCCCAGCGTTTCCGGCAGCTGCTGGACCAGACCCACCGCCAGCTGGACACGATGGCCCGCATCATGGAGCAGACGGCCAAGGACCGCTTCCTGGCCAGGCCGGACGCTACCTAGGCAGCCGCTATGCGGCAGGCTCCTCGTACTTCGGGAAGATCGGCGTAGGCGCCGGCAGATCCGTGCCCGGCACCAAAGCCTTCGCAATGGCAGCGAAGTCGCGGGCGCCGTCGTCGTTCTGTCCCAACACATCCAGCAGCCTGGCGGCCGAACCGGGCATCACCGGCTGGACCAGGATGGAAACGATCCGCAGCACCTCCAGCGTGACGTAAAGCACGGTATTCATCCGCTCCACGTCCGTCTTGCGCAGCACCCACGGAGCCTGCTCGGCGAAGTACGCGTTGGTGTCGCCCAGCACCGTCCAGATCGCCTCCAGCGAAGCGTGGAAATCCTGCGCCTCGTAGGCCGCGCGGGACTTCTCCAGCAGCCGCTCGGCCTGCGCCAGCAGCTCGTGGTCCTCGGCGGCGAGCGTGCCGGGCTGCGGGACCTTGCCTTCGCAGTTCTTGGCCACCATGGACAGGGAGCGCTGGGCCAGGTTGCCCAGGTTGTTCGCCAGATCCGCGTTCATCCGGCCGACGATGGCCTCGTGGCTGTAGGAGCCGTCCGCGCCGAACGGCACTTCGCGCAGCAGGAAGAAGCGCATCTGGTCCAGGCCGTACTGCTCCACCCAGTCCGACGGCGCAATCACGTTGCCCAGCGACTTGGACATCTTCACGCCCTGGTTGTACAGGTGGCCGTGGATCATCACACGCTTGGGCAGTTCCAGCCCGGCGGACATCAGGAACGCCGGCCAGTAGATGGCGTGGAAACGGGAGATGTCCTTGCCGATCACGTGCACGTCGGCCGGCCACCACTTGCGGAACGCTTCCGCCTTGGTGTCCGGGAAGCCGACTCCGGTGAGGTAGTTGGTCAGCGCGTCCACCCACACGTACATCACGTGCTTGGGGTTGCCCGGCACCGGAATACCCCAGTCGAAGGTGGTGCGGGAGATGGACAGGTCCATCAGGCCGTGCTTGACGAAGCTGATGACCTCGTTGAAACGGGTGCGCGGGGCGGCGAATTCCGGCTGGTCTTCGTAGAGCTTGAGCAGCTTGTCCTGGTAGGCCGACAGGCGGAAGAAGTAGGACTCTTCTTCGGTCCAGGTGACTTCGGTGTCGGTCTGGATCGAGTAGCGCTTGCCGTCCTCGCGGACCTCGGTCTCGTCTTCGCCGTAGTAGGCCTCGTCGCGGACGGAATACCAGCCCTCGTACTTGTCGAGGTAAATGTCCCCGGCCTCTTCCATCCGCTTCCAGATGGCCTGCGCGGCGGCGTAGTGGTCTTCGTCCGTGGTGCGGATAAAGCGGTCGTAGCTGATGCCCAGGCCGTCCTGGGTAGCCTGGAAGACGTCCGAGTTGCGCTTGGCCAGGGCCAGCGGGGTGATGCCTTCCTTCTCCGCGGTGTGCAGCATCTTCTGCCCGTGCTCGTCGGTTCCGGTCAGGAAGCAGACGTCGTAGCCGTCCAGCCGCTTGAACCGTGCCATGGCATCAGTGGCGATGAACTCGTAGGCATGGCCGATGTGGGGCACGCCGTTGGGGTACGAAATAGCCGTGGTGATGTAGTACGGGGGCTTATCAGCAGAAGAGGTCACCTATAGAAATTACCGCGTGTGCTCGGCGCTTGTCGAAAGCGGCCGGCCGCCGCCGTCTTCGTGACAACGACGGCGGCACCCGGCTCCTGGCGGTTACAGCGCCTTCGGCGGTGGCTGGCCGCCTCAGTACATGTGGGTGCGGCTGTCCGCCACCTTGATCAGTTCCTCATCGTGGGACGCCACCAGGACCGCAATCCCGTCCTTGGTGGTGTCCTTGAGGATGCCGATGATCTGGTTGGCATGCTCGCGGTCCAGGCTGGCCGTCGGCTCATCCACCACGAGCACCCGCGTGCCCAGGATCAGCGCGCGCGCAATCGCCACCCGCTGCCGTTCGCCGCCGGACAGCTGCGCCGGATAGTGCCGCATCCGGCGTCCCAGCCCCACCAGGTCCAGCAGGTCCTTGGCCATCTCGGTCTTCGCTTCGACCTGCTTGTCCGGCACCGCGGGCAGCAGCACGTTTTCCAGCGCGCTCATCCCGTCGATCAGAGCGCCGCCCTGGTCCACATACCCGATGAGGGCACGGCGGCGGTCGGAAATTTCGTCGTCGTCCATCTCATCGAGCGAATCGCCCTGCCAGTACACCTCTCCCGAGGTCGGCAGCGTCAGGCCGGCCGCCACCGTCAGGATGCTGGTCTTGCCCGAGCCGCTTCGTCCGGCCAGGCAGTGCATGCTCCCCGCCTCGAGGCCAAGGTCGAAGTCCTCCGCGACCACCAGCGGCTCGCCGCCGCCGCCGTCGTAGCGGATGGTGATGCCACGCAGCTCCAGCGGCATGGCGTGGTCCGCGGTACGCCCGATTTTCTCGGCTCGCGTCTGCGGTTGTTCAATCATTTCCGTGTCCTTGTCATCAGGATGAACCAGAGAATCACTGCCAGCACGCCGGCGGCCACCGCACGCAGCGCGGCATGCGGCGCCACGGCGAGGGAAACGCCGACGGCGCCGAGGACGGCCAGCGGCAGGGCCATCACCGCCAGCAGCCCGGCTTCACTGCGCCGCAGCGAGAGCAGCAGCGTGGGAGTCCAGCCCATCGCCTCGAGAATGTCCCACTGCTCACGTTTGCGGGCCAGGTCGAAACGGCCGGTCATCAGCGTCAGCACCAGTGCCGTCACCACGCCGAGCACCGCCAGCGCGATGTTCACGCCGCCGGTCTGGCTGAGCGCCAGCGAGCCGAGCGCCGTGCTGCCCGCCGCCCGCGGGAGGTCGAGGATGACCGCCGCCAGCGCGCCGGCCGCCGCACCGAGCACACCCACGCCCACAACAACCGCTCCGGCATTGAATCGGTTGGTGTTCACCTGCCGCAGCGCGAATTTCAGCGGCGTGTCGATCATGGAGACGGTGCTTGACGACGACGGCGCGTCCCCGGCCGGCGGAACCGGCTTCAGCAAGGCGGCGGAGATGAAGGACGCCGCGACATAGACGATGAGTACGACGCCGGAAACCACCAGGGTGGTCAGCGTGCGGCTGAAGGCGTTGACCACTACCGCCACGGCCAGCAGCGCCGCGGCGCCGACGAGCAGTTCGGCCAGGAACCACGAACGGATCCTCGGCCGTGTCCAGCCCATGGCGCGCAGCGTCACCGCTTCGGTACGGCGCGAGCGGGTGAACGCAACTGTGCTCGCCGCGGTCAGCAGCGCGGCCCCGCCCAGAGTCAGGAAGAGCAGCGCCGAGCTGGCCTGGCCCAGCGAGCTCTGGACCGCCGAGGCAGCGCCCTGGCGGACCCAGGACTGACTGACGGTGCCCAGGTCGGTCACCGTACCATCAGCTTCCTGGTGGTACTCGGGTACATAGATGGAAACCTCCTCGCGGGCGGAGCCGGCAACAACCTGGACATCCAGGCCCAGGTCGCCGATGGCGGCGGCGACGGCATCGATGTTCGGCGCGGCATCGGCCCAGCTGCCGGCGGCATCCACCCGGACGCGGACGGCGTCAATAACCGGATCCGTGTCGGAGGTCCCGCGCACGGCCGCCAGCCCGTTGAAGTCCGTGATGGCACCGGCGGACTGCACCGCCAGACCGGCACCGCTGAGGCCCGGCTTGAGCGCCGTGTCTTCGACGTCGTTGCCTTCGGCATCCTCGGTCAGCGTCACCGGTGCCGGGTCGTAGCCGCCCAGCGGCAGATAGTTCACGTCGCCGGCTGCCTCGCGCACGGCATTGGCGTCGAAGGTGCCGTAGACAAACGGCAGGGGTGCGGCGGCGTCGGCCGGATCATCGAGGCTGGTCCGGTAGGACTGCTCGTTGACCGGCTCGCGCTGGCTTTGGTCCGGCTCCAGCTGCCACTGCAGCGTCTTTTCCGGCAGCTCGTTCACGGTGACCCAGCCCTGCGGGGTGACCGTCTGGTCCACGCTGCCGTCCGGGTTGGCTTCGCCGGCCACATACTCCGGGGTGGAGAGGAAATCGGTCGTCCATTCGGCCGGCTGGTGCAGCCCCGCGACAACCTGGACCCCGCCGGAGCCCAGCAGGTAGTTGTAGTCCTCGCCCCCGGGCCAGCGCAGCTGGAAGGGTTTGGAGGAGGCAAACGGGAGGTAGCCCTCCCCCAGCTCCTTGCTGACAGTACCGACCTCCGCAACGGTATTGCCGGCGTCGTCAATCTCTTCGATGTCAACGGAGTAGGTCAGATCCAGGTCTGTGCCGGAGCGGACCACCAGCGGGATGACCTTCGAATCCTCGGTCAGTGTTCCCGCTTCCATCGCGGACCGGTACTGGGTCAGGAACGGGCTCCAGAACCTGAACGGGTGCCCGTCGATTTCGGCAGAGTCGGCGCCCTCGGCGAAGAGACCGGGCGTCATCTGCTGCGAAAACTTATCCCCCAGTTCCATGGCACTGCGGCCGGACGGCGCTGGGGCCTTCGCAAGGGGCGCGAGGAAGCCGCCGGCCTCGCCCAGCAGCGCCTGCTCGGCGGCGGGGTCAACGGCAACAACGGTCTCGGTGATCTGGGGCAGCATCGGCAAGGCAATGGTGAGGTCGAAATCGCCGTGGACACTGCCGCCGGCGGGGTCCGGGAACTTGATGCCCGTCTCCCCCTCCGGGGCCACAGTGCGCAGGCTGCTGCCGCCGGGAACCTTCAGTTCCTCCAGCTTGGCCTGGCCGAGCGAGCCCTCCGCGCCGGTTTCGAACAGGACGGTGTCGCTGACGCCATTGGAGGTGACGGCCTTGGCCGTAATCCGGTAGTTCTTCGGTTCCTCGCTGAGCACGGAATCCGGCTCCGGCCATTCGCTGGCCGGCACCGCGTCGGTGATGTTCTGCTGTTCGAGGTAGCCTTCGATGTTTTCGTTGTAGCCCACGTAGTCCGTGGCCTTCAGCTGGGGAAACTCGATGTCCTGGACAACCTTGGAGACCAGGCTGATCGGGGCGGCGACACCGACATCGGCGAGACCGCGGATCTGCCCGAGCTGCTCCTGGGTGATGCCGCCGGTACCGGAAACGTAATCCGGCTGCTTCAGCGTGTCCGCGTCCGGGCCCTTGCCTTCCGGGAGGACCAGGATGTCGTAGAGTCCCCGGGAATTGGTATCCACTACTTGTCCCAGGGAGGACTGGGCGCGGTCCTGGATGAACACCGATAGCAGCATGGCTGCGACCAGGACCACTACCGTAACTACGAGCGAGCGGCTACGCAAGAATCGTGCTGCTGCGTTCAACTGTATTCCCCCACATAAGGACTTGACGGTACGAAAAAGAGAGGAGACAAGCGCAAAGGCCCGTTGAGCCGACGCGGAAGCCAACTGCTCAACGGGCCTGCACTACAGCTGGTCAGTCCTGCAGGTCGACTTCCCGGGCCAGCGTGGCGCCGATGGTCCGGCGCAGTTCCTCCAGGAGATCCTGCGGCACCGAACTGTCCACAGTCAGCAGTGCCAGGGCCTGCTTGCTGTCTTCGTTGCGGGATACCTGCATGCCGGCGATGTTGATGTTGTGAGTGCCCAACAGGTGGCCGAGGGTGCCGATGACACCCGGGCGGTCTTCGTACGTGAAGACCACCAGGTGCTCGCTGATCGGGATTTCAACTTCGTAGCCGTTGACGCTCACGAGCTTCTGGATCTGCTTCGGGCCGGTCAGCGTGCCGGCGACCGAGATCCGGCTGCCGTCGGAGAGCGCCCCGCGGACGGTCAGGACGTTCCGGTATTCCTCGGACTCGGTGGTGGTGATCAGCCGGGTGCTGATCCCGCGCTGTTCGGCCAGCACCGGCGCGTTGACATAGGAAACCTGTTCCGAGACAACGTCCTTGAAGACACCCTTCAACGCGGCCAACTCCAGGGCCTTCACATCCAGTTCGGCGATTTCACCGGCAACCTCGACGTCGATCTGGGTGACGGAGTCATGCGTCAGTGCAGTGAAGATGCGGCCGATCTTCTCGATCAGCGGGATGCCCGGGCGGACCTCGGGAGCGATGACGCCGCCGGCAACGTTGACCGCGTCGGGAACGAGCTCACCGGCGAGAGCCAGGCGCACGGACTTGGCTACCGAGACACCGGCCTTCTCCTGTGCCTCCTCCGTGGAGGCACCCAGGTGCGGGGTGACCACGACGTTGTCGAGGGCGAAGAACGGCAGGTCGGTGCTGGGCTCCTTGACGAAGACGTCAATGGCCGCGCCGGCGATCTTGCCTTCCTTGAGCGCGGTGTACAGCTCGTCCTCGTCGATCAGACCGCCGCGGGCGACGTTGACGATGTAGGCCGAAGCCTTCATCGTCTCGAACGCCTCGGCGCCGATCATGCCGATGGTTTCGGGCGTCTTGGGCATGTGGATGGAGATGAAGTCGGACTGCTCGAGCAGCTCATCCAGGCTCACCAGCTGGACGCCGAGCTGCGCGGCACGTGCGCTCGTGACGTACGGGTCGTAAGCGAGAATCTGGGTTTCGAAGGCCTGCAGGCGCGCAGCGATCAGGGCACCGATGCGGCCCAGACCGATGATGCCGACCTTCTTTTCGTAGAGCTCGGTACCGGTGTACTTCGAACGCTTCCACTCGCCGTTCTTGAGGGCAGCGTTGGCGGCCGGAATGTGGCGTGCCAGCGAGAGGATATGCCCGACGGTCAGTTCCGCCGCGGAAACAATGTTCGACGTCGGCGCGTTGACCACCATGACGCCGGCCTGTGTGGCCGCCTTGATGTCCACGTTGTCCAGACCGACACCGGCACGGGCGATGACCTTCAGGTTCTTGGCCGCGGCGATGGCTTCCGCATCCACCTTGGTGGCGGAACGGACCAGGATGGCGTCAACATCTGCAATGGCGGAGAGCAGCTGGGAGCGGTCCGCCCCGTCTGTCTGGCGGATCTCGAAGTCGGGACCCAGTGCCTCGACGGTGGCTGGCGACAGTTCTTCGGCAAGGAGAACTACAGGTTTTTCCACAGGGGTGTTCCTTCGCTGCGTTGCATGGTGGGGTGAGTACAGTCTAAGACCGACAAGGGGGCCGGACGCGCATTGTTAAGAATACCAATGTGCGTCCGGCCCCCGTGCCGTTTAATTCAGGTGTGCGTGCGGCGCGGAATGCCGCGTGCGTTCCTTAGCGGGCTACAGAGCCCTCGGTGTAGTCATCGTTGGTCTTGATCCACGAGAACAGCTTGCGCAGTTCGCGGCCGGTGGCCTCGATCGGGTGGTCCTCGCCCTTCTTGCGCAGTGCGGCGAATTCCGGTGCACCGGCATCCTGGTCGTCGATGAAGCGCTTGGCGAAGGCACCGGACTGGATGTCGGCCAGCACGGCCTTCATGTTTTCCTTCACGTGCTCGTCGATGACGCGCGGCCCGGAAACGTAGTCGCCGTACTCGGCGGTGTCCGAAACGGACCAGCGCTGCTTGGCGATGCCGCCTTCAACCATCAGGTCAACGATGAGCTTGAGCTCGTGCAGCACCTCGAAGTAGGCAACCTCCGGCTTGTAGCCGGCCTCGGTCAGGGTTTCGAAGCCGTACTGGATGAGCTGCGAAGCACCGCCGCAGAGCACAGCCTGCTCGCCGAACAGGTCGGTTTCGGTCTCTTCGGTGAAGGTGGTTTCGATGACGCCCGCGCGGGTGCCGCCGATGGCCTTCGCGTAGGACAGTGCCAGTTCCTTGGCCTTGCCGGAGGCGTTCTGCTCCACGGCGATCAGGTCCGGCACGCCGCGGCCTGCTTCGAATTCGCGGCGGACAATGTGGCCCGGTCCCTTGGGGGCGACGAGGGCAACGTCCACGTCGGCCGGCGGCTTGATGTAGCCGTAGCGGATGTTGAAGCCGTGGCCGAAGAACAGGGCATCGCCGGACTGCAGGTTCGGAGCGATGTCCTCGGCGTAGACGTGGCGCTGGACCTGGTCCGGCGTCAGCACCATGATCAGGTCAGCTTCGGCAACGGCCTCGGCAACGCCGAGCACGCGCAGGCCCTCGGCCTCTGCCTTCTCGCGGGACTTGGAACCTTCCTTGAGTCCAACGCGGACGTCCACGCCCGAGTCGCGCAGGCTCAGCGCGTGGGCGTGGCCCTGGCTGCCGTAACCGATGACGGCAACGGTGCGCCCCTGGATGATCGAGAGGTCGGCGTCGTCGTCGTAGTAGAGCTCAGTCACTTGTATTTCTCCTGTTTGAGGTTTCTTGATAAGGGTCTAGGCGGAACGCAGGGCGCGGTCGCTCATGGACCGGGAGCCGCGGCCGATGGCCAGCGTTCCTGATTGAACAATTTCGCGGATGCCAAACGGCTCAAGCACCGACAGCAGTGCGTTGAGCTTTTCGGCGGTGCCAGTAGCTTCCAGGACCAACGAGTCGGTAGACACGTCGACCACGGAAGCGCGGAATAGATCTGCTGCCTGGGTTACTTGCAGCCGAGTCGCGGCATCCGCACGAACCTTGACCAAGATGTGGTCGCGTTGCACGGAGGATTCGGGAACCAGCTCGACAATCTTGATGACATTGATGAGCTTGTTCAGTTGCTTGGTGACCTGCTCCAGCAGATCACCTTCAGCTTCGACCACCACGGTGATGCGGGAGAACCCGGAGGTTTCCGTGGGGCCTACGGCCAAAGAATGGATGTTGAACGCCCGGCGGGCAAAGAGGCTGGCGACACGGGTCAGGACACCCGGAACGTCTTCAACCAGCACTGAAAGGGTATGGCGTGCCATTGACTAGTCCTCTTCTTCCCATTCCGGGGTCATGTCGCGGGCGATCTGGATCAGGTCGTTGCTGACGCCCGAGGGCACCATCGGCCAGACCATTGAGTTGGGGCTGACGACGAAGTCGATCACCACCGGACGGTCGTTAATCTCCAGCGCCTGCTTGATCGTCGCGTCGATGTCCTCGGCGCGTTCGCAGCGCAGTCCGACACAGCCGTAGGCGTCGGCCATCTTCACGAAGTCCGGGATCCGGACCGTCTCGTGGCCGGTGTGCAGGTCAGTATTGGAGTAGCGGCCGTCGTAGAACAGCGTCTGCCACTGCCGGACCATACCGAGCGAGGAGTTGTTGATGACAGCAACCTTGATCGGGATGTTGTTCAGTGCACAGGTGGCCAACTCCTGGTTGGTCATCTGGAAGCAGCCATCGCCGTCGATCGACCAGACCACCCGGTCCGGGTTGCCGACCTTGGCGCCCATGGCGGCAGGCACGGAGTAGCCCATGGTGCCCAGGCCGCCGGAGTTCAGCCAGGCCTGCGGCCGCTCGTACTTGATGAACTGGGCGCTCCACATCTGGTGCTGGCCCACGCCGGCAACGTACACGCCCTCCGGACCGGTGAGTTCGCCGATCCGCTCGATGACCTGCTGGGGCGCCATCAGGCCGTCGTCGGGCTCGGTGAAGCCCAACGGGTAGGTGTTCTTGAGCCGGTTCAGCTGCGTCCACCACTCGGTCAGATCCGGGGCTCCGTCGGCGGCAAACCGTTCCCGGCAGGCCTGGGCGAGTTCCGGAATGATCTCCTTGACCGAACCGACGATCGGCACATCGGCGGTGCGGTTCTTCGAGATTTCGGCCGGGTCGATGTCGGCGTGGATAACCTTGGCTTCGGGGGCAAAAGTGCTCAGGACACCGGTCACCCGGTCATCGAACCGGGCACCCAGGGTGATGAGCAGGTCCGCCTGCTGCAGCGCCGTGACGGCCGAGACCGCTCCGTGCATGCCCGGCATGCCGACGTGCTGCGGGTGGGAATCGGGGAACACGCCGCGGGCCATCAGCGTGGTGGCCACCGGCGCGCCGACCAGTTCCGCCAGTTCGAGCAGTTCCGGGGACGCATTGCCCTTGAGCACGCCGCCGCCCACGTAGAAGACGGGACGTTCCGCGGCGGCAATCAGCTTGGCTGCCTCGCGGACCTGCTTGGAGTGTCCGCGCACCACGGTGCGGTAGCCGGGAATATCGATCTTCGGCGGCCAGGAGAAAGTCATCTTGGCCTGCTGGGCATCCTTGGGGATGTCCACCAGGACGGGGCCGGGTCGGCCGGTGGTGGCGATGTGGAAGGCCTCGGCCAGCACCCGCGGGATGTCTTCCGGGTTCGTGACCAGGTAGGAGTGCTTGGTGATCGGCATGGTGATGCCGACAATGTCCGCTTCCTGGAAGGCATCCGAGCCGATAACGCTGGTGGCTACCTGGCCGGTAATTGCCACCATCGGGACGGAGTCCATGTGGGCGTCCGCGATGGCGGTCACCAGGTTGGTGGCGCCGGGCCCGGAGGTGGCGATGCAGACGCCCGCCTTGCCGGTGACCATGGCATAGCCCTGGGCGGCATGGCCTGCTCCCTGTTCATGGCGGACCAGGATGTGGTTAATCTTGGTCGAGTCCATGAGCGGGTCGTAGGTGGGGAGGATGGCCCCGCCCGGCAACCCGAAGACGTCATCGACGCCCAGTTCTTCCAGTGAACGGACAACGGCTTGTGAGCCGGTCATTTCTGTGGGCGGCACGATGTTGTTGGGCCCCTGAACGGGGTTGACCGCATCCACGATGGAAGAGACAGAAGCAGCATCTTTGTTCTTGACAGCGTCGCCGGCCGCGGCCGGCGCTTTTTGGGCCATCAGCGAGGGGCTGATTGGCGATCCCTTACTCATCGGATTTCCTTTGCGGATCTTCTGTAATTTCGGATGTGCTTGCCGGTTCCCTGGTACGGGAGGGCCGGCTCTGTTCTCTTCTGCAAATAAAAAAACCCCGTCGAGCCGGTTGGCTCCGATGGGGTTTCGCGCGTGACGTGGTCTTACCAGCCGGGGCTTACGCCACGCGCTTGATAAGGACGACCACGGATACGTTCTGCATGACTTCAGTGTTCTACCACACAGATATCAGTGTCAACCGGAGACAACGTTGTCTCATTATACGGACATTGCTGTCCAGTTAGTGGACTCTAACCGGGTCCACTGGAAGGCGGACGACGGCGGGTGGTAACCCGCCGCCGTCCGCCTTCGATTAGCCGCAGTAAGCGCCGGTGGAGGCCGAGTGTACGAGCTTGGCGTACTTGGCCAGCACGCCGGTGGTGAACTTGGCCGGCAGCGGCTCCCAGCCGATCTTGCGGCCTTCGAGCTCGGCCTCGTCGACCAGCAGGTCGAAGCTGCGGGCGGCAATGTCCACGCGGATCCGGTCGCCGTCCTTGACGAACGCGATCGGACCGCCGTCCACTGCTTCCGGCGCCACGTGGCCGATGCACAGGCCGGTGGTGCCGCCGGAGAAGCGGCCATCGGTGAGCAGGAGGACATCCTTGCCCAGGCCGGCACCCTTGATGGCGCCGGTGATGGCCAGCATTTCGCGCATGCCCGGACCGCCCTTGGGACCCTCGTAGCGGATAACGACGACGTCGCCCGCCTTGATTTCGCCGCGGTCCAGCGCTTCGAGCGCACCCTGCTCGCGTTCGAAGACGCGGGCGTTGCCTTCGAAGACGTCGGCATCGAAGCCGGCGCTCTTGACGACGGCGCCTTCCGGAGCCAGCGAGCCGTGCAGCACGGTGATGCCGCCGGTCTTGTGGATCGGGTTGTCCAGCGCGCGCAGGATCTTGCCGTCCAGGTCCGGCGGATTGATCTCCGCGAGGTTCTCCGCAACGGTCTTGCCCGTCACGGTCAGGCAGTCGCCGTGCAGCAGGCCGGCGTCCAGCAGGGCCTTCATGATGACCGGTACGCCGCCCATCTTGTCCACGTCGAACATCACGTAACGGCCGAACGGCTTCAGGTCGCCCAGGTGCGGGATCTTGTCGCCGATGCGGTTGAAGTCCTCGAGCGTCAGGTCCACCTGCGCTTCGCGGGCGATCGCCAGCAGGTGCAGCACGGCGTTGGTGGAGCCGCCGAAGGCCATGGTGACTGCGATGGCGTTCTCGAAAGCCTTCTTGGTCATGATGTCGCGCGCGGTGATGCCCAGGCGCAGCAGGTTGACCACGGCTTCCCCGGACTGCCGGGCGAACATGTCGCGGCGGCGGTCGGCCGAGGGCGGTGCGGCGGAGCCCGGCAGGGACATGCCGAGGGCTTCGCCGATGCAGGCCATGGTGTTGGCGGTGTACATGCCGCCGCAGGCGCCTTCGCCCGGGCAGATCGCCCGCTCGATGGCGTCCAGGTCCTTCAGGCTCATCTTGCCGGCTGCGCAGGCGCCGACGGCCTCGAAGGCGTCGATCAGGGTGACTTCCTTCTCCGAGCCATCCTCCAGCTTGGCGAAGCCGGGCATGATCGAGCCCGCGTAGAGGAAGACGCTGGCCAGGTCCAGGCGCGCGGCAGCCATCAGCATGCCGGGCAGGGACTTGTCGCAGCCGGCCAGCAGCACCGAACCGTCGATCCGTTCGGCCTGCATCACCGTCTCCACCGAGTCGGCGATGACCTCGCGGGAAACCAGCGAGAAGTGCATTCCCTCGTGCCCCATCGAGATGCCGTCCGAGACGGAGATGGTGCCGAACTGCATCGGGAATCCGCCGCCGGAGTGGACGCCTTCCTTGGCGCCCTGGGCCAGCCGGTTCAGCGACAGGTTGCAGGGTGTGATTTCGTTCCAGGAACTGGCGACGCCGATTTGCGGCTTGGCAAAATCGTCATCCCCCATTCCCACTGCTCGGAACATTCCACGTGCCGGGGCTGCGTGAATGCCGTCGGTGACTACCCGGCTACGGGGCTTGATATCAGGAGTTACGTCCGCGCTCATGACTTCGATTCTATGGCCAGCCCCGCTGCGCTCATGACCATGTGACACGGGGGCGCAACACAATGGAGCGGTTCCCTAGGATGGAAACATGCACCCTACTACGCCTACCAGCGACGAACTCAAGGACACCCTGCGCGGCATTTTCGACGCGCAGATTCCCAACCACGGCGACTACAACCTGGTTTTCGGCAGTGCAGGGGCGGACCGGGCGGCACAGTCGCCGACGGGTTCGAGGAAGGAACGGTATTACGTCATCGGTTATCGCTGGCGTCCGCAGGAGCTGATCATCGCGCCGTTCAACGGGCCCACCCTGACTGCGGGAAGCACCCCGGTGGCGATCAACATGACCAATCTCTCCCACGCCATCCAACTGGCGGAGGGTGACTACGAAGTCGGCACGAGCACGGGAAAAACCTTCCGGTTCACCGTCCGAACCCGCGGTCTCCTGCCGATTCCCGGACACGTTATCGAGCAGGACGACGACGAAGCGGATTTCCGCAGCTTCATGGCCGGCCTGCTCGAAGTCGCCTGAGTACTCGAGTTCGCCTGAGTGCTTAGGCGAAGGGCCCGGGCTGAACCAGGTTTTCCGGCAGCTCCCCCTCGGACAGCCGCTGCAGCTGGCCCTGCAGGAGCTTGACGATCCGGGGCCAGAACGCCGTAGTGTTGCCGCCCACGTGCGGGGCGATGATGATGTTTTCGGACTGCCAGAGCGGGTGGTCGCGCGGGATCGGTTCCGGGTCGAAGACGTCGACGGCGGCTTTGAGCCTGCCGCTGAGAACTTCCGCGGTCAGTGCCTCCGAATCGACCACGGCTCCCCGCGCAACGTTAACCAGCAGGGCGCCGTCGGGCATGGCGGCGAGGACTTCGGCGTCGATCAGCTGATGGGTGGAAGCATTGAGCGGGGTGATGACGATCATCACGTCGCACTTTGCGGCCAGCGCGGTAAGTTCGTCTGCGGCGTGCACCTGGCCCTCAGCATCCATCCGGGCGGTGTTCCCGACGCGCGTGAGCTCAACCTCGAAAGGCTGGAGCCGCCTGGCAATTTCCCGGCCGATACCACCGACCCCGACGAGCAGGACCCGGCTGTCGGCCAGCGACTGGCGCCGCACCGAGTTCCACACTGCCTTGGGCTGGTCCCGGACCATCTGGTCCACACCGCGCAGCGAAGCCAGCGTCAGCCCCACCGCCAGTTCCGCCGTGGCGGCTGCATGGACACCGGCGGCGCTGACCACGGCGACATCCGGTCCCACCAGCTCCGGCAGTCCGTCATAGCCCGTTGACTGTGTGTGGACCAGCTTCAGCCGAGGCAGGTCTTTCAACGCCTCCCAGTCGGTGCCCGCGGCATACGGCAGGATCACGGCTTCGATGTCGGCGGTGGCAATCCCCTGCGGCGGGTCCTGCAGGTCCCACACTCCCGCCTGCAGTCCGGAAGGCAGTGGGCCTACCGCCTCCAAGAGGGATGAATCCGGAAAGGTGACGGTGTTGATCAAAGTCTGCTGAGCCATGTTCGGAACTTTAGCCCGGCTGCCGCGGCGGGCCCAAAGCAGCCGGGCCCGCTGGGCCAGCACCTGGCTACCGGTTGCTATGGACATGCTCTGGGGCGGGAACTAACGTACGCATCAGACGATCCACGCCGCCAACCGAAGAAGGTCCCGTCATGGAATGGTTCATCTGGGTACTGATTGTCGTCATCGTCGCTGCGCTGTTGTGGTGGCTTTTCACCCGGGGCTCCTCTGCTGGACAGGTGCCGGCATCGAGCGGACCGCTGGGCCACGCACCGACCAACATGGCGCACGGGCCCTCCGATGCGGCCGCCCAGGCCCCTACGGTCGGCAGGATGGGCGTGACGGAGGATGACCCGAAGCCGCGGCAAGGCAATGTAGCGCATCGCTCCGAACCGGCGGCCGGCGGCGTCGCGGCCGGCGCGGCCACAGGCGGACTCATTGCCGGACATACCAATCAGACGGGCTCGAACGACAAGGGCCCTGAACCCATCGACGGCTGGATCGAGAGCGCAGCGGAAACAGCACACTCCGAACCGGCCGTCGAAGACAAGTACATCGAAGACTCCGACGCCCCGCCGCCTACACACGGCAAGCATGCCGCACCGGTAGAGCCGGATGCGCCCGCCGGTTCCTTCACCGGGAGCGCCGGAGACCAGGCACAGGATCCGGCTCCCTCCCAGGCAAGCCCCGGCGCTCCGGAAACCGGGGCCGAGCCGAAGCCACAGGAACGCGCCAGCACCGCCGAAAGCCAGGACCCGCTTTACGATGAAACACAGTGGCCCGCGCACGACGGCGAAACCGTCATCGAGCCGCGGGTGGACAAGGTTCAGGACAACGACGGCGACCGCGGCACGAATGCGACCTAAGCCGCCGTCTCATGCTGGCCCTTCGGTCCCGGGCGACCGGCTCCGCAAAGACACTTTTCGGCGCGGCCAGCTCGTAGCCACGGCTGCGGTCTTGGCGCTCGGCCTGGCGGCTTGCACCGGTCCGTCCGAAAGCACCGCCCCGGACACCGGCAGCGCCTCGACATCGCAGGGCCGGGTCACAACGGCCGCCACGGACCTGGAGACGCCGTGGTCCATCGCCGTTCTGCCGGATGGGAGTGCGCTCATGTCGGAAAACGACACCGGGCTGATCAAGCACGTCAGGGACGGACGCACCGTGGCTTCAGTGCCGATTGGCTCCCCGCTTGAAACAACGGGAGAGGGCGGTCTGATGGGTCTCGCCGTCGGCCCCGACTTCGCCGAAAACCAACGCCTGTTTGTCTATCTGACGTCGCCACAGGACAACCGGGTCATCAGCTACCGCTGGAACGACGGCACCCTGTCGGACGTACAGGAAGTTGTCACCGGGATCCCCAAATCGCGGATCCACAACGGCGGCCGGCTGGAGTTCGGCCCGGACGGCCACCTCTATATCTCTACCGGCGATGCGAGCAATTCCGAAGCGGCCCAGGACCTGGATTCCCTGGGTGGCAAGATTCTCCGGGTCACTACTGACGGGAAGCCCGCGCCGGGCAACCCCTTCCCGGACAGTCCCGTGTACAGCTATGGGCACAGAAACGTCCAAGGCATGGACTGGGATTCACAGGGCCGCATGTGGGCAACCGAATTCGGCCCCACCGAGGACGACGAACTCAACCTCATCGAGCCGGGGCAGAACTACGGGTGGCCCGCCGTCACCGGCGCCCCCGGCGACGAAAGGTATGTGGACGCCGTCGTTGTTTGGCCGTCGACGGCGGAAGCCTCCCCCAGCGGCATGGCCATTGTGGAGGAAGTGGCCTGGATAGCGGCCCTGCGGGGCGAGCGCCTGTGGCGCGTAGAACTGACCGAGGAGGGTGCGGGAGAACCTACGGCGCTCCTGGCGGACAAGTACGGCCGGCTCCGCGACGTGGCGCTCTCCCCCGAAGGCGACCTGTGGGTGCTGACAAATGGGGGCAATCCGGACCGCATGCTGGCCGTTTCTGTGAAGTAGCCAACAATCGCCCGCTGGATTTCGCATTCCTCAAAAAGTCCTGCTAGAGTTACATGTCGTTGCGAGGGAGAAAACGGAAACGAAAAAGTCCGAAACTCTTCCAAACACACTGCACCTCTAGCTCAACTGGCAGAGCAATTGACTCTTAATCAATGGGTTCCGGGTTCGAGTCCCGGGGGGTGCACAGAAAAACCCCGTCTGACTAGGCAAAACACCTGTACAGGCGGGGTTTTATTTTGCCCGAAATCTGGAAAAGGGCTATTTACGGGATATTTATTTTCCGTCGGCGCTCAGCTGCCGCCCTACCGACAAACGTCCGCCTCGGTCAAGCCGCTGAGCCGCTCCATGTATTTATACCCTTATCGGGGGTCCGCGAAGTGCTGCGCCGGCGTGGCCAGCCACTCAAGAGACAGTCGACCAACAATGCCGACTCGTGTTGAAACCGAGAGACGGCACTAGGCCTTCACCAGGAACATGTGGGAAGAATTCGTCGCCATTCCAAGGTGAAAGACTGACGCGTAGTCTCCGAGACTATCTCTCGGGCTTCGTCAACAGTCCATATGCGCTCACGATCCATTCTTCAGTTCGGTAATGCTCGTTATGGGGGTGGTTTCCCGCCAGGTGAGGATGCCATCTTCACGCACGTCCAGCCAAAAGCGCGCGCTCTCCCCCACCCGTAAAGTATCCAGAAACACAAGCCGCAGGGGCTCGCCGTCGCGACGAAGGGCTTTCGCTGGGTCCAAATCAAATGCAGGATGTTGATCGTGTTCGAATGGAAGCCGGGTCAGCGTACGACTGGGAGGCGTCAGATCCAGAAAATAAGCAGTACCCGCAGCGGAAGTCACTCGATATGTAGCCATGTCAAGGTCAGTAACTTCGTATACCTGGAACATTCATGTCCAATCTGAGCTGAGTCTGGTACTAAGCAGGCGTTAGAGATGTGCATCCCTCGGCCCGTTCGTCGTGTTCGGCAATTCTGACGGGCGCCAATCGGAGAAGTGCGATGC
This sequence comes from Arthrobacter crystallopoietes, assembly GCF_002849715.1. Classification (NCBI taxonomy): domain Bacteria; kingdom Bacillati; phylum Actinomycetota; class Actinomycetes; order Micrococcales; family Micrococcaceae; genus Crystallibacter; species Crystallibacter crystallopoietes. Next base: position 4,433,173 of record NZ_CP018863.1, read on the forward strand.
CCCACTCGAAGGCCATCACTGTTCACGTGGCGGCATGCTGCGCCTCCTCGCCGCATACTTAGATCCGTCCTTGCCTGGGCGCACCGGGGCATCTTCTTCCATGGGCTCATTCCCATAAGTTTTCAAGTACCGGTACATCGTTGACTTAGACCATCCGACGGTCTTGGCCGCCAAGTTGGCGGGCTTACCAGCAGCCATCATCCGCCTTGCAGTGGCGACACGTTCTTTAGCGATCGCTTCGTCCAAGGGGGACGGCCCGAATCGAACCCCACGCTTCTGTGCGGCGATCACGCCAGCGCGCACCCGCTCGTTAATCAGTTCCCGCTCATATTCGGCGAGGGTAGCCATCATCGCCAGCTGCATTCTGCCCTGCGGCGAAGTAGGATCGACGCTGTCCATGATCGAGTGCAGTCGGACACCCCGCTCGACCAACTCATTGACAGTGTTCAGGACATCGACCACCGATCGGCCAATCCGGTCCAGACGCCAAAAGTAGACGTCGTCATCACTTCGGACATACCGCAACAGCTCCTGCATTCCAGGCCGATCCTTTGCCTCCTTCGCACCGGAGAGTTCGTCGATAAAGATCTTGTCTGCTGCGACGCCGGCCTGGATGAGGGCATCTACCTGCATACTGGCGTCCTGGTCGGTCCTACTAGTTCGCGCGTAACCGAGTCTCACTACGATCTCCTCTAATCGGTATCGTCTCCGGCATCTTCAAGGGAACCTGCTACAGGCATAGTGAACCATCTTGCTAAGACACTTTTGGCCTTGGAACTCCCCGGTCGGACAATCGCGTAGAACCTCTCTGACCTAAAGTTCACGAAACTGGCAGGCGAAGCCGCGGCTATCCCCGGCTTCATCCAAGGTCGCCGCCATACCTCCAGCCTGTCGATATTGACGAAGGCCAGTATTTTCTGCCCCTTGACGGCCAGGGTCAGTGCCCACCTGTGGTCCGTTTTACTGCCCGACGGCGGCCGGCCGACTCGCTTATGTCATGGCTCCGCGGACTGGAGGTTGGCCCTTAGCCGCTGCAAGGCAACTGCCGTCAAGACGTGAGGGATCGCCATGTCTGCCCCGGCGACACCCTGAATCCAGTCGACCACCCTTGACCGACGGCATACCGCCGGCCAAGGGCCGCATCTATCGTATTTGCCAGCTCCAACGGTGTACCTGCAGGGACCCGTTGCACCCGGGCCACCCATGCGACCTGAAACCGCAGGACAGAACTATAGATAGTAACCGTATGTAAACCGGTGATTGGAGCCCATTTACGCTTCTGCGTTCACTTGCAGCAAGTGTACAAACAGGTGGCCCGGGTGGCACTAGATACCTATATCTCTTTCTTAACGTCTAGATATAGAGAGATATAAGGGGGAAGACGGTTGCATTACGGGTCGGCTCATTCCTCGGCTCGGGGTGGTCCGAGGTTGCCCAGCCAGTAGGCGACCTGCTGGACCATGCCAGGGCGTCCCGAATCCTCGTAGTGCCAAGGGAATCCAGCCCTACCCGCCGCAAAAGCACTCAGATGCTGCACGCGCTGCCGCTTCCATGAGCATTTCGCCTTGCCGCTTCAAGAAACAGTCCGACCGGTCCGATGGCTGGTCTTCCCGACAACGGGCTGAGCAGTCGTCAGCTCACCGAATTTGGTAGTTGGAACAGCAGTCGGGGCAATGCAATAGGGAATAGGCGAAGCATCAGGACGATTACGCTTCAAGCCTCGCTATCAGCGGCAATGTCCACTTCGTGTCGTTGACGGAAAAATCCGCGGCGTCCCGTCGCATGCCTGCATAGGCACTGGGCGACGCAACTGCTCGCGGTTCGTTCCACGGACGGAGGACGATGTTTCCAAATCAAGATGATCGGTTGTCAGTAGCTGGCCGGTTTCTGGCCGACTTCCAACGGAAGGGTCGAACTGCGGCGGCAGAATCCTATCTTCGGATGAGTGATACCACACGCCTCGCATTAGTCGACGGGCTCGTTACCCTGGTCCTGAATCAGCAGAAAGGAAGTCCCGAGATCATGCCCAGCGACGGACAGGATTCATGCGGGCCTCGCCAGGTGGGATCAGTTAGGGCAGCCAGTGAAGACGCCATTTTCTGGGGCATGGTTTCAAGGGAATTTCCAAGAGAAGCGAGTTCCTGATCCTGGTATGACGAAATTCGTCGGCCGCAGGTGAACGCTCAAACCGACCTCGGGGCAGCCGAAGTCAGAAGAGCTTGCCCTCCGTACTGCGGTTCAGCCCCGTGCGATAGGGCTTTGCCGCCTCCGCAAATGCACGTTTTCTGGCCAGCACAGACTTTTTGTCACCGATACCGGCCCCTTCATGCATAGGGCGGATCAGAGACCAGAGATGAAGGGAATCGTCGTGGAACCAAATGACCAACTCATTACACCCGCTGAACTCGCCAACAGACTCGGCGTCAGTGAAAGGAGCGTGCGGGAAAAGTGCTATCGGCGACTTTGGAGGCACACGCGGCTCGATGCGCGAACGATCCGGTTCGCGCCGAGCGACGTTGCCGAAATCCTCGCCCAAGCCCGCACACCTGCATCTTCAGAACCTATCGAAGCATAAGCACCCACTGGCGGCTCATACAGTTGCCACTGACACAAGAAAGGACCAAAGAATGAATGTGGCAAATCATTCTGCGCCGCGAACAGGGCCTGCATTTCCTGGTTCCATTCTCGAAGCTGCGCAGAACGCTTTCTTTCCCACGGAAGTACCGCGATGGACTCCGGATGACTATCGGGAGTCCCTCCACGGCCCCGCTGCCAGATGGCTTTCGGAGTCAAGCATCGCTCCCCTCGTTGAGCATGCGCGGGGATATGCAGTCTTGGATGCAGCCACGACAGCCGATCGGCTGAAAGAAGCCGAAGTCAAACTTTCAACGACACTAGGCAAGGCCTGGAAGAAGCAGTTCCAAAAGCGTGACGGACTCTTCATTCCGTGGCATTCGCTGGCCAGCCTCAGGGACTGCCTCCATAAAGGGAATCATCCTAGCCATGCTGAAAGTTTCGTCATCTGCGCGCCCGAACACCTCGGCGAACCGGAACGCCACAACTTCACGATGAAGGTGGGCGGTTCATTGGGCGTACACCCCTCAACACCCAGCTCCTGGATCGAAAAAGCGAATGTCGCCGTCTGCGTCCCTTCTCCTATGGCCGCAGACGCCTGGCTGACGCAATCCCTTTTCAATTCAGGCATCAGCCGTGACGAACTGGCCCGATCCGGCGGCCAGAACCCCGCGCGGAGACTCACCGCCATCATGGAAATGGTTCCCTTTGAAGATCGGGTGCTGGTCCTGTCCACGGATGCCTTGGCGTTACACCGGCCCTCACTGCCGGATGACCTGGCCGGTGCAGAGCTTCCGTCTGAGGTCCTGCTCGTCTTCGACCCCCAGCACGCTTCCCTCACCAAGGCACACCAAGAGGCATCCAGTGTCTGGGAGGCCCTCGAGCACAACCCGTCGGTGTCGTCCCCGAGGGCGCTTTTTCTGCCGCCGCTTGTAAGCCGGTCACTCTTTCCAGACGGAAACCTCCGGCATCTCCTGGGATCGGGGGCCCGCCTGGACGAACTGTTTTCCGCTTCCGTACTCGAGATGCCGACAGCACCGAGCAGCAATGAAGAGACCAAGCCAGGAGCATGGCGTATCAGCGAGGACGGGTTGAGGACTGAACAATGCGTACAGTCAGCCAGGAACGATGAAGCACCTACCCTGCGCTGGGAAGAACGAATCCCGCTCGGCGGCCGCATCACCAAGCTCCTCACGCGGCGGCGGCCCACGACACGTGAGCTGAAGACTGGCCGCATGGATGCCCCCGCCAACGGCAAGGTATTCATTAATGTGGAAGTGAGCTGGGAGTACCGCGGATCACCGGAGGAAACCTGTCAGGTGACCGGCCCCAAGGAAATCCTGCACTACCAGCCGGTTGATTGGATCCGCCATGGAGCGCAGATACCGACTGAGCTGCTGATGCATCCTAATTGGCCCCCCAGGCATCAACATGCAGAAGGTTTTCTTCAGGCAGTTAAAGTACATCGTCGGGACGAACGTAGAGAGTCGATGGTTTGGCAGCAAATGGGATGGGTGCCTACCGCCCACGGTCTGCCCGCGTTCATAGCTGGCGAACAGGTAATCCCGGCCCATGAGGACGTTACGGTCGAAATCAAGACGCCAAGCCCAGAGACTTCACTCCTTTATGGTTTCGGAGAGATCAGCGAGCTCAACTGGAAAGACGCAGCTGATGTGGAGCAGGTCAGAAAGGACTTCCGCACGATTCTGGATACCTACGTCCGTTCGGAAGCGTGGAGCGACCCGGCAGCGGCAGCGGTCATACTGGCCGGTGCACTGCGCCCTTGCCTGCCCCTCCGGCCAAAGACCTCCATCTACGTCTGGGGCCCTAAAGGACGCGGCAAGACCTTCAGTGCGGAAACGGCTATGTACTTCTGGGCAAGCGACAAGTCGGCTTGGATTGGTAAGCCTCCCGGCTCCGCCGGTGACACTCTCGCATACACCGAAAAGGTCCTCTCTAGCGTTCCCATCTGGGTCATTGATGATCTTGCTCCTTCCACGTCTAGGGACGCTGCACAAAACAAGAGTGCACACCTCGAAGACACGATCCGAAATGTTTTCAACAATGCTGCAAAGGGTCGCTCTGACCGAGATGCACAGGCGCAAGAGCGGAACTTTCCAATCGCTCAGCTCATCATCACAGGCGAGAATCAACTGACGACACCTAGTGCACGTGAGAGAACTATTCCTGTCCACATTGGTACTGGAAGTCTGCACCCCGATCACAAGAGGACGGCTGCTATCACCGAGCTCGCTGCGTCCGATGGAACCCAGGCCAGATTCACTTCCCACGTAATTTCCTACATCCGCCATCTCGCATCGACGGAGGGACTGTAAGAAGAACGGTGTGTGATGGCCCGGCCTAATCCGAAAGGAGACGGGCGTGTCAGAGTTCACGACCGAGATGACAGAGGCGATGATCGATCCCGTGACGGGAGAGATCATCGATCAGAAGGAGCTCGCCGAGCAGTTGCTCGCGCAGGCCAAGGAACAGGGCGTGAGCCTGGTGGGCCCCGGCGGTCTGCTGAACCAGCTCACGAAAAACGTGCTCGAGACTGCGCTGGAAGCGGAACTGACCGAGCACCTCGGCCACGAGCACGGCGAGACTCCGATCGCGGCCAACATGCGCAATGGCACCCGATCCAAGACCGTATTGACCGAGATCGGGCCGGTGGAGATCGAGGTGCCGCGGGACCGTGAGGGATCCTTCGAGCCGGTGATCGTGCCCAAGCGGAAACGGCGCTTGGACGGAATCGATCAGATCGTGCTCTCCCTGAGCGCCCGGGGTTTGACGACCGGGGAGATCGCTGCGCACTTCGAGGAGGTTTACGGGGCCAAGGTCTCCAAGGACACCATCAGCCGGATTACGGAGAAGGTCGCCGGTGAGCTGGCTGAGTGGTCCGCCCGCCCGCTGGATCCGATCTACCCGGTGATCTTCGTCGATGCGATCGTGGTCAAGGTCCGCGACGGCCAGGTACGCAACACCCCGTTCTACGTCGTCATGGGCGTGACCACCAATGGGGAGCGGGAAATCCTGGGCATCTGGGCCGGCGACGGCGCCGAAGGCGCCCGGTTCTGGCTGCAGGTCTTCTCCGAGCTGAAGAACCGGGGTGTGGAAGACGTGCTCATCGCCGTCTGCGACGGGCTCAAAGGGCTGCCGGAGGCGATCACGACCACCTGGGAGCGAACGGTGGTGCAGCAGTGCATTGTGCACCTGATCCGCAACAGCTTCCGCTACGCCGGCCGGCAGCACCGCGACGGGATCGTCAAGGCGCTCAAGCCGGTCTACACCGCACCCAGTGAGCAGGCCGCGAAGGACAGGTTCGACGAATTCAAAGCCGAGTGGGGCCAACGGTATCCAGCCATCGTGCAGCTCTGGGAATCCGCATGGGCGGAGTTTGTGCCGTTCCTGGAGTACGACGTGGAGATCCGGCGGGTGATCTGCACGACGAACGCGATCGAGTCGATCAATGCCCGCTACCGGCGGGCGGTGAGGGCGCGCGGGCACTTCCCCAACGAGGCCGCTGCTCTGAAATGCCTCTACCTGGTCACCAGGTCTCTTGACCCTACCGGCGGAGGCCGGGCACGCTGGGTGATGAGGTGGAAGCCTGCGCTCAACGCGTTCGCGATCACCTTCGCGGGTCGGTTCGAGAGAACCTCCAACTAATGAATACCGCCGGACCCCACACACCGTCTATCGGACAGTCCCTCGACGGACAGCCGGTTCGCCAGTGGACCGGGCAGTGGCATGACGTCATGGGAGAGAATGCGCTCGTGGCTGGGAGAAGAACTGAGGAAGCACCAGAAGGCTGCTGCTGAATGCAGCTCTGCAGTCGGCATGGCCGCTGCGGATCGCGCCGGTAAGCTCGCAGGTGATCTCACTGTTGTCTACGCCTTGCTTGACGATATGGCACAGTACGTAAATCTCGGCGACGAATACCGGAAAATTCTGGCCTTCGAGACGGGACTGCCGCAGAGGATTCGCTCACTGACTATGTCAACTGCCGCGGACCATGCCAAAGCAAGCCCGGGCCAGGCACTCGCACAAGCCCTTGGCTCTGCACTTGCAGCCGGGTACTGTCATCTGATTGACGGGACTGATCCCGCCAAAGCTCCCGAGAGTTGGCATGCGCTCGGCTGGACCGTGGGCCACAACGAACGCCCTATGCCCAAAGGAATCTGCGTCGGCCGCATCTACGTACATGAGGGGCGAAGCGTTGCCTTGTTCGACCCCATAAGTGCATTCAAGGTCGCCGAGGAAAAGTTTCCTGCCCTCATTCCTCCTGGCCAAAAAGGCCCCAGTTCGTGGAGGTCGATGTGGGATGAAGGCCTGATGGCTAAGGGCGTTACCAGGCAGAAGGAGCTCAACACTGCTCGACTACTGAGCATTAAGGAACGCCCCTCAGGAGTGCCAGTGGCGATCGACCTACTTCTGAACGGCGGTGAGCCTCTCGAGTCTTGATCAGGTGGCGCTGCTATCGCGCCATCGCCCACCCGTTACAGGGCGGGGCTTCCACCCGGCAACGGCACGGCAACGGGTGGAGTCTTCAGTTCCGGAGGTGCCCCCGTTACCCGGTTCATGAACTACCTTCGCGGTCGGGTGCAGGGCGCTGCTTGCAGCGCAGCGCCCTGCCCGTAATAACCCAAGTCGGTTGGCGCTTTGTCCTTGCCGTCGGCCCGGTTGACACATAGCGTTTCACCTAGGCAGCGGGAACGGTGTTTGCATATGGAACACGCGAAGCAGGCCTAGAAGGAATGCAACATGGCAACTGGCACTGTGAAATGGTTCAACTCGGAAAAGGGCTTCGGCTTCATCGCCCAGGATAACGGAGGCGAGGACGTCTTCGCGCACTTCTCGGGCATCAGCGGAGGCGGCTACAAATCCCTCGATGAAGGCCAGAAGGTCGAATTCGAAGTCACCCAGGGCCAGAAGGGCCTGCAGGCGGTCGACATCCGTCCGCTCTAGGACAAAATAATGAGAGGTGCCCGGGCGCAGCTGGCAGCAGTCAGCCCCGCCCGGGCATTCGTATGCCCGGGCATACGTACGGACAGCCGCAGCCCTGCCCCTCTCCATGCAGAGCAGGGCTATCCGCCTACCGCTTCCGAACTAGACTGAAGTGCAGGAAGCACAGGAAGAAGCGGCCGTGAACACCGAAATCCACCACCGGGAAGACCAGCCGGGAGCCAACTCAGCCGCGGTGCAGGACTCACTCGTGAACCTGCACCGCAGCCTGGACGCCATCCGCCCCGCCCTCGCCTCCCTCCCTCTGCCCGTCAGCCCCGAAGTCATGGCCGGCATGCAGGCGACCGAAAACGCGTGGCGCGCCATGGAGGCCGAATTCGGCATGCTCACTGGAAGCCAGGTCGGCGAACTGCTCGGCTCCCGGGCCTCCGGCCGCAGCTCCTACCCATCAGGCAAACGGAAGGCCGGCAAGCTCATCGGTGTCCGGCGCCGCAACGCCGTGGTTTACCCGGGCTTCCAGTTCGACCAGGATGTCGGCCGGATCCGGGACGTCATCCCCGGGCTGATCGCCGTCATCCGTAAACACGGGCGCACCGAAGAAGACCTCGCCCAGTGGCTGTGCAACCCCAGTGGCTATCTGGACGGTGACCGCCCCGTCGATCACCTGGGCGAACCAGAGCGGGTGCTGGGCGCGGCCGAAGGCCACTACGGGGTCGAGTGGTGACCTCTGATGCGTGCAGCCGGCTCGAGGGGTGCTCCAAACTCTGACGTGAACGCGCGGCGATCCGGCCGTCACTTCCGCGGCGACGGGTTCCGCCGCCTGGCCGCATACTTGGAGCCGTCCTTACCGGCCCGGACCGGCCCCTCTGGTTCCGGCGCACCCTCGCCGTACTTGTTCAGATAGCGGTACAAAGTCGCCTTCGACCAGCCTAGGGTTTTGGCGGTCAGGGCCGCGGACTTGCCTTCGGCCATCATCCGGCGCGCGTTGGCCACCCGCTCCCGGGCGATCGCCTCGTCCAGCGGGGCGGGCCCGAACCGGACCCCGCGTTTCTGGGCCGAGATCACCCCGGCCCGGACGCGTTGGATGATGAGTTCCCGCTCGTACTCGGGCAGCGCCGCCATGGCATCCCTCCATCCGGGCGTCGGAATTTCTCGAGCAGCCTTCGGTTTCAGACGTCGGGCCTACTCACTCTCGTTGCGGTTCTTGCGTGCCACGCCTCGATCACCTCGGCGAGGTCGGGCTGAGTTTTCGCTAGGGGGACCCGACCTTTCCCCAACGCAACCTCGCACCACGTCGAGTGTGACTTCGAAAAGAACGTCTTCCTGGTTGTCTTGTCAATGGCGTCTTACGTACGTGTGCGTGCACTCGCCACTGCCCATACAATTACTCCGCTGAATTCGGACTGAATTCTATAGTCCAGCCTCCCGGGACAGTTTGTCCGATGGCCTCCCCCGGTTGGGGGGATTCGCGGAAGCTGCCCGGACGACAACTGCCCACAGCGCTACTCACAGCCCACGCCGTCGCTGTCTCTGTCGAACTTGGTATCCCATCCAGGATCCCCAGCACGTATCGGGGCAGCACCAGCGGCTCGCACCGCAGAACAGTTCTGATAGAAGACGTCCGTTCCGGTCGACAGCTTAGGGACAGCAGCGTCCTGCGGTCGGGTCGGCGCTTCAGCGGCGGGGGCAGGCTCAGCCGCCACAGGAACAAGCACTCCCCCATCATCTGCAGGCACAGGCTGGTCGGGACAAGAAGCGATAAGGATCCGGCGGATCGCGTCGTGTTCCGCCTGTGTCATCCATAGCCCGTACTTGGCTTTCACTGCCGTCTGCAGACCGACATATTCGCACTGGAATGACTTATCTGATGGCAGCCAAGTGGCAGCGTCACCGTCCCCCTTGGAGCCGTTGGTTGGCCCATCGACTGCCAGCAGATTTAGAGGGTCATTTCCGAAGGCTTCACGCTGATTCGGCGCTAACTGCTGAGCGCCTTTCTGCCAGGCATCGGAGAGGGCGACAACATGGTCAATCTGCACTTTAGTACTCGTCGCGTTGCCGCGAACGAAGTTGATCGTCGTTGCTGTAAAGGGATCAGCAAGGACACCAGAAGTAACGACACAGCCCTGAGTTCCTGGCTTGTGCGCCTTTTCCGTAAGATCGCGGTTGAGCATGTCGTTGCGCGCATCGCAGCCGTTGCGGTCAGGGTCCTTCCATCCGTTGCCAAACAGGTCACGGTCGTACCCTGTCTTCGGCGCACGGCCCTTGATCGGAATTGTTTCCAGTTGGGCAAGAACAGTACCTGCCGAAGCCACAGCTGTACTGGGCTCCGCGGAAGGGCTCGGTTCCTTGGTCTTCGTCGGCTCGACATCCTCGGCTACCGGCGACGGTGTGGTGGCCGATACGGAAGGGGGCGGCGACGCGGATTGTGTGCTTTCGGCTACTAGCGGCGTTGCATTTACCGTTTGCGGTTCGCAAGCTGTGGCACCCAGCAGGACTAGGGCAGCGGTGAATGACGTTACGAGGCCATTCCGGATGTTATTCATGATGGGAGTGCTTTCCTATGCTGCTGCCTCCCGATGGCTATTGCGGATCGGGAGGCAGCTACTTCAACGGCGGGCAGGTCAGCCGCTATTCGCAGGCGACTCCGTCGCCGTCGCGGTCAAGGTGCGAGCCGTACCCGGGGCCGCCGCGGTATACGGGAGCCGCGCCTGCAGCGCGTGCATCAGAGCAGTTGGAGAAGTAAGCGGCTGGCGCTGGGGCGGGCTCTGGAGCGGGGGCTGGCTGCTCTTGGGGTAGACCGCCGGAGCTGGAGCCTGGAGAACCGCTCTCACAGCCGATGCCGTTCAGGTCGTGGTCCAAATGGGTGCCGTATCCGGGCGAGCCTGCCTGGATATTGTAGGCTCCAGCCGCTGCGGCGGCGCTGCAATTTTCATAGGCACCAGAGCCTAGATCAGTTTCCGCAGCTTCTTCTTCAGCCTTCTTCTTCGCGGCTGCCTCTTCGCGACGCTCCTTTGCCGCTTCCGCTTTCTTTGCTGCTTCTTCTTTGGCTTTCTTTTCGGCCGCGGCCTTCTTAGCTGCCTCTTCTTCTGCCTTCTTCTCAGCAACGGCCTCCTTCGCCGCTTCTTCCTTCGCCTTCAACTCCGCTGCCTCTGCTGCACGATCAGCAATGATCTTGTCGTGGGAATCTCGATCCATCCACACGAGGACTCCATCCTCGTCCTCAGTGCAGAAGAAGATTTCCGATTGGAATCCGCGCCGCATATCTTCGTCATCGCAGGAGGTCAAGGCAATGCTGCTGGCACTCGGCGACGGAGTCGCCGTCGCCGTCGCGAAAGGTTCATCTTCGTCGACAGCAGTGGCTGAAGTACCGGAAATAGCTAACCCGACGACAAGAACAACAACGCCACTCCAAATGGTCGTCTTCGCGCCCTTGCGATTCTGCAATCCAATCCAAGACCTGCGTTTGAAGATCAGCGCAAACAATCCGGTAATGAGCGCAATAATGCCCAGCAGAGTAAGGAATACGCCAAATCCACCCAGTCCCGCGGCAAACAGAAACAAGATCAACAGGAGAAAGAGGATACTCGCAGTAATCCAAAAGGACACTGTCGGAGCCCACTTCCGATACTGAATTTGGGCAGCGTAAGACTGATGGCCTGACATATTTCCCCCAACAAAGACACAAATGATGAAGCGTTTATTCGCTATGCGAATCGTAGCATCGGACTGCTCAAACTGGCACAGAGCATGCGGGAATAGAATTTATGTCGTGGTGTGGGACAGCGGCTCCTACGAGCCGCGTAAATCTCTACACGCACCACCTAGGCGATAGGGCTGGAAAGCGGCGCCCGTGACTGCGAGTGATAGTAAGTTTCGCCCTGCACGCTCCCATGACCCATGACCTATAACAACGGCGGCCGTACGGTAGTCGTCCTGTCCTCAGGACACTCAGGAAGCGATAGGCGGCCTGCCTTGGCGAGGCATTAGCTGGTTAGCCGCGTATCCGAGTTAATGTCCCTTGCACACAGATACCTGCTTGCGCCTTCCTTTCTGTAGGTTTAGTAAGGTTAGGAAACTACTACAAAAGGAATGCATCAGCATGAAGTTTGACCCCTCGGTTTCGGACAAAATCACAGCCGGCCAGTTGACGGCCCGGAAGCTGGGACACAGTGTCACGGCTGTTGAGAACGGCACTGTGATCATGGGTGAGCTGCGGGAATTAAGGTTTAGCGACCTGCGGGCCCAAGGCAAGTTCGCTGGCACCTTCAGCGTCGACTTGATGATCGGCAACTTCAGGGTCAGCGTCACCTCCGGCGACGAAGTTTGGGTGACCAAGGAACCCGTGAACGCGTAGAACATCTAGTGGGCCCGTGGCTCGCAGCTGGCATCTAGCCGGGGGGCGACATGGGTCGCTGAGCAGCTGCCGTGACGGGACCTGCCGGCTGCGCTGCGGGAGTCTACAATCCATGACATGGGGAAAATGAGCCGGATTGAGCTCGCGATGCTTGGCATCCTGGCAATCGCTGTCGGCGTTGCACTTGCATTGGGCGCGGTCTGGCTGACCAGTCCGGACGAAACGGCAAACAACCAGGCTGCGCAGACCTCGATTGAGGCTCCGGCCTCGTCGGCTCCCACTGCATCAGCAGCAGCGAAGAAGGCGACGCCGGCCCCACTAGAGTCCGGGCCGGCTGCCATGCCCGAGCAGCAAACGCCGGCGCCCGCTCCGCCAAGACAACAACATCCCGAACATGTCCAGCCGCCGCTTCCCGCACCTAATGCGCCACAGCCTGGCTCCGCCCCGTTCGAGGAGCATGCCGCTCCGGCTGATGACCCGGACCCGTTCGAGTACAACGACTGGCCGGAGATTTCATGCCCGGCCGGCCAAGCAACGCTCGTCCTGGAAGACGTCAATGTGATCGCCGAAGGCGACTCGGAAGTGACGCGCGTTGTGGAAGTCTCCGGGCATCTGACCAATGACACTGTTGCCGCCGTCGAGGCCTACCTGTGGAATTCGGTAGCCGTCATTGGAATCGACCGTGACGGTGAACGTGTGGCCAAATTCCGGCCAGAGTACAAGTACGAGACCGCGCCCGGCGAGCTGCGGCCATTCCACATCTCGCTTGAGCCCGGGGCCACCCTGCAGTTCGATTCACCGTTGGACGTCTACTCCAGTGAATGGGAGTCGATCACGCACTGGATGCTTGATCCAATTTTCACCGACCCCACCCTGCAGTTCACTGAAGATAACTTTTGCGATGCGCCGGTGGTGCTGACGGGAGAGCCTGTTCCCGCCGGCAGCCACCTCCCCTGAGTCATCCGGCAGACCGGCTGTAGCCGCAAGCCCAGGCCAAGCGAACGCGCTGGCCGAACGACGGCGATAGCCGCAGGACCGGGGTCGGAAACCAAACGGGTGTCACGGCCGCACCATCGGGAAATTTTTGTAAGCCGGAGGCAGCGAAGTCCCATATGTTAAGAGGGTTCGGCGCTGGCGCGCCTCACCCGAAAGCGAACCGTCCCGTGTTGCTGTGCGGGTCGCGATGCGTTCACCGTTGTGACTTCGCCTGGCGGCTTGTCGGCCTGTTTGGTGAACTGGCGGCTGCGCCGCCGGGTCTCCTCCGCTTTGGTCGCTGGCGCTCCCGTCGCTTTGGCGACCCCGTGCATCGTGACGCCTCCGCGCTGTGGTGACGGTTCGCTTTCTTAGCCCGCTGCGCGGGCGGTCCGCTTCGTTTCCCTTCTCGTTTCACTCCCCGGTTTGCTGTGCGTATGACGTGCGGCTGCGCCGCATGGATGCTTCCTGGTTGCCTTTGCTCCTTGCTGGCCGTGCCTGTTGTTGTCTCGGGCTTCGCGTTGATTCGGGCAGCGGCCTGCTGCGCAATTAGCGGTGCCTCTTTGTGCAGAGAGTGTCTGCACGATTGGCGTGGCTCTATTTGTCCAGACGGTGTCTGGACTATTGGCGTCCTTCTCGAATTGTCCAGAGAACTTTGGACCATTGGGCGATCCCGAAAGTGCCACGGCTTGTGGCACTTTTAGTGCCCTCGAATAGTGCAACGGCCTGTTGCACTCTTGACGGGGAATCTCCCACAACCTGTGGGACATTTACGCCGCACGTAGTGCGGTGCTTCATGGTGTCTTGCGGCTTCGCCGCAGGGTGGGTGCGTGGCCGGGAGTTGTACGCAGGTGGCAGTGTTGCACGGGGTGTTGCGTGCTCCGCACGCAGGGGACGCTGCTCGTTCCCTCATCGTGTTGCTGCGCGGTGTCACGGCGAGGCGTGCATCGACAGCTTCTGCGAAGCAATGCTGGCGGACAGACGACGATTCATTGTCGTCTGTGGGCTGCGCCCTGCCGGATCGTGATGCTGCTCGATGGCAGCCGGTCCGTCATCCGGGTCGCAGACCGTTCCGGTCGTCGATGAGACGACCCCTCACTCACGTGGCCGAAGGCCAGACAGCCAAGTGCGCTTTCCTGCAGAAGACGACCACTGCCCCGTGCACAAGTGCACCCTCTTCTCCGACTCCGTCTTGGCCGACACCCACACGCCAGGCAGGACGGAACCTGAGCGTTGCGCAGCAACCGAAGGTGCAGTCCGCCGCACAGCTGACACACCAACCAGGCCGCTTGCGGCCGGACCCACAACGGTCCCGCGGCGCAGCCGCCCTTACGGCGTAGCCGTACAGAGAAACTTTGTGCTTTACATGATGCCCAGCTGCAAGCTGGACGATTGACAGTTTGTACACCCTCCCGAAAATCCCGGACAAAGTCCGCGCAAACCCCTCCGCCCACCGCCCCGGCCGCACACACAAGATCAGAGCCCCGAAATGACCAGGCAGGGACCGCCCCCGGCAAGGTGAAGTAGGTCCTCGCGGCCGCTGCACGTGATGACAGAGAAATGCCTACTGAAGGGGCCGGGAGCACCCAAACCCGGCTTCCGGGGATTTCCGGGCCTCATATCCGGGATTCTGCCGGATTTCAGGGCGCGAATCGCCCATACGGGGTCTGCAGGGCGGGGAGACCCCGTCTACGCATGTTCAAGGGTATGGAACAGCGCATTTTCCGGATGGCCCGCGCCGGCGGGATCGACACCAACCCGACGACCTTCATGCAGCGGGCCAACACCTTCGCCTCGGCCGCCACCCAGTACGGAACCACGACCATGCTGACCCGGCGCGAGCAGACCGGGCTCAACGGGTACGTGATCATGCCAGCCGAAGCCGCCCGGGCCAGGGCCGCCCTCGCGCTGGCGCACACGGTCGGCGCCAAGTCCGAGGAGACGCAACTGCCGGACGACCTTGGCGACACCCCGGTCATCGGAACGCTGACCTTCCGCCCGTCGCCGGTGCTGCGCGAAACCCAGAACGGCATCGACCCCTCCGAGTTCCCGAAGCTGCTGGCCAACACGATGCCCGAGGGCTCATGGGTGGCGGTGTCGCTGCGCAAGCCGTCGAACAGGGAGCGCAAGTTCCACACCAAGTGGCACAACTACCGGCTGGGGAACGCGAGCCCTCAGCACCACTCCTACTCGCCGAGCGCGATCATGATTTCGGTGACCGCCGGCGGCGCCAGCCAGGACGAAGTCCGCGCACTGCTGGGCCAGTTCACCTCCGGGATGCCGGGCTTCGACCTGGACACCGACGTGCGCTTCCCGAAGACGAAGCACAGCTCCTGGCTCGGCGTCCCGGCGGGCCTGCTGCTCGCGGCCGCGACACTGTTCGGGCTGCCGCAGATCCCGCTCGACCTGCCGGCCTTCACGGCACCGTCGTTGTTCGCCGTCGCCGGGCTCCTGCTCCTCACCGGGATCGCTGGACTCACCGGCCGTATGCGCTCCCCCGACGTGAAGCTGCGCGCCAAGCTGGCGGCCGCAGGGTTCCCGCCGCCGCCGCACCGCCGGACCAAGCCACGGCCGCCGCACAAGGAAGAGACGATCAAGCGGACCATCAACGAGGGCGGCGAGAAGAAGACCGTCGAGAAGCACATCAAGGCATTCGACGGCGACTACCCGTTCGCGCCGGATGTGTTCCTGGTCGGGCCGACGGTCGTCGTCGGCATGGTCTCCCCGCACGCCGGCGCCATCTCAGGTGAGACCGTCTCGCGCGAACGCGCCACCCCGCCGGCGATGCTGCAGCCGATCGGCCCGCTCATTGGAACGAACCAGGACGGCAAAGCCTACGTCAGCGCATCAGCCCAGCTATTTGGCACGGCTATCGTCGGCAGACCAGGCACCGGGAAAGCCGAAAGCCTCGACTCCCCAATCCCGGTTCCTGTCTCCGGCAAGTTCCCTTCCAGATGGGCACTCAACCGCGAACTGTCCGTCGGCGACAAAGTGTTCACACCGTCCGGAGCCGTCACGAAGATTGCAGGATTCTCAGAGGTCTTCGATGGCGACATGTATGAGATCACGTTCAGCGACGGGCAGAAGGTCAAGACAGATGCCGGCCACCTCTGGGCCGTCTCCGACCGCGTCACCCGCCGTCGGGATGGGTCCGAGCATTCACTCGCAAAGATGGCCGACGTTGATGAACGGGCTAAGACTGAGGCTCACCGCCTCCGCGCAGTAGCCGACAACATCGAGCCGGGCACCCTGGCGACCGGAAACGACCTTAACCGGATCAGCGGCGTCGGCGTCGGAGTCCTGCTGCGCTTCGTTCGTGCAGCGGGAATTGATCCGGTGCAGGCGTCGGTAGTGACTCATGAAGGCGGCGTACGTGAGATTAGCCGGCCGCGCGTGCGCTTCGACGCAAGCGAATCACACCAAGCCCTCATGCAGATGGCGACGCACCCTTCGGCCGCGGCTGTACGCAAGCTGAATCTCACCGGACTCAAGGGTCAGGAGGGGTCCCTGCTTACCGCCAAGGAGATTCTGTCCTTTGTTGGCGTAAGTGATCCGTCCCTGATGGAATGTTCTACGATGAATGCGCGGCTGAAGCGTGCTGGCGTAGCGGGAACGCGCGACGTTGAAACGAGGATGCTCTCCACCAGGTCCACTATCCGGATCCACGATGTTTACCCGGTTCGCGAAGTGCTCTCTCGTTACGCAGACCAGGTGGAAGCTGGCAAGGACCGCGCACCCAGAGTGCAGCTGCGCACGACTGCGCAGCTTGCGCGCAAGGTCCGAGTGACTGCGGAGGGTGCAGCCAACTGGGCGGTCGACACCACTGCGCCGATCGCCGGGGCCGCGACCGATGCTCCTCTCGACCCGTATGTCCTCGGCGCCTGGCTAGGCGATGGCAACACTAACGGGCCGGCCATGACTTGCTTCGACCCAGAGATAGTCACCGAGATGACTGCAGCCGGTTATGTGCTTCGCCCGCACAAGGCTCCTGGCCGCTACGGGATTATTGGCGCCGTCGAGAAATTCCGGGCGTTGCGACTGCTCAATAACAAGCACATCCCCGCCATCTATCTCCGGGCTTCCTTCGAACAGCGGCTGTCTCTGCTGCAAGGACTCATGGACACCGACGGCACCATCGATCAGAACGGTGCCTGTGAGATCAGCCTCTGCCATGAGCGCCTCGCTAACGATGCGCTTGAGCTCATTCGGTCGTTGGGCATCAAAGCGTCGATGACCTCCGGCCCTGCCGGCTACTTGAAGAATGGCGTCCGTACCATGACCTCCACCAGGTACCGCATTCACTACACTACGTCGCTGCCTGTGTTCCGCCTGTCGCGTAAGGCTGAACGGATCCCGGCGACAACCCGGCCGACACAGGATCTTCTTTACATCGAGTCCGTGGAGCCAGCCGTGTCGGAAAAGGTTCGCTGCCTGAAAGTAGAGGCGGCTGACGGAATGTACCTCACCCACGGGTTCATTCCTACCCACAACTCGCTGCTTACCCGCACATTGTTCGGCTGGCACTGCCTGGAGCGCGTCGCACCGTCCGGCCGTCCCGGCTTCCCCGGGCGCAACAACACGCTCATCGCGTTCGAGTCCAAGGGCGACGGCGTCGCCAAGTACCGGGCCTGGGCGCACAGCATGGGCGACCGCACCCTCGTCATCGACGTCGCCGACCCGAACACCCCGGGCATCGACCTGTTCGCCGTTCCCGGCAGCAACGAAGAGAAGGCGCTCTTCTTCACCAACGCGATGACCTACACGTTCGGCAAGGACGCCATCGGCTACCGCTCGGCCACCACCCTGAAGGCGGTGCTCAACGCGGCGCTGGCCGTCAACGACGAACTCATCGAGTCCATCGAAGGCCGCAACCCGGCGGTCATCCGCACCGGCATGTCCCCGATGTACTACGCCTACCTGCTGCTCGCCGGCCGCTCCGACAAAGTCGGCGTCGAACTCGCCGAAGGCATCAAGGCGCGCGCGGTGAAGCTGCGCGAACGAGGCAACCCCGACCCGGTGATCGATGCCGGCTGGGCCGCCATCGCGTTCCTCTACGACGGCACCACACCGTCGAAACGCGCCGGCCTGACCGAAGCCCCGTTCTCCAAGATCGAAGACCTGCTCGCACTCGAACAGTGGTGGTCGCCGTCCCGCCGCAAGGTCACCTGGGACCAGATCATCGATGGCCACAAGTCCGTCGTCATCAACACCGGCACGTCAGCGACCGGCGCCGTCCTGGACGACTCCGTCAACCACGCCATCTCATCGCTGCTGATGTTCTCGCTGCAGAACGCGCTCAAGCGCCTGACGTCCGGCTGGCTCGAACAGCAGCGGTACGTGACCATCTTCGCCGACGAACTTTCGCTGCTCTCCGGCTCCAGCCCCGAGGTGATCGGATGGATCCGCGACCAGGGCCGTTCCTATGGCATCCGCGCCATCCTCGCGACGCAGCGGCCCGAGCAGCTGGGCCCGCAGCTGCGCTCCAACTTCCTCACCTACGCGACACTGATCTCGTTCTCCCAGACCGACGTCGGCACCGCCCAGGAGATCGCCGCCAACCTCGGCGGCCACGGCGAATGGACCCAGGAAGACATCCAGTTCCTTGAACCGTTCCACGTCGTCATCCGCTCCGAAGTCGACCAGAAGCGGCAGTCCGCGTTCATCGTGAAGCTGCCCAACTTCGAAGCTAACATGGCCTCCTACCCGGCGGCCCAGGGATACACGGAGGCGGCAGCCTGATGACCACCATTGCCCTCGACGGGCGCAAAGTTTCCGCGGTCGCACCGTTCCGCCGCAAGCCCGAAGGCGTGCTGCACGCCGAGATGATTCCTTCGGCCTGCCCGGATCCGGCACTAGCGATGGACTCACGCCGCGACCCGTACTGGGACCGGCTCTGGGCACCCGGGTCGCAGGCCGTCTGGACAACCGCAGCGATGGCGAAGCAGCGCATCGCCGACGGCGCCGCCGCCCTGCGCAAGGAAATGCAGCTGACCTCGCACGAAGCCCTGGAGAAAACCCTGCACGGCTACAACTGGAAGGAGAAGCTCGCCTGCTGGGCCGTGCTCGATTCCTGGCGCACCGTCACTGCCGAGCAGATGGCCGCGATCACCGGGCGAAGCTACCTCGCCGACGAGAACGGCTCCACCGTGGCGGCATCCTTCGCGCTGGGCCTGATGGACATCGGCGCGTTCCCGAATCCGCTGGCCACCCGTACCGCCCAGCGTGCAGCCGTGTACCGGCCCGGCAACTCCGAGGCGTTCGACGTCATCGCCCAGCACCTGACCTGGCCCGAACGGCTGTCCGTCACCGGCGGCCAGGAATGGTCTGCCCGCGGCCTGCACGACAGGCACAATGTGCTGTCCACCGAGCTGTGCCTGCGCGCCGCCGAATACCTGCCGCTGGGCGCGGTGCTCGGAGAAAAGTTCGCGACCACCGAGCTGCTCGCCGGCTCCGGCCTGGGCAAAGAACTCAAGGGCACCTTCAACCGGCGGGCCGACGGCGTCCTCGTCCGTGAAGACGGACTGCGCATCGCCATCGAACTCACCGCCTCGACAGGGCCGGCGTTCAAGAACAAGGTCCGCAAGTGGGCGGAGCTGATGACGCAGCGGCCGCTGGAAACCTCCGGCCTGACCGTCCTGTTCGTCGCCGCCCCGCACCCTGACCGCACCGCCGGAGGAAAAGATCCGCGCGCCGGCATCTACCGCACCCTGGCCGAAGTGCTGCGCTCCTTCCCCGGCACAGGCGAAGACTCCCCCGCTGCCCGCATCGGCGTCGCCAACTGGGAGGAATGGTTCCCCGGCCGGCACCTGATGAGCGAAGCATTCTTCACCCTGAAGGCCGACTTCGCCCTCAACGACGCCAAGGGCCCGGACAAGTGGGCCTCCCGCGAACTGCTTGGCGACTACCCGTTCACGCCCTGGGAAACCTTCGACGCAACCGCGGTCATTGAGAACGCGCCGCTGCTCGCGGCAACCCCGCACTGGATGCGGACCGGCGACCACACCGGGCTCATCGGCTCACCATCCTCCCGCGCCGGATCCCGGCTCGTGCACAAGGACCCGGCCCGGCCGGAAAAGACGAAGGGCCGGGCACTCGGCGAAGCGGTCGGCGCCGCCGGCAAGGCCAAGCTGCCGGACCGGCTGCGCATCGAGGGCTGACCGGCTTTCTCTTGACCTTCCCAAGCGCCCACGTACGGCGGTCACGGTCTGGGCACGCAGCCAAGTGCCGCTCGGGCAAAGGTACCGCCGCATATTAGGCCGACAGGTCGGCGAGCAATTCCTTGACGCGTTGGTCGAGCTGGTCCCTGATGATTAGTACATCCTGCAGGGTACGGCCTTCGGGGTCCTCGATTTTCCAGTCTTCGTATCGTTTCCCGTTAGATGGAGCAGGCATCGCCGCAACCCATGATCACCACGACGTCTGCGGCACGGACGACGACGTCAGCGGTTTGGGAAACTCGTGCTCCATATTGATGCCAAGGTCGTTCATGACGGCGGCGGCGTTTGGCAGGAGATGTTCGGCGGGCGTGGAGCCGGCCGAACTGACGTTGAAGGCTTCTCCGGCGTGATGTTGGGGCAACTAAGGCCTGAACTGAATGTGCGGCGTAGGCCCTGGTGATCAAATATAACGACAGACTTGATCAGGCCGGCACAATGACGAGTCTGGGGAGCGGCTGGATTCGTGGAGTTTCGCGACTGTTTCGCGGAGCTCCAACAGGTCGCTTATCTGACGATCGAGTTCTTTCAGCCGCTCGGTCAGGAGGGTCTCGACGTGGGCGCAGGGTGAACGCCCTTCATCGCGGAGATGAAGAATTTCAGCGATTTGGGCCAGAGATAATCCCGCGCTCTGGCCCCTGCGGACGAAATCGAGCCTCGAAACCATATCGTCAGAATATTCGCGGTATCCATTCGGGCTCCGGCGAGGCTGCGGAATCAGGCCGGCAGACTCGTAAAACCGCAGTGTTTTCGCCGTTGTCCCGGCGGCAGCGGCCAGTTCGCCAATCCTCACTAACGGTCCTCCGGTCCTTTTCGTTCTTGACCTTCCATCGTACTGGAAGGTTCATGCTGGGGTGGAGGCTGTTCGAAAGGAGCTATCCAATGGAAACGAATTACGAGTTTGACCTGGCCGTGGTGGGTTCCGGCGGGGCGGCGATGGCCGCTGCAATCACTGCCCGGCAGGCGGGCAAGACAGTGGTGCTGATCGAGCGCGGCACCGTGGGCGGCACCTGTGTAAACGTAGGGTGCGTACCGTCCAAAACACTGCTGGCCGCAGCGGGCACGCGCCATGCAGCACTAACCAACCCTTTCCCGGGAGTGCCGACTTCGGCCCAGAAAGCGGATCTGGGCTCACTTGTCAGCCAGAAGGACAAGCTGATCGACCAGCTCCGTGGAGCGAAATATGCCGATGTCGCCAAGGCCTATGGATTCGAAATCCGCAGCGGCGAAGCGTCCTTCTCGGATGCCGAGACCCTTGCGGTCGATGGTAAGGCCGTCTCGGCGCGCTCCTTCATCATTGCAGCCGGCGCGGAACCGGCAGCGCCAAACGTCGCCGGACTCACGGACTTGGATTACCTGACCTCCACCACTGCCATGGAGCTGATCCGGCTGCCAAGGTCTATGGCCATTATCGGCGGAGGCTACGTAGGCGTCGAGCAGGCACAGCTCTTCGCGCACCTGGGAACCAAAGTGACGATCATCGGGCGGATAGCGCCCTCCGCGGAGCCGGAAATGGTCGCCGTCCTGCGCTCGGTGATGGAGCAGGACGGAATCACCATGCTCGAGGAGCATGCAGTCTCCGTCACCTTGAAGGACGGCCGGACGACGGTCTCCACTGCTTCAGGTCGGAACGCCAGCGCGGAAAAACTGCTGGTAGCCACCGGCAGGACCGCCCGAACAAATGGCCTGAACCTGCCGGCAGCAGGGGTCGCCACGGATGAACGGGGATTCATCCTGGTCGATGACAGCCAGCGGACCACCAATCCTCGGGTTTTTGCTGCCGGAGACATTACCGGGGCACCGCAATACGTCTATGTGGCTGCAGCGACCGGAAAGGCGGCAGCCACCAATGCGCTACGGGACAATCTCCGTGTCCCCGCGGGCAGGGTCGATTACGCCGGTTTGCCGGCAGTCATATTCTCCTGCCCCCAACTCGCCACTGCCGGACTGACCGAGGCCGAAGGCCTCGCCGCGGGCTACCGGTGCGAGTGCCGGGTGATGAGCTTCGAGGACGTGCCGCGCGCTCTCGTCAATCAGGACACCCGGGGTGCCATCAAAATGGTCGCCGAGCTTGGCACCGGGAAAGTTATCGGCGTGAGCGCCATCGGAGACCATGCCGGGGAAATCATGCTCCCGGCCACCTACGCGATCAAGGCCGGCATGACCACCCGGCAAATCGCGGATACCTGGGCACCGTACCTGACCATGTCGGAGAGTCTGCGCCTGGTAGCGGGCATCTTTCACAACGAAATGCCAACCTCCTGCTGTGCCTGATACCGCTGCCAAACAACCTTGTCCCCGGCTGAGGAAAATGCCTGCGGGATCTGCTCATATTCGACGATCTGGTCACCGTCAGGCGTTGGCCGCAGTGGACCGAAAGAAGTGGGGCCAGCGACCATGATCCTATTCCAAGCAACCGCATGAAGTCCCGGACCTCGTTCACGTCATTGATGCGGCAGCAACCGTATCGCCGTCTGTGGATTGCGCGGACCGTTTCGCAGTGGGGGGATGCGTTCAACACGGTCGCGCTGGCCTTGCTGGTGTATTCGCTCACCGGTACGGGCCTGGGGGTTTCCGGGGTGGTGATTGCGGAGATCATTCCGGTGTTGTTGCTGGCTTCTTTTGCAGGTCCTTTGGTGGATCGGTTTCCGCGGGTGACAGTGATGATGGCTGCGGACCTTGTGCGGGCTGCTCTCGCATTTTCGCTGCCGTTCATGGCTGGAAGCGTTTTTGCCGTGTACGCTGTGGCTTTCGGTCTGTCTGCCGGCGCAGTGTTCTTTAATCCGGCGTCACAGTCGGTCCTTCCCTCCCTGGTCCGGGAACGGGACCTTGTCGCGGCCAACAGCGGGCTATGGACCGCAGCGGTAGTTTCGCAGATTGTGCTCGCTCCGCTGGCCGGCGTCGTGGTTGCCGCATTCGGCTACGACTGGGCGTTCTGGATCAACGGGGCCAGTTACCTTGCCTCTGCCGCTGTGTTGTTGCGCTTGAATGTCCCTGCCGGCATAGCTCCGGCAGGGCGTTCCTCGTGGTATAGGGAGGCAAGGGAAGGTTTATCAGTCCTTACCGGGCACCGGCTGTTGCGGGCGCTGGCCGGAGCACAGTTCCTCGGCGCGCTCTCAGCGGGAGCCACCGGGGCCCTGCTGGTTGTCCTGGCCCGGGAACATTTGCAGTTGGGCGAGGCGGACTATGGCCTTTTGCTCGGTGCCATTGGGGTTGGTGCTGCGATCGGCCCGCTCATCCTTTCCCGGCTCACGGACAACCCCCGGCAGGCAGGGTTTGTGCTGGGTCCTTTCGTACTGCGCGGAATAGTCGACGCAGCACTCGCAACGGCCGCCGGCCTTGTCCCGGCGATCGCAGCGCTGGTCGCGTACGGACTCGGGACCTCTACCGGAGCAGTCACCTTCAATTCCCTCCTGCAGGCCGAAACCCCTGAACGGCTGCGTGGACGGATATTCGCGACCTTCGACATGCTGTGGCAGTCCGGCCGTCTCATCTCACTCCTTGCCGGCGGCCTCATCGCCGACATCTTCGGCATCCGCGCCGTTTTCTACATTGGTGCCGTGCTGTTGTTTGCAGCAGCCTGGGCAGGCTGGCACGGCCTCAGAAAGGACCGCGCCAACAGGCAGTAGGCCGTCGCTCCGTCGTACCTCCAACAGCAGTTCGCATCCGACTGCCATGCGCCGCTCAGCTCCACGAATCGGCGGCCGCGTATCGGGTAGAGGTACCGCCGTAAGTCAGGCTGGCAGGCCGGCGAACAATTCCTTGACCCGGCGGTCGAGCTGGTCCCTGATGGTGAGCACTTCTTGCAGGGTCCGGCCGTCGGGGTCGTCGATTTTCCAGTCTTCGTATCGCTTCCCAGGGTAGATGGGGCAGGCGTCGCCGCAGCCCATTGTGACCACAACGTCTGCTGCGCGAACGACGTCGTCGGTCAAGGGTTTCGGGAATTCGTGTTCGAGATTGATGCCGAGGTCGTTCATGACGGCGGTGACGTTGGGCACGAGGTGCTCGGCGGGCATGGAGCCGGCCGACCGGACGTTGACGGTTTCTCCGGCGTGATGTTTGAGCAGTGCCGCGGCCATTTGGGACCGGCCTGCGTTCTGCACGCAGACGAACAGTACTTCGGGTTTGCCGCTGGGGCGGGTTCCCTGCGAATGGGCCAGGGCGGTGAGCCGGTCATAGGCGAAGTGCCGGGTAATGGAGGGCAGGTAGGTTTTGATCCGGGCGGTCCGGGCCAGAGCGGTGTAGGACTCGAAGACGTAGCGGTCCACCATTTCAGCGGTGAAGACACCGTCGAACTTGGCGGCGAGCTCCCTGCTGATCCTGCCGAGGACGTGCTCTGCGTGGTTGAGGCCGTTGGCCCGAGTGCCGTGTTCGTTATCCATGCTGTTCTCCTTTAGCTCCGATGGTTGCGCGTGCTGGCCGTGGGCTCGCTTCAGGGTGTCGCTGGGGTGGAAGCCGACCGGTTCAGGTGCCGGTGAGTTCGGCGTGGAGCGCCTTCACCCGTTGGCGGATGTCGTCGCGGACGAGGCGCATCCGTTCGATGCCTTCGATGCCGCGTTCGGAGGGCTCGTCAGTGTCCCAGTTCTCGTAGCGCGTGCCATCTGGCGCCGTGATTTTTGCTTCGCTGCCGAGGGTCACGACGACGTCGGCAGCCTGCAGCGCTTCCTCGGTGACGGCTTTCGGCTTTTCGGCGCTGATGTCGATGCCGAGCTCGGCCAGGGATTCGGCCGAGAGCGCGTTGATGGCATTGCCGGGTTTGGTACCGGCCGATTGCACCTCAATGGTTCCGCGGGCGAGATCGCGCATCAAGCCCGCGGCCATCTGGGACTTGCCGCCGTTTTTCACGCAGATGAACAAGACACGGGGTGTGGCGGGCATTTGCTGCTCCTTCTCTGCAGGGCGCCCCTGGGCCGGCCCCGACGACGGGAACTGACCGCTCCCGGCGGTGTGGTCAGGCATGGGTGCTCTCCTCAACGAGTGCGGTGGCGATGCTGTCGCTGTCTTCCAAGGCCGCGAGGTAGCGTTCGGCGTCCAGCGCCGCGGCGCAGCCAGTGCCCGCGGCGGTGATGGCCTGCCGGTAGCGGTGGTCGACGGCGTCGCCGCAGGCGAAGACGCCCGGGAGGTTGGTCACGGTGGTGGGCGCGTCGACCTTGATGTAGCCCTCCTCGTCCAGGTCGACCTGGCCCTTCACCAGTTCGGTCCGGGGCAGGTGTCCGATGGCGACGAAGATCCCGGTCGCCGCCAGCTCACGTGTAGCCCCGGTGACGGTGTCGGTCAGGGTGACGCCGGTGACCTTAGCATCGCCGTGGATGGCGGTCACGGCGCTGTTGTATTCGAACCGGATTTTGTCGTTGTCGCGGGCCCGCTGGGCCATGATCTTTGAAGCGCGCAGGGTGGCGCGGCGGACGACGACGGTGACGGTCTTGCCGAACCGGGTCAAAAAGAGTGCTTCTTCCATGGCGGAGTCGCCGCCGCCGACGACGATGATGTCCTGGTTGCGGAAGAAGAAGCCGTCGCAGGTGGCGCACCAGGACAGGCCATGGCCGGAAAATTTCTTTTCCTCGGGCAGGCCGAGCTCCTTGTAGGCGGAGCCGGTGGAGAGAATCACTGCCTGGGCTTGGTAGCTCTTGCCGGAGCCGGTGGTCACGCGCTTGGAATGTCCGGCGAGTTCGACCTCGGTGACGTCCTCGTACTCGATGACGGCGCCGAAGTTTTCGGCCTGCTTCTGCAGGCTGGCCATCAGGTCCGGGCCCTGGATGCCCTCCGGGAACCCGGGGAAGTTTTCGACTGCGGTGGTGTTCATCAGCGCGCCGCCGGCGGTGACAGACCCGGCCAGGACAAGGGGTTTCAATCCTGCGCGGGCGGCATAGATGGCAGCGGTGTAGCCGGAGGGGCCGGAGCCGATGATGATGAGCTGTTCAGGCATGGGAGGTTCTCTTTCGCGGGGTGTCGGGTTACTTGGCGGGCAGCAGCTCGGAGATGAGCTTTTCGATACGGCCCTTGATGTCGTCGCGGATCGGCCGGACGGAGTCCACGCCCTTGCCGGCCGGGTCTTCCAGCACCCAGTCCTCGTAGCGTTTGCCCGGGAAATACGGGCATTCGTCGCCGCAGCCCATGGTCACCACAACGTCGGAATCCTTGACGGCCTCGGTGGTCAGGACCTTGGGCAGTTCGGCTGAAATGTCGATCCCGTCCTCGCGCATAGCCTCGACGGCGGCGGGGTTGACCTGCTCTGCGGGCTGGGAGCCGGCGGAACGGACTTCAATGGCGCCCGTGGCCAGGTGGGTGAGGTAGGCGGCAGCCATCTGGGAACGTCCCGCATTGTGGACGCAGACGAAGAGGACGGAGGGCTTCCTGGTGGTTTCGGCGCTCATGATCGTGGTACTCCTTAGAGGGTGGTCTGATGTTGGGGCCGGGGCCGACCCGTCACGGCTTTCAGTTGGTGGAGGCCGCGGCCAGGAGCGGGGCGAAGGTCTCCACCCTGCGGCTGAGCTCCTCGAAGGCCCGGTCGAAGGCCTCGGGAGTGCCCGCGCGGACCGGATCCGGGATCGACCAGTGCAGGTCGGCTCCGAGGCCCGGCTCCTCATGGGCCCTGTCGCACACGGTCACGACCAGGTCGCTGTCACAGCGGACATCGCCGACGCGTTGGGGACGCACGCGCGGCAGAGCCAGGTGGTGACGGCCGGCTGCGGCGACGGCACCGGGGGCGATCTCCGCTGCCGGATGGGTTCCGGCCGAGACGGCCGGCACCTCGCTGGCCTGCCGCCACAGGGCCGCAGCCAGGTGCGAGCGGGCGGAATTGGCCGTACAGACGAACAGGACGCGGGCAGCCGGGCGCGGCGCCCCGGGCTGCAGCACATCCAGTGCACTGCGGATGATCTGCAGATAGGAACGCCGCCGGTCCCCCTCGGACTTGCTGCGCGTTACCAGGCCGGCGCCTTCCAGGACCTTCAGGTGGTGGGTCAGCAGGTTCGAGGGCATGGACAGCAAGCCCGCAAGCTCGGACGGCGACGCGTCACCGACCAGCAGGGTGTCGACGATGCGCAGCCGTGCCGGGTCGGCCAGCGCGGCGTGCAACGCAGCCCGCCGTTCCAGCCCATCAGTTAGTTCAATTTCCATTGAGTCAATATTGACTGAACTATCTCTTTTCTGTCAATTTGGTTCCATGACAACTTCTGAAGCGGCAGTCGTGCCCTCGCTGGCCCGGCGCCTGTTTGCGGAATTCCTGGGCACGGGAATGCTCGTGGCAATCGTAGTCGGGTCGGGCATCGCCGCCCAGCGGCTGTCTCCCTCCGACACCGGACTGCAGCTGCTGGAAAACTCGATCACGACAGCCCTTGGCCTGGCCGTACTCATCGTGGTGCTCGCCCCGGTCTCCGGGGCACATTTCAACCCCGTCGTCTCGCTGGCCGACTGGCACTTCGGGCGGCATCTGCGCCACGGCCCGACTCTGTCGGTTGCGGCCGCTTATATCGGTGCGCAGGTACCGGGCGGCGTTGCCGGCGCCTTGCTGGCGAACCTCATGTTCGACGTTCCGACAGCGATCTCCACGAAGGTGCGCAGCAGCCCCGGGCTGTTTCTGGCAGAAGCCGTAGCCACCGCCGGACTTGTCGCGGTGATCTTCGCCCTTGTCCGCACCGGCCGTCCCGGGCTGGCCGGACCCGCCGTGGGCGCCTACATCGGGGCGGCCTACTGGTTCACCAGTTCAACCTCATTCGCCAATCCCGCTGTCACCGTCGGCCGCGTCTTCAGCGACACTTTCGCCGGCATCGCCCCCGGTTCTGTCCTGCCGTTCGTCCTGGCGCAAATGCTCGGCTGCGCCATCGGGATCGCCGTTGTCGCCGCCCTCTATCCGACGCCGGCCCGGCACGCGGCAACAAAATAGCCCGCACAGGACAGTCTCCACGCGGCAATGGCGAGCCCGATATTTGACGCTAAGGCAACCGATCCTCTTCGCGGAATTCCAAGTCCAGCGTTCTCGAAATTCGTCGAAACCTTGGCGCTCCAGAATTCTTGTTGCGGTGATCGGCCCGCTCCCGTTCGTTTCCTGAAAGGCAATCCCATGTCCAAGCGTTCTGCCGCCACATTTGCCACCTCACAACGGCTTAGACGGGCGCGCTGAGGGACCGGCTATTGGGTCAGGCTAAGCCTTGGCCCCGAAGAGGCGATCCTGCCCCTGAACACTTGCGATAGGTATCTGAGATGCTCTACCTAACGAACCTATGAATAGCAAAGCTGCTGGGAGCTAAGCGGTGCGAATACTCATTGGATCTAGCAGCGCGCAAAGTCTCCATACTGTCGTTGTGACAACAGCCGTCGAAAAGGCTCCGTGGCTGACCGGGATCGCCCTTCTTCCAGAAACTCCCGACGGGATTGCGTTGTCGACCGATGCAGACTTGCTGGGCTCAGCTTCAGTGCGCCTGGCCAGTTTGAGTTTGGTGCAACTCGCCCGCGCATCGGAGTCCTCCCTGGCTGTTCCGATGGGTCCCGTTGGCGAGCAGAAGCACTTTCAAGCTCCCTTGTCGATCAGAGCACGTGAGTTTGCAGGATCTCTGCACGTCGATTTGGAGTTGCCGCGCCAAGCGGCAGGTGACAAGACTGACGAGCCAGCCTCCTGGGAGGAAGTGCCTTCAGGCGCTCATATTCTCTTAGTGGATACCCACATTATGGGCAGGGCAGAGATGCACATCTCTTGCCTGCGTTTTCGTTATGTGTGAGAGCAGTTCAGTGGCTGGCGTTGCGCCCCGGAACGTCTGTCCATTGGAGGATCCCCAAACTGGCCGGAAAGGCCCCAATGACTGCCGGTCGTGCAAAGAATCACGGCATGGATGACCAGGAGCGGCAGACGAAGGAAGAAGTGATGACCCTCGAGGCTCTTGTACAGGCGCTGGATCGGCGGGACTAGGTGTTCCAGGTGATTGAGGATTCAGAGGACATAGACGAAGCAACCGGTCGCGTGGGTCAGCTGTTGGGTGTGGGAGAAGCGAGCAGCCGGGCAGTCCTCGACCTGCAGGCCAGAAGATTCACCCGGGACCAGCGTCATGCCATGGTTTCCCAGACAGAAGAGCTTAGATCAAAGCTGCCCGATGAGCGCTGAGCTGGTTCGATCCGCTCACGGTTGCTCGTCCTGGCCGCGCTCCCCCGGTTTCGGCTCCTTGGCCTCGCGCATCTGATTCACTATGGTTCGGCGATAACCGGCTCGGTATAGCCACCCGCTATGGCAAATATGCCACGGCCTTCCTCGGCGGCGTGCCGCTGACGCAGTCTTGACGTTCCACAGCCACTGCAAATCAACAGACACGACCCAGGCGGTCTACTGCTCGGCGGCGGCCGCGTCCAGCAGCTTGGCGAATCCAAGGTAAAAATGGGAAAGCCCTATTAGGGAACTGTGAAACCGGTACTCGGACAATGCGCCTACTATCGAGTCCTGAAACAAGGCCTCGTGCTCGGCGCGTTTGTTTCCCCAGTGGATGTATTCTCCATAATTGAACAATGAGATCAGCTGAACCGGACTGTCCGCCCGCTTGATCTCGACCAGCTCAGCTGCTGCTCCGCGCGATTCCAACATCTTCGACTGTACGAGATCGTGCAGCGTGAACTGGAGGAGCTTGGCGCGTGCCCGGCTCCATTGTTTGATGTAGTCCATTCTGAGCTGGCTATGACTATCGTGGGCGGACCGTGAGGCCTTGGCCAGGATGTCTTTTGTGGCCTTGAAGCTGGCGGGGTCGTCTGAGTGCATCTGCCGGAACAGAACGGCGAAACCGCGCAAGGCCTCCTTAGGCGGGTTGTCTGTCTCTAGACGCGTCCCCTGGCCTTCTATCCAGGAGACGGTGAGCCCGCCTTTGTGATGCAGCAACGAGTAGGTGGCCAGTTCTTCACAGGCGCTCACGTATCTTCTAATGACCCCCAGCTCGTCACTATTCAGCTTTAGGGGCAGCGGCGGAAACTTATACGGGTCAGGGAGTGCAAAGGCAAATTGGATCTGGCGCCACTGGAACTGGAACGCTGTAGGATCTGCGGCGAGTTCTTCGTAAGGCGCCGTGTAGCGAAGCTGCGCTTCCTGCATGATCCGGAGGTCGTGTTCGTCGCATTCTTCTATCTGCGCAGCATCTGACATGCCGCCATATTAGCCCTCGGTTACACGTTCCAACGTGGGGACGGCAGAAGCCCCGTCTCCAAGAAGGGAAGCGCGGCTTCGGCTTGGCTTTGCCCGCCGACGCAGGCAGAAAAGACCGAGGACCGCGGTTCTGCTGGCCACCACCGGGACTGCTTCATCTTACTGTCCGGGTGTTTTAGGAGTAGGCTGCGTGCCTTGGTTCCAGACCGCCAAAGGAGCAGGGCCGTGGGCGATTCATTGATCATTACCCGGATTTTCAACGCACAGCGGGAACAAGTCTGGAAGGCGTGGACGCTGCCGGAAAATTTCGCTGCCTGGTTCGGCACCGAAGCGGTTGACGTACCGCCGGCTACGGTGACATTGGATGTACGGGCCGGTGGTTCATGGAGCGCCGACATGCACCTGCCGGAGGGTGACACCGTGCACTGGTTCGGTGAGTACACCCAGGTCGATCCCCCACAGCTCCTCGCGTTCACTATGAACGACGATGCGGCGCAGCCACCGTATCCCGAGCCCGTCGTCGTCAATCTCAGGCAGGTCGACGAAGGCACCGAGATGACGCTGACCCAGCCCCGCGGGGACTTTACCGACGAGCAGATGGAACATATGGAGGCCAGCTATCTGGCATTCTTCGAGGCGATGGAGAAGCTGCTCGCCGCGAACCAGCCCTGACCGGTCCTGCTGTTGACGCGAACCCGCCTTAGTTTCGGGCCCCATACTGGCCCGGCGCCGGCCCGCTTCCGAGATGCGCCAGTCTTGCTTGTCCTGCCTGGCCATATCGACGCCGGGGACCGGTGACAACTGCAGTGGAGCCAAGGACGCTCCACCCGATATTGGCATGAGCCGCCCGGGGTTGTCCAAAGATCGTGAGCGGGCAGCACTGCCAAGTACCCCGAAGAGCGGGCTGCACATCAAAGCTACGCAGGCAAGGCCGCTTCGTCCCAACCCTGGCTGACTGGACGAGCCGGAACAGGCCGCGAAGTATGCCCTGAGGAACTCCGCCGCCGAACCTTTGAACTCACGGCATTTGTTCGCGCACACGCGTTGCCTTGGCCAGGACCGAGATAATTCTCTACCCAATTCCACATACTGGCTCTCCATTCCACGCATATCTGCTTGGCTTCGTTCCTGCGCACCGGCTTGCACAGGTTCCGCATGCCATCAACACGTCTTTCTGCCTACTGATGGAGCCCTTCGTTCAAATGTCCGGAGCCAGAAAGTCAACGGGCACCTTGACTCTGATACCCAGAGGGGGTATATCTATACCAGAGCCATTACCCCCTAGGGGTATCAATAAGAAAAGAAGAGGGAGAGATCATGTCAGCCACTACTGAGTTCGAAGTAACGGGAATGACTTGCGGACACTGCGAGCTGTCCGTTCGCGAAGAGGTCCAGGAGATTCCCGGTGTCGAGACCGTCGAAGTAAGCGCGAAGACTGGAAAACTCGTCGTCGGCAGCGAAGGGCCTGTCGATGCGGCGGCTGTCATTGCGGCGGTTGAAGAAGCCGGTTACCAGGCGGTGAAGCAGCAGTGAATACCGCCGGCCGGCTGGGCGCTTACGGTGCGGTTCTGGCCGTGGTGTTCGCCGGAGCCTTCGCTTCCGCGGGCGCCCTCGCGCCGGCGGAGATGGCCAGCCGCTGGACCCAGTCGGCAGGGCAGGACCACGAAACAGCACCCGAAGGAGAAGAAATGAAGCAGGCGACGACCCCCAGCGGCGGCCACTCCGCCCAACCCGTGCGGGGTGTAACCGCCGAACAGGGCGGATACATTCTGCAACAGGTATCCGCACCTGCAGCCACCGGAGAACAGGGAAAACTTTCCTTCACAGTCACCGCACCCGATGGCCAGCCGGTCACAAGATTTGAGGCCTCCCACGAGAAGGATCTGCATCTGATCGTGGTGCGCTCCGACGGAACACATTTCCGCCACGTCCATCCCGTGATGGACGATGCGGGGCGCTGGTCCCTGCCGTGGCAATGGGAAACGGCCGGAACCTACCGGGTCTACGCCGACATTGTTCCCGCAGCAACCGGAGAACCGTTGACGCTGACCCGCACCGTGCATGTTGCCGGCTCCTTCGAACCGGCCGAAGCCGTGACGGTCTCCACCCAGGACGAAGTCGACGGCTACGACGTGGCCCTGGAAGGAAACATGATTGCCGGAGGCGCGTCCGCCCTGACGATCAGCGTCACCCGTGACGGACAACCTGTGACTACTCTCGAACCCTATCTGGGCGCCTACGGGCACCTGGTCGCACTTCGGGTGGGTGACCTGGCATATCTGCACGTCCACCCCGAAGGCGACAGCTCCATTGAAGGGCAAACCTCCGGGCCAACGGTTGAATTCGCTGTATCGGCGCCGAGCCCGGGGCCCTATTACCTCTACTTCGACTTCCAGGTCGACGGCCAAGTCCACACAGCCGGGTTCGTCGTCGACACCAGTGCATCTTCCGGCACCGCCACCGACGACGGCACTGCCGTCAACGGACACAGCGGCCACTGACCCGGCGTACGGTACGGCACGCATGTCGGAACCGGCTTCGAACAGAAAGAAGGAACCAATGTCTGCATCCCCGGCCCAGCCGGATGCCCCCGGCACCAGTGTCGAGCTCGAGATTGGCGGGATGACCTGCGCCTCGTGCGCCAACCGGATTGAGCGCAAGCTCAACAAACTCGACGGCGTAAGCGCCACCGTGAACTATGCGACCGAAAAGGCGCGGATCACCGTGCCGGCAGGCTATGACCCGCAGGCCCTGATCCAGGAAGTCGAGGAGACCGGCTACACCGCCGCGCTCCCGGCCGCCCGGCAGGAGCAAGCCGCACAGACCGGCGCGGAGCAGCCGGACACTGAACTGGTCTCGCTGCGGCACCGGCTGACCGGCAGCATCATCCTCTCGGTGCCGGTGATCCTGCTGGCCATGCTCCCGGCCCTGCAGTTCACCTACTGGCAGTGGGCCTCGCTGGCCCTGGCGGCCCCGGTCGTCGTCTGGGCGGCCTGGCCCTTCCACAAAGCCGCCTGGACGAACCTGCGGCACGGCACCGCCACAATGGACACCCTCGTTTCCCTCGGCACCATCGCCGCCCTGCTCTGGTCGCTCTACGCCCTGTTCCTGGGTACCGCCGGCATCCCCGGCATGACCCACGGCTTCGAGTTCTCCATCGCCCCGAGCGACGGCGCGGCCAACATCTACCTTGAGGTCGCCGCCGGTGTCACCATGTTCATCCTCGCCGGACGCTACTTCGAGAAACGCTCCAAACGGCAGGCCGGCGCCGCCCTGCGCGCCCTGCTCGAACTCGGAGCCAAGGACGTCGCCGTTATCCGTATCGGCACCGAGACGAGGATCCCCGTCGAGGAGCTGAGCGTGGGCGACGAATTCATCGTCCGGCCCGGCGAAAAGATCGCCACCGACGGCGTCATCGTCAACGGCCGGAGCGCCGTCGACCAGTCCATGCTCACCGGCGAATCCGTCCCGGTCGAGGTCGCCGACGGCGACCCGGTCGTCGGTGCCGCCGTCAACGTCGGCGGACGCCTCGTGGCCCGCGCCACCAGGATCGGCTCCGACACCCAGCTGGCACAGATGGCCCGGCTCGTCGAGGACGCCCAATCGGGCAAGGCCGAAGTGCAGCGCCTCGCGGACCGCGTCTCCGGCATCTTCGTCCCGATCGTGATCGCCATCGCCGTCGCGGCCCTCGGAGCCTGGATCGGCGCCGGCTTCCCGCTCGAAGCGGCCTTCACCGCCGCCGTGGCCGTACTCATCATCGCCTGCCCCTGCGCCCTGGGCCTGGCCACCCCGACCGCGCTGCTCGTCGGTACCGGACGCGGCGCGCAGCTGGGAATCCTGATCAAAGGCCCTGAGGTCCTTGAATCCACCCGCAAAATCGACACTGTCGTGCTGGACAAGACCGGCACCGTCACCACCGGCAAAATGACGCTGCTGGGCATCCACGCGGCATCCGGTACCGACAGTGACGAACTGCTGCGCCTCGCCGGCGCAGTCGAAGACTCCTCCGAGCATCCGATCGCCCAGGCCATCGCCAAGGGCGCCGCCGAACGCACCGGACAGCTCCCGGTCCCCGAGTCCTTCAAGAACATCGAAGGCAAAGGAGTGCAGGGCATCGTCGACGGACACCTCGTCCTGGTCGGACGCACCTCCCTGATGGCCGACTGGTCCCTGCCCATCGACGCGGACCTCGCCGCCGCAAAGGCCTACGCCGAATCGGCCGGGCAGACCGCCGTGGTCGTGGCCTGGGACGGCGCGGTACGAGGCGTCCTGACCGTGGCCGACGCAGTTAAACCCACCAGCGCCGAAGCCATCCGGCAGCTGAAGGACCTGGGCCTGACCCCGGTACTGCTGACCGGCGACAACCAGGCCGTGGCCGAACAGATCGCCGCGCAGGTCGGAATCGGGCAGGTCATCGCCGAAGTCCTGCCCCAGGACAAAGTCGACGTGGTCGCCCGGCTCCAGAAAGAGGGCAAGGTCGTGGCCATGGTCGGCGACGGCGTCAACGATGCCCCCGCCCTGGCCCAGGCCGACCTCGGACTCGCCATGGGCACCGGCACCGACGCGGCCATCGAGGCAGCCGACCTGACCCTGGTCCGCGGAGACCTGCGCGCGGCCGCCGATGCCATCCGCCTGTCCCGCAAGACCCTCGGCACGATCAAGACCAACCTGTTCTGGGCCTTCGCCTACAACGTCGCCGCGATCCCGCTGGCGGCGCTGGGACTGCTGAACCCGATGCTCGCCGGAGCCGCCATGGCGTTCTCCAGCGTCTTCGTCGTCGGCAACAGCCTGCGCCTGCGCTCCTTCAAGAGCAAGGCAACAACCCGGCAGCCGACACCGGCCGCCCCGCGCACTCCCGCGCATGAATCAATCAACGCCTGAACCACCCACCGAAAGGAAACAAACACCATGGGAAGCTGCTGCAGCTCGAAGACCAGGACTGAGGACCTGACCCTCACCGCCCGTCCCGAACAGACCGATGACGCGATCGCCCGGTGCCCGGTCATGGCCGGCACCCCGGTCGTCAAGGCCGACGCCGAAGCCAAGGGATTGTTCCGCGACTACAACGGCCAGCGGTACTGGTTCTGCTGCGCCGGCTGCGGCCCGGCCTTCGACGCCGACCCCGCCCGCTACGCCGCAACCGCCTGACAACCCTCCCGTCTGTGCCCCGGGCTCCGGCCAGGAGCGCAGACGGTAGAGAAACAGTAAGACCGGAAGCCACTATGGACTCAGCAACCGCCCGGCGACGCTGCCCACGGCTTATCTTCGACAAGGCCGCTACGCGCCCGATGCGGCGCATCGACGGGCAGGTCCGCGGCGTGGCACCACAAAAGGCCTGCAGCGAAGCTAAGGATGCTGATGGTTCAGGCGGGCAGGAGCGGTTAGCCTGGCCTTCACTTACTGCAAATCACCCTTTATGGCCGGGAGGAACCAGTGGATGATGAAGCATCAAATAAGGTCAGCCTTGCGGCTGCCGATATGGAGTCCGCGCAGTACGAGCTGGACCACGCCCGGTACGATCTGAGGGATCAGCTCTTGGCCGGGTTGGGACGGGGCGTCCCCTTAACGGACCTGGCCAGGGACACGGGGATGAGCACCCACCAAGTAGAGGCCATCATCCGGCTGCCGGACTGACCCGTCCTAATGACGCCTACAGGAAGCCATAACGATCTGCTCTAGACCAGCAGCGCGAGCCGTAGCGCCCGCCGTCCGGGAAGGACAGCAAGCCCTCCAGGGAGTGCCTGAGGACTTCGGGCGGGCTCACTTCCCAGCAGAGGAAAGAGAGCGATGACGCCGGTACCTGGCTGCATGTGCCGTTTGAACGGCAAGATGGCAGCCGGACTGCGAGGAGGGGCGTGGAGGAGGTTTTCCGGTCACATGCTACGCCCTCGACTCCGCCGCCAGGTTCGCAAGCTCACGCTACGTCTTCAGCGTAGCATGTGCGGTCAAACGATTATCCAATTGTTACACCGGGAGGGCGGGTTCCGGCGCACCCCCGGTGCACCCGCGATCGCCGCCTGGGAACGGTAAAACCGCAGGTCAGAGGCATATTCGCCCGGTTTGCGCCACTTTTCCACCCCGCGCACCGGGAAACAACGACTCCATAGAGGCAGGAGTAACAACCCCCATACGAAGACAACGGGACGGCTGTTACGGCCCGCATAT
This sequence comes from Arthrobacter crystallopoietes, assembly GCF_002849715.1. Lineage (NCBI taxonomy): Bacteria > Bacillati > Actinomycetota > Actinomycetes > Micrococcales > Micrococcaceae > Crystallibacter > Crystallibacter crystallopoietes. The sequence goes on from NZ_CP018863.1 coordinate 4,469,531, forward strand.
GTGTAGGCAGGTGAAAACAGGTGGCCCGGGTGGCCTATACATACATATCTCTCTTAACTCATGAGAGAGGGTTGTATATAGGGGCCTTTTGCGCCCCGGCCCGGCCCGATTTCCGCACCACCCGCCGGTGGCACCAAGGTGGCCCGGGTGCACACCGGCACGCCGGCCCCTCAACACCCAGGAACACAGCCACAACCCGCCCTGCCCCTCCCCCGCTGCTGGTCCGCGGGGAGCAACCTCAACCAGGGTTTGCTCATCCGGGGAGCATGCCCCTGGCACCGAACGACTACAGGGCCAGCTGTAATGAGCGCTACCCAGACCGGGATGGGTGACAGACTCCGGCGAATGAACGGCACCCCAAGCTGAAGTCAGCTGGCGCAAGGGCCCATGCCAGGTCTCCCGATACGGGCAGTCACAGCATTATCAGGGCAAAAGCCCGGCACGCCCCTCAGGGGGCCCAGAACGCCCCCAATACCCATTTATGCCATTTGGTGGACCCTCATGCCCCTAAAGGCGCGCAGAAGGCCCTTCAGGGGCGTCCTAGGCCTATGTATCACGGAGAGGTCTGGTTCGAAACAGTTAACCGCTCTCCGCACTCCTAAAATGAGCCGGTCTCGCGGATCAAGCAGGCCGTTAGACCCGGGAGCAGCGGTCAGCGCCGGCTCACTGATGTGGCTGGCCCGCCTTTCGGACCACTACCACCGCTCTCTGGGTGCGCGCAGCCGGCGTCAGAAACTATCCGCATCAGCTGCTGCGACCGGAATGCTGTTCCCCGTCCGCTTCAGTCCACCAGGAGCGAGCTAACCAAGTCAGCAGTGAAGGGTGAAGGGTCAACCCCGAACTCCTGGCGTAGCCTGATCCGAAAAGACAGGTAGGCGCGCAGTGCTTCCGCCTGGTTTCCCTCGGCCAGGTAACACTGGAGCAACAGCCGTTGCGCGCTTTCGCGAAGCGGGTCAATAGTCGTGGCGGCACGGGCCGCTTCCACCGCCAGGTCGATCTTTCCCTGCACCAGGAATTGCCTGGCTAGCCGTTCGAGCACGGAGAGCCGCCAACGCTGCCAACGATCCTGTTCCGATATGACCCAGTCTTCATGCCAGCCAGGCAGCAGTTCAGCCTCAAGGACGGAATAGAGCACGCTCTGCGGGAGGTCCGGACCGGTCTGTTCTTCCACATCGGACGCCTGTGCCCTGATGTCCCGGATGTCAATCCGGGCCCGCTCAGCCAGATCCAAGGAATCCCGCGTCGGCACCAGGAGCTTCGGCAGATCCCGGTTCACCACGAAGACACTCTCCCGCAGATTGCCGAACGCCTGATGTTCCGGACGGTCCGGCCAAAGTAAACCGGCCAGAAACGTCCGGGGTTGCCTGCCGTACAACGCCAGCGCCGCGATAAGGCGCTGCTGGCGCAGGGCCACTGTGGCCGATTGGTCGCCGCGCCGCAGCTGCCACCCGCCCAACAGCCGCAATTTCCAAATACGATCGGTAGCCATAGCCGCAGTGTCCCCCCACAGTCCCACTCCAAAAAGAGCCAGCCGGACCGTCCGGCCGCAGCTCCCCTCGCGGGCCCCACCGCTTGGAACCTTCAGCATCGCCAAAGCGCCATTCCCTGTCAATGAGTGATGCAAGCGCATTCAGGAAAGCCCAAGGTTCAAGAAAAATCCAAGCTTTCTTGGAACTTATCCGATTTCGTGACGGCGCAGTAACAAACGGATAACAGCGGTTGCAGTCAACTGATGCTGTCAGCAAAGGGAGGCATCATGGACCGACAATCGGCCCACGGTGGGGGGATGCTGGGTCTCACCTCAACACCGCGACGGCAAATCAGCCCACTTAGGGCTTCAAGACCCCTTGAGTCATCCGATCTCGTCGTTCAGAAATTCGGAGGTTCATCCATCGCCGATGCAGACGGCATTAAACGCGCCGCACAGCGCATTCTGGAAACCCGGGCAGCCGGGCACAACGTTGTGGTGGTGCTGTCGGCCATGGGAGACACCACAGACGACCTGCTGGACCTCGCGGCCACCGTCTCACCGTCACCGGCCCCGCGCGACCTCGATTTCCTGCTTACCACCGGCGAATGCATCTCCATTGCTTTGCTGGGTATGGCCTTGGCCAATCTGGACGTTCCGTCGCAACTGTTCACCGGTCACCGTGCCGGCCTCAAGACCGACGACGTTCATGGCAAGGCGCATATTGTCGATGTAGATCCGCGGGAGCTGCGCACCGTCCTGGCCCGCGGCGAAATTCCCATTGTGGCAGGCTTCCAGGGGACGGGTGTGGGGTCGAAGGAAATCACAACCTTGGGCCGCGGCGGTTCCGACATTACCGCCATCGCTCTTGCCGCCGCCTTGGGTGCCGGTATCTGCGAAATCTACACGGACGTCGCCGGCGTCTACAGCGCCGACCCCCGCGTGGTGCCGACTGCCCGGAAACTGGAGGCCATTACCAGCGCCGAAATGCTGGAACTCGCCGCCTGTGGCGCCAAGGTACTCCAAGCACGATGTGTGGAGTATGCCCGCCGTTTCGGCGTCCTCCTGCACGTCCGCTCGTCCTTTACCCACTTGAACGGAACGCTGGTGGTCCCGGACGGGGGCCGCGTCGGCTCAGGGCCGGGGGCCTTCACCGAGCGCCCGGTGATTTCCGCCGTCGGCTTTGAAAATAGCACTGCCAGTATCCGGGTCGAGTCGGTTCCGGACGTTCCGGGCAAGGCCGCCCAGGTCTTCGCTGCCCTGTCCACCGTTGGTTCCGTTGCCGACATGGTGGGCCAGAGCGTCTCTGCCGTTGCCGGCTACAAGGACATGGTCCTGGCGCTTCCGGCGACGGAGGCGGCGGCGGCCTGCCAGGCCCTCCAGGCGGCGCGGCAGACGATCGGCTTCAGCACCCTGCACTGCGATGAGCACATGGGCAAGCTTTCCCTCACCGGCGCCGGCATGCGTCTGGACCCTGAGGTGTCCTACCGCTTCTTCAGGGCGCTCACGGATGCAGATATACCCATCAACCTGATTTCCACCTCGGACTTCACCTTGAGCGTGCTGACCCGCGCCGACCTCCTCGACACTGCCGTGGCGGCCGTCCGCCGGACATTCGGTTGGGAGCCCGCTACCGCACCGGTGACCGTCCTTGTCCCCGCACCACCTGCCGTTGTTCAACTTGCCCAGTGAAACCCTGGCCCTGCAATTGGAGCAATCATGACTCTGCAAATGGAACCTGTAAATTACACCCGCCCCTATGTTTCGGGCCCGTTGCCCGGGCCGAAATCGGCCGAACTGCTCTCCCGGCAGGAAAAGCGCGAGTCGAATGCACGCGCCTATCCCCGGCACCTGCCGATCGCGATCGCCGACGCCGCAGGATCATTTGTCCGTGACCTGGACGGGAACGTCTTCATCGATTTCCTTGCCGGTGCCGGCGTCCTCTCGCTCGGCCACAACCACCCGGAGCTCGTCGAGATCGCCAGAAGGCAACTGGGTACCTTGGCCCACGGACTGGATTTTCCCACGCCGGTCAAGGACGCCTTTATCGAAGCACAGCTGTCCATGCTTCCGCTCGGCATGCGTGAGCGCATGAAGATGCACTTCTGCGGACCGACAGGGGCCAATGCCGTCGACGCAGCGATCAAGCTGTGCAAGACAGCGACCGGACGCTCCGAAATCATCTCCTTCCAAGGCGGTTTCCACGGCAGCAGCGCCGCCGCCATGGCCCTGACCGGCCTCGTCGAGCAAAAGCGGCCGGTAGCCAACGGCATGCCCGGAGTGCACTTCTTCCCCTACTCCTACTGCTCGCGGTGCCCGGTGAACCTGAGCCCCGAGACCTGTGCCATCAACTGCATCGGCTACCTGGAGAACTCCCTCCATGACGGCAACGGCGGCATCCCGCTTCCGGCTGCGGTCATCGTGGAAATGGTTCAGGGCGAAGGCGGAGTGATCCCGGCCCGGCTCGAGTTCGTCCAGCGGCTGCGGCAACTGACGCGACAGCTGGAGATCCCGCTCATCGTCGACGAGGTACAGACCGGCTGCGGCAGGACCGGGACCTGGTTCGCTTTCGAGCAGTACGGGATCGAACCGGACGTCATCGTCGCTTCGAAAGCGCTGAGCGGCATCGGTACCCCGGTTGCCCTGATCATGTACGACGCTTCACTTGATACCTGGGCACCCGCAGCCCACACCGGGACCTTCCGCGGCAACCAGTTGGCATTCGCCACCGGAGCAGAAGCCGTCCACATCGTCCAGCGCGACAGGGTGCTGGACAACGTCTGCGAACGCGGGGAGCAGGTAGCCGGCCTGCTTGCACCGCTGGAGTCGCTGCCGTGGGTACGCGAGATCCGCGGCCGTGGACTGATGTGGGGCATCGAGCTGCAGGACCCGTCAACCGGTATGCCAGCCGGCGACTTGGCCCTCTCCGTCCAGGAACAGGTGCTTCGCCTCGGACTGATCCTCGAAACCGGCGGGCGGAACGGTTGCGTAGTCCGCATGCTGCCGCCGCTGAACGTGACAGCCGATGTGATCGAGTCTGCCTGCCGGATCCTGGTCAATGCGATCGAAGCGCTGATGCCCCGGACGCAGGAGGCAGAATGAGCGCCCCACCGAGCGACATAGCCGGCCGCCGCGCAGCTGTCCCTCTTCAATGACCCGATCCCCGTTGGATCGCTGGCCGACCCGCTTGACGGGACCGGTCCACGACCCGCCTTGGACGTCAACGCCGTCCAAGGCGGAGGTGATGGCAAAGGCCGGCGCGGGTCGAAGCTTCGAGCATTACCGATCCCAAAGCTTCCCACGGTCTGCGGCAGGAACCTGGGCGGGTTGTGGCTGTGTTCCTGGGTGTTGAGGGGCCGGCGTGCCGGTGTGCACCCGGGCCACCTTGGTGCCACCGGCGGGTGGTGCAGAAATCGGGCCGGGCCGGGGCGCAAAAGGCCCCTATATACAACCCTCTCTCATGAGTTAAGAGAGATATGTATGTATAGGCCACCCGGGCCACCTGTTTTCACCTGCCTACACATATGCGGGCCGTAACAGCCGTCCCGTTGTCTTCGTATGGGGGTTGTTACTCCTGCCTCTATGGAGTCGTTGTTTCCCGGTGCGCGGGGTGGAAAAGTGGCGCAAACCGGGCGAATATGCCTCTGACCTGCGGTTTTACCGTTCCCAGGCGGCGATCGCGGGTGCACCGGGGGTGCGCCGGAACCCGCCCTCCCGGTGTAACAATTGGATAATCGTTTGACCGCACATGCTACGCTGAAGACGTAGCGTGAGCTTGCGAACCTGGCGGCGGAGTCGAGGGCGTAGCATGTGACCGGAAAACCTCCTCCACGCCCCTCCCGCCAGCAGCCTCTGACACCTTAGCGGCTCCGGGCACAGCCACTTGCCTGCAAGAGTCATTTGGTAACAGGCCCTGCCATTCCACGGCATATTGTTTCCCGGGACCGGCACCTGGCCATACTCATGCAGGCCGACTTCGTGGTGACCAAGGATCCCGTTTCTCGTGCTGGACCGGCGGCAGCCGGCGCCCATCGGCGAAAGCGATTATCGCTAATCGGGCGGGCTCGAAGTCCGCGAACCACTTCCTGCCGGCAAGCCCGGCGGCATCTCCAGTTCCCCTGTGCAGCGACGACAGCGGTCGAATCCGACAGGCCAGACACCGCAAACTGCAGGACCGGACAGGCCTGTGCTCCAGTCGGAAAGTGGGTGCGGAAGCACTTCGAGGCCAGCCCGTTGAACCACTTCGTTTCCCCGGACGATGTCCCTGACGGAGAGTGTCCCGCAGATGCTGTACGGGGTTTAGCGGCGAAGTTACAGTAGGACCAGATCCGTTGAACATCTGATGTCGTCCCGTCGACCAGGAGTTCAAAGGGTTCGGGCACCGGTGTGCCCGGTCCGCGATGCGCCCGGTATCAGCCCTGGAGAAGCGCGGCCGCCCGCCAGAGCGGGCAGGGGCAGGAAGCACAGTGCGTACGTTCGGTGTGGAGGAAGAACTGCTGCTCGTCGATCCGGGCAGCGGGGCGGCGGTGCCCATGGCCGGGCAGGTTATGGATCTTTACGCCCGATCCGACCTATCCGGGATCGCTCCGGAAGCTGGCGTGCGGGCAGTGGCGCTGACCCATGAGTTCGTCCAGGAGCAGATCGAAACCGCTACAGCCGTGCATACCACGCTCCACGGACTTGCCGAGGACATCCTGGCCGGCCGGGCACGGGCTGATTTCCTGGCGCGCCAGGTCGGGGCCAGAGCCATAGCCCTCGGAACCGCGCCCCTGCCCGCAGAACTGCACACGGTGCGGTTGCCGCGTTTCGAAGCGATCAGGAACCAGCTGGGGCTGACCGCGGTCCAGCAGCTGACGTGCGCCTGCCATGTGCACGTCGGGATTAGATCGCCGGAGGAAGGCGTGGCGGTGCTGGACCGCATCAGGGTCTGGCTTCCGGCACTGGCGGCATTGAGTGCCAATTCGCCGTTTTGGGACGGCACCGACACCGGATACGCCAGCTTCCGCACGCAGCTCTGGGGCCGCTGGCCGACGACCGGCCCCACGGAGATATTCGGTTCCGCGGACGCCTACCGCCGGCTCGTGCGTGACCTGCTCGCGACCGGTGTCCTGCTGGATGAAGGCATGGTGTATTTTGATGCCCGGCTGTCCCGGACCTATCCGACTGTGGAGATCCGGGTCTCCGACGTTTGTCTCAACGCCAAGGATGCCGTCCTTATCGCCGCCTTGACCCGTGCACTGGTCGAGACTGCAGCAAGGCAATGGCGGTCTGGACGGCCGCCGCCGGTGATGCCCGCTCCCCTGCTGAAACTTGCAGCCTGGCAGGCCAGCAGGCACGGCATCGAAGCGGAGCTTCTCCATCCTCTGGATGCGAGGCCTTATCCAGCGGAAGACGTCATCGGTTTACTGCTCGACCACACCCTCCCGGCCCTCGCCGACGTCGGAGACGATGCATGGGCCGAAGACCTCCTTCGGGATCTCCTCCGCCGGGGCAACGGTTCCCGACAGCAGCGGAATGCCTATAGGGACACACGGTCCTTCACAGGCGTGGTGGCCGAAGCTTTGAAGCACACCGGCACCGGGTAGATCGGCCCGGCCCGCACTGTCGATCCCAGGACGGCAGCGACGGAACCATCCCGGTTCCGGCCTTGCTTTCGGGCCTGTGATGCACTGGCCAGACTTCGAATAGTAAGGGTACTGTGCGTATTGGGGCCCGGCGCCGCCGGACCGCAGCAACCGGATTGGAGCAGGACCATGAATCACATCAGCTCGATGCTCGAAACCTATCCGAAGGACCCGGGCGGGGTGGACAGGGAGAAGCTTGCCTGCGCGGACCTGGTCTCCGCACTGGGCTGAGCTTCGAGCCCCCCGTCCGCCCGTGTACTCCGGAATCGTGGCCATGGCCCTGATGGCGGTGTTCGCCGTCGTCTTCCTTTATGCGTTTCACCGCCTGACCGCTGTCGCCGCCAGGCCGGTGGAGGTTCTGCCCTTCCAGTCCGGCTGGATGCCGCAGGAGCACGCTTTGTCCCGGTTCCATGTGCGCTGGTACCTGGCCTCGATCGTTTTCCTGGCCTTCGACGTCGAGATGCTCTTCATGTACCCCTGGGCCGTGATCGTGATCGAAAGAGGGCTTTCCGCTGTCGTGGAGATGTTCCTGTTTCTCGGCGCCCTGCTTGTAGCGGTGGTCTGGGCCTGGAGGGAGGGAGCCTTTCGATGGGCTTGACCGATGCCCTCGCCCGCCTTGCCGTGCACGCTACCCGGGTCCTCATCGTGGAGGCCCCGGGACAGTGGCCGACACGGGTGGAGCTCGAGCAGCAGATGCTGCGCCGCGGGTGGCGCCCTGCGTGGACACCAGGAGACGCGGACGTGCTCGCTGTGTGCGGGATACCCGGTCCCGAACTGGCCCAACTTGTGGAACGCCTCTGGGAACAGATGCCTGGACCACGCGTACGCGCCGCCGTCACCTCGCCCACAGCTGTTACCTCCGCCCTCAACGAAGCGGCAGCCCTCCTTCTTGACACCCCCGCCCACAGGACCGACGCCCAGGAGCGGGCGCAGAAACCACAGATCCCCGCGGTCATGGACGGTGGCGGCCACAGTGGAATGGGCCACCACGGCATGGACCACGGTGGGCACGGCGGGATGGACCACAGCAGCCACGGCGACACGGACCAGCCCCGGCCAAGTGGTGAAGACCACCAAAACATGGACCACGGTGGGCATGGCGGGATGGACCACAGCAGCCACGGGGACATGAACCACGGCGACACCGACCAGCCCCGGCCAAGCGGTGAAGACCACCGCACCATGAAGCACGAAGACCACCAAAACATGGACCACAGCGGCATGAACCACGGTGGGCACGGCGGGATGGACCACAGCAGCCATGGGGGCATGGACCACGGGGACACCGACCAGGGCCGGCCAGGCGACGAAGACCACCGCACCATGAAGCGCGAAGACCACCAAAATATGGACCACAGCGGCATGAACCATGGTGGGCACGGCGGGATGGACCACAGCGGCCACGGGGGTATGGACCTGGCCCCGGAAGGTATTCCGCTGGCCCAGGGCGGGGAGGACCGCGACGGTTTGGGGGTGGATGTGCTGCATTTGCCCTTGGGCCCGGTGCTGCCGTTCTGGCCGGCTGGCCTGGTCCTGCATTGTTCGTTGCAGGGCGATGTAGTGGTTGGTGCCGACGCGGCCGTGGTGGACGGCGGGAGCCACGGGGTCGGCATCCACAGCCGGCATTCCGGCTTGGTGCCGGCTGCGGCGGTGCGGTGTGACAACCTCGTGGCGCTGCTGGCACTGGTCGGCATGCAGGACCTTGCCGCGCGTGCCCGGTCGGCAAGGGACGCGTTGTTGCGCGGTGACCGTGGCGGCTCCCGAGGAGACGTGGAGCGGTTGAACCGGGTTGTGCGCAGGTCCATCATTCTGCGCTGGTCCCTGCGTGGGGTTCTGCCGCTCACACCGGCTGACCTGGAGCGCCACAGTTTGCCGGACCGCTGTCTCGGGGATGCCTACGACCGGTTGCTGTCACTGGTGGAACGGGTCCGGGCCGAGGTGAACGGTGCAAATCCAGGGGCATCGGTTGGCGCTGGAACGGTGCCGTGGGACGTGGTGCCGCATCTGGTGACCGGGCTGGAGATCGGCACGGTGCGTTTGGCGGTGGCGAGTCTGGACCTTGACCCGCTCCCGGCCGTCCACGAGGTGGGACATGCCTGAGAGCATGCCTGAGACCGTGCTGACGACTGTTCCCGCCGGTTGGGCGGTACTGGCGGGCATCGTTTTGTGCGCCCTGGCCTTCTTCGCAGCCGCTCTCGATTCGGCCCTGTCCGCACGCGCCGAGGGTGCCGGTCGCGGAGGATGGCTGGCACCTGCGTGGTCGACGGTGCGTTTGCTGCGGCAGCGGCGGCGGACCGTCGTGACCGCGGACACTTTGTTGTTGCGGGTCGGGGCGGCCGGGATGTTGGTCGGGTCGTTCCTGATGGTCGCGGTGATCCCGCTGGGCCGGTGGACACTGGCAGATTTGGACGTTGGTGTCGTGTGGTTCAACACGGTTGATGTCATGGTCTGGGCATTGGTCTGGCTGGCGGGCTGGGGGGCGAACTCGGTCCACGGTCTGGTCGGCGGTTACCGGTTCCTGGCCCACGGGTTGGCGTATGAGCTGCCTTTGATGTTCGCGCTGGTGGCTCCGGCGATTGCGGCCGGCAGTCTCAGGGTGGGCGATGCGGCCGGCGCCCAGGACCGGCTGTGGTTCGTGGTGTGGATGCCGGCAGCGTTCGTCATCTTCCTGATTGGAGTGACCGGGTTCTCGGTGTGGGGGCCCTTTGCCGCGGCCGTCGGCGCGGATGTCGCCGGTGGTGTGCTGGCCGAACTGTCCGGGGTGGACCGCCTCGTCCTGCAGGCCGGGCGCTACGCCTTCCTGGCGGCCGGGGCCGCGTTTTCGGTGCCGCTGTTTTTGGGCGGGGGCGCCGGGCCGTTCCTGCCGGAGTGGGCGTGGGTGGTGGTGAAGACCGTCGTGGTTCTGGCGGTACTGGTGTGGTTGCGGCGGAAGCTGCCGGTGTTCCGCCCGGACCGGTTCCTGGAGTTCGGGTGGGTGGTGCTGCTCCCGGCGGCCGTGGCCCAGGACCTCGTGGTATCTCTCGTCGTCGTGTGGAAGGGCTGAGCCGTGGTGGCTGCAATCGTGTTCTGGGGATTGGCCGTGGTGGCTGTGGCCGCCGGGGTGGCGGTCTTCGTGGTGGATTCCATGGCCCGGGCTACTTATGCCCTGGCGGTGTCGTTCATTGCCGTCGGGGCGCTGATCATCCTGCTGCAGCAAAGTTATCTGGGGGTCATCACGATCCTGATGATGGTGATGGAGATGGCGGTGATGGCCGTCTACATGGTGATGTTCATGGGCATGAATCCGGCGCTGATGCCCATGGATATGACCCACGGCAAGAAGACGGCGATCGGCGCTTCCGCGGGTGTTTTCGTCCTGCTGGCCTCCGGTGCGCTGTTGATCCCGTGGCCGGAGCGCCGCGGGGTTCCGGCAGAGGACCTCACGAACGCGCTGGGAATGGAGATCATGGGCGAAAAGATGCTGGTGATGGCGGTGGTGGGCCCGGTCATGGTGGCGACCATCGTCGCCGGAGTGGTCCTCGCGGCCGGCCGCACCCGCTACGACCGTCTGGGCGATGACCTGCGCCGCCGCCCGGCGGATGACCCCCAACCCGGAGGGGTGGGCCGATGAGCCTGGACGCTGTTCTGGTCGTCGCCGCCGCGCTGTTCGCGGTGGGGCTCTACGGGGCCCTCTCGCAGCAGGTGGTGGTGATGGTGATGATGGGCCTGGAGCTGATGGTCAACGGGGTGCTGCTGGCCGCCGCCGGATTTTGGTGGTTCATGGCCCCGGCCCCCTCCGGGCAGGTGCTGCTGCTGGTGGTGCTGGCGGCGATGACCGTGGAGATGGCCATGGGTTTTGCCGTGGCCACGCTGCTGCACCGGCGGCGGCAGACGGACATGACCGACATGGCTGAGGACCTGTCCCGGTGACGGCGGTCCAGGCCGCGCTGCTGACACTTGTGCTGTTGCCCGCCGCCGTGGGTGTACTGCTGGCCCTGGTCCGAGGCGCCGAACGCGTGGCCGCGCCGGTAGCCGTCGTAACCGCCGGGCTTGCGACGGCCCTGGCGTTCGTTGTTGCCCTGGCCCGGCCAAGCCTGGTGGTTCCGTTCATGGTCGGGGCCGACTTCTCGCTGGCGGTCGACGCCCTGGCGGCACTGGTCGTGCCGGCGGTCGCCGCGGTGACTTTCCTGGTGCTGGTCTTCGCGGCCGGGAACATCCGGGAGTCCCGGGGCCGGTTCCATGGGCTGATGCTGATCTTCGCAGCGGCCGCTTTGGCCACCGCGACGGCAGCCAGTATCCCGGCGCTGTTGTTCGCGTGGGAGCTGATGGGTGCGACTTCCTACGCACTGATCGGGTTCTGGTGGCGCGACACCGACCGGGTCGCGGCCGGGCTGACGGCCTTTGTCACTACCCGTACCGGCGACCTCGGCCTGTACGTGGCCGCCGGCGCCGCCCTGGCCGGTGGGGCCGGGATGGCCCTGGCCGACCTGCCGGCAGCTACTGATCCGTGGCGCCATGTCATCGCCGCCGGGATCCTGGTCGCCGCACTGGGCAAGGCGGCCCAGCTGCCCTTCTCGTTCTGGCTCTCCGGGGCGATGAAGGGTCCCAGTCCGGTGAGTGCCCTGTTGCACTCTGCGGCGATGGTGGCCATGGGCGGGTACCTGCTGCTGCGGGTGGAGCCGTTGCTGGCAGCAACCGGCTGGGCCGGGCCGGTGGCGGCGTGGACCGGGGTGGTCACCGCGGTTCTGATGGGGGCCGTGGCCCTGGCCCAGCGTGAGCTCAAGCAGTTGCTCGCAGCCTCCACGGTCGCCCAGCTGGGCTTTGTGGTCCTGGCGGCCGGCGTGGGCGCGGTCAGCGGCGGTGCGGCCCATTTGGTGGCCCACGCCTCGACCAAGGCCATGTTGTTCCTGGCCGCCGGGGCGTGGCTGACGGCACTGGGTACCGGGGAGCTGGCCGGGCTGCGGGGCGTGGGGCGCCGGTGGCGGGTCGTCGGCGTGGCCGCCACCGTTGGTGCGCTTGCCCTGGCCGGGATTGCCCCGCTGTCGCTGTGGGCCACCAAGGACGCCGTGCTCGCCGCCGCACTCGTGGCCTCCCCGTGGCTCTACGCTGCCGGTCTCGTGGCCGCTGCGTTGTCCGCGGCCTATGCAGGGAAGGCCCTGTGGACGATCTGGCGCCGCGGGCAACGCGAGGAAGCGGAGGAGGGCGGCACCGGCGAAGTGGGGGCGCTGGAGCGGGCACCGCTGGTCGTGCTCGCGGCCGGAGCCGCGGTGCTGGGCGTGCTCGCCCTGCCGCCCATCAGCGGCACTCTCGCCGGGGCCCTCGGCGGACACGGAGAGGTTGCGTTGACCGAGTTGCTGGTTTCGGCGGGAATCGCCCTCGTGGTGCTGCTGGCCATGTTCCGGTGGCGCGCCCCGGAGCCCGGATGGGCCCGGCAGTGGCTGTGGCTGGAGGACACCGCCCACACCGTTATTGTCCGCCCCGCCCTGGCCCTCGCCAGAGCGCTGGCCCGCTTCGACGACCGGGTCATCGACCGTGCCGCACTGGCTGCCGCCAGGTCCGTGGCCGTGGCGGCCCGTGCCGCCGCGCACGTCGACGACCGCGTCCTCGACAGCGGGATCGAGGCCACGGCGGCCGCCGCCGATGCGGCCGGACGGGGTGCTGCACGTCTCGATGACGCCACGGTGGACGGTGCTGTCGAAGGCCTCGCGGGCCGGGTTCGCCGGTTGAGTGAGGCCGCCCGGGCACCGCAGACCGGGGCGGTCCACCAGTACCTTCTCCAGGCCGTCGCGGTCCTCGCCCTTGGGGTCCTCGCCTGGTCCGTCTATGCCGTGATGGGATGAGCATGCTGAGTCTGATCGTCTTCCTGCCCCTGGCCGTCGCCGCCGTCCTGGCTGCGATGCCCGCAATCGGCCCCACCGCAGGGCGGTGGATCTGGGTGGCCATGAGCGCCGCGGAGCTGGTGCTCGTGGGGGTGGTGTGGGCAGGCTACGAGGATCCTGGGCCCAGCGGGTTGGCGTTCGAGGAGCAGGTGCCGTGGATCCCAGGGGTCAACAGCAGCTACCACGTGGGCGTGGACGGTCTCTCCCTGCCTTTGCTGGCCATGACGGCCGTCGTGTTCCTGGCCTGCGCGGTCTACGCCCTGCGGGACTCCGACCGGCCCCGCGTGCAGGCGGCCCTGTTCCTTTTCCTGCAAGGGGTGAGTCTGGGGCTGTTCGTGGCGGCCGACCTCATCCTGTTCTTCGTCTTCTTCGACCTGTCCATCGTGGGCATGTACTTCGTGATCGCCGGGTGGGGCCACGGCAACGCGGCCCGGTCGGCGCTGAAGTTTTTCCTCTACACGTTCCTGGGTTCCCTGGCCCTGCTGCTGGGCTTCATCGGGCTCTATGTGGCCGCCGAACCGCATACCTTCGACATTCCCGAGCTCGTCGCCGCGGCCCCGCTCGAGGGCAGCGCCCTCACCGGTGGGCTGGTGTTGGCTGCGGTCCTGGTGGGTCTGGCCGTGAAAACCCCCACCGTCCCGTTCCATACCTGGCTCCCCCCGGCCCACACCGACGCCCCGGCCATCGGCTCGGCCGTACTGGCGGGCGTGCTGCTGAAGATGGGAACCTACGGGTTCGTGCGGATCGCCATGCCGATGCTGCCCGACGCATGGCGGGCCTGGGCATGGGTGATCGTCGTGATCGGCATCATCTCGGTGCTCTACGGAGCGTTCGTGGCCCTGGCCCAGACCGATCTGAAACGGATGATTGCCTACACTTCCGTGAACCACATGGGCTACATCGTCCTGGCACTGGGCGCAGTCGGGCTCCTCGCCGACGACGCCGCCCAGGCCCGCTCCGTGGCGGTCACCGGCGCAATGGTACAAATGGTCAGCCACGGGCTGATCACCGCAGCACTGTTCCTGCTGGCCGGGGTGATGCAGGACCGGTCGGGCACCTACGACATGGGCTCCTACGGCGGCCTCGCGGCCCCGGCATCACGCTATGCGGCGTTGTTCGCGGTCGGCGCCTTCGCGTCTCTTGGCCTGCCCGGGTTCTCCGGGTTCATCGCCGAGTTTCAGATTTTCGCCGGCAGCATCGCACTCGCCCCCGTGACCGCGGTCGCGCTGCTCGGCATCCTAGTCACCGCCGCCCTGTTCCTGCGCGCCCTGCAGCGGGTCTTCACCGGGCCCGTGGAGGGCCGCTCCCCCGGGTTCACGGATCTGCGTCCCCGGGAACTTTGGTCGGTCGCGCCGCTGCTGGGCCTGTCCCTGCTTATCGGTGTGCTGCCCCGGTTCCTGCTCGAGGTGATCGAGCCGGCCGCCTCCGCCCTCGCTACCCTGGTCAGGAGCTAGCCGATGGAAGCATCGATGCGGATGCTGCCCGCGCTGCTGCTCCCCGAGATCATCGTCTTCATCGGAGCCCTCGCGGTGCTGCTGGGAGGGTCGTTTTTACCGCGCAGGCGCCAGTGGATCGCCCGCATCGTGGCCGCCCTGGCCTTGCTGGGTGCTGCTGCCGCAGCCATTTCCGCCATGTTTGCGCCGGCGCAAACCGCCTTCAGCGGCACCTTCGCCGTTGACACCGCCACGGGCACGGCCCGTATCGTCACCGCCGTGGCTACACTGCTGGTGCTGGGTGTGGCCTCCGGGGAGATAGCCGCTTCGCCTCGGGAATCCGACACCTACGCACTGCTGCTGTTCGCCGCCACCGGGGTGATGGTCCTGGCCGGAGCCTCGGACCTGCTGGTGCTCATCGCCGGGTTCCTGCTGGCCAGCATCCCCCTGTACGGGATCGTTGGTTTGGCCGGTGGCCGGTCCGGGGCCGAAGCCGCCATGAAGACTTACCTTATGGGCGCGCTGTCGGGGATCCTGCTCATGCTCGGGGTCACCGTGCTCTATGCCTTGGCGGGCGGCACCGGTTACGCCCTGCTCCGGGAAACTCTCCCCGACGCCCCGGGGGCGGCCGTGGGGGCCGGTGTATTAGGCGTGCTGGCCGGGCTGCTCTTTAAAGCCGGCGGGGTGCCCTTCCACTTCTGGGTGCCCGACGCATCCCAAGGCACCGGGGGTACCGCCGCCACGTTCCTCACCACGGTCCCGAAAGTGGGCGCGCTGGTGGCGGTGTACAGGCTCGTCGATACGGTCTCCACCGGTGAGGACACTTTGTTGTTCGTTGCGGCGATACTGGCTACGGCGTCGATGTTCCTGGGCAACCTCGCCGCCTATTGGCAGAATGACCCCCGCCGGCTGTTGGGCTGGTCGACCGTGGCCCAGGTTGGATTCCTGCTGGTGCCCGTGGCGGCGGCCGGGCGCAGCGGCCTGGCCTTGCCCTCGCTGCTGTTCTATCTGGCCGCTTATGCCGTCACCAATGTCGCCGCCTTCGCCGTCACCGCCGCGTTGCCCCGGCACCGGGAGTTGGCGGCCTACCGGGGCCTTGTCCGGGCCCGTCCGGGGCTGGCGCTGGCCCTGCTCGTTGCGCTGCTGGGGCTGGTGGGCACTCCGCCACTGGCGGTGTTCGTCGGAAAACTCACCACCGCCACCGCCGCCTGGGACGGCGGGTACGGCTGGCTGGCCCTGGCAGTGATGCTCAACAGTCTGCTCAGCCTCTTCTACTACCTGCGCTGGTTCGCCCCCGTCTTCGCCCGCCCGCACCAAGGTGCCCTAGGGTTCCCGCAAGCGGGCGGGGCCGCCGCCTGGCCCGCGGCGACTGCGGGTGTAGCAGCGGTCTCGAGTCTGGCGCTTGGCCTCCTTGCCGGGCCCCTGTGGGCGGCCCTCGAAGGCCCCCTGGCCATGTAGGGCCGGCTGGCTGAGCGTGCCCGGCGGGAAAGCGTAGGGGGCCGGGGCAGAGATGCCACTGAAGCTGTAGTTAAAGAAGTATGCACCGTCGGCGGTTCCGACGGTGCATACTTCTATGGCTGCCGCAGATGCACGGCTGCGGGGATTTACCGGACGGTGTAGTAACCGTCTACCGGCATCCAGCTGATCGGGTGGACCAAAGTGCCATCGCCCGGATTCAGGGCGCTGACCATCTTGCCGTCGCCAAGGTAGATACCGATGTGGCCTCCACCGTTCTGGGATACCAGGTCGCCCGGCTGCGGGTTGCTGGTCGGCGTCATGGCCGCGATTTGCTGCTGGCTGGTCCGGGGAAGGTCGATGCCTGCCTGGGCGTAGACCCATTTCGTGAAGCCGGAGCAGTCCCACCCGGTGCTCGGTGAAGTTCCGCCGTAGACATACGGAGAATCCACCATGGACTTGGCGACATCGGCGATGCTGGAAGTGCTGGCGGCCGGTTCAATGTTGGCGCTTGCTGCAGCAACCGTGAAGGCTTCTTCCTTCGGCTCGGCCGGTGCCGGCGCTTCTGCCGGGGCCGGAGCGGGGGCCGGAGCAGTCTCTGCCGGTGCGGCCTGGGCCGGGGCCTGGGCAGCCGGCGCCTGCGCGGCACCGGGGAGCTGGATGATGTCACCGGGGTAGATGATCGACGTCCAGTCGAGGCCGTTGGCCGCGAAGAGCTCGTTCAGGTCGACGCCGTGCTGCGCGGCAATGTTGCCGAGGGTGTCGCCGGCCTTGACGGTGTGGGTTGCAGCGCCCTCATCAGAGGAGGCAGGAGCGGATGCCGGAGTGGCAACGGTTTCAGCTTGGGTCGATGCGGCGAAGTTACTGGAATCCACTTCTGCGGCAGCGTTGGCGGGCAGGCCGGCGCCGAGCATCAGGCCACCGGCAGCGGTGACAACTGCGGCACTGCGGCCAACGGTACCTGCGTGGGACGAAACGGCCTTCGAAACTCCGCTGAACGGGTTGCTGTGGACCGGGGTGGCACGGTGGCGTGCGTGATTGTTTTTGAACAAGGTTGTAGCCTCTCCCAATGCCTGCGAGGTAAGCTGTCGGGTTCGGATGGGAGTCACCCGGCCGCGTTCCACCTCGGAAAATCGCTCCGTGGTGCACTGCGGCTTAACCCCAAGGGCTCTGGAGGGAGCCCGGTAAACGTGGGTCCCCCGCCTCTGCCATCTGTTTGGCGAACGGACTCGGAACGGTGGCAGAGTTAGGCAAAGCCATTCCGAGGGGGCCGGCCCAGGAAGCGCCGACGTGATTGCCACCCTACATAACGAATTGGTAACAACGCAAAACGGACGCGCACCAAGGCCCGGTTACCGAGGCATGTAATGCTGATGAAGGGATGAAGCATTCCGGTTGGCGAAGCGCGGCATTCATGGCAATCTAGGTCCGCTAATCCGTGTGGAAGAAGCGTAGGAAACGGACTGAGGCTCTGCTTTTTCGTTCGCATGCAGGCTAAGAAAGACAGCTGCCGTCCCGATGCTTAAATGACCGGGCACCGACCGGACTAGGAGATTGGGAGTTACTCCTGGCCATGGCCGGTGCCCCTGTTCACTAGCACCTATGAGGCGGTTTCCACACTATCGGCACCTTATGTGCGGCAGAGCAACGTTCCCTGACCGTTGACTGAACGCCGACGATCATGCGGCAAGGGCTAGGGTAGGCAGACGTTCTGCGGCGTGATCCTGTGGCCGTACTAGGGCAAACTCAGTGCAGATGAAACGCCCTGGCAGTTCCTGAGCGCACTCACCTCGTACTCCGGTACCTGTCGGTTTTCAGCCTCGTCGGCGGTTTCCGCCGGCCCGTTCTCCGCAATGTCGTTGACGAGCCATTCCATCTCGCTGATTTCCCGCCGTTGGGCCTCACTGATGGCAACTGCCAGCTCGCACACCCGGTAGTCCTCGATCCCGGCCCGTTCCGACCGCAGGATCGCCATGGAGTGGTGGGGGATCATTGAGTTCATGAACGCGGTGTCGTCGATGGTGGCCTGGATGCGATCGAGGCTGATGGAGGTCGCGAGTACGAGCAAAGCCACCCCCACGATGGCTATGTTCACCTTCCGGTTCCGGTACATGTTCATCATCCAGCCGAGCATAACCAGGGCCATCACGCCGCCCATCGTGATCGCCATGTACATCCGGCTCTTGCTCCACCGCAAGTGTTCCAGCGCGTAGGTGTCGATGAACATGAGCCCGTACATCACGACGGTGGCGGTGGCGATCATCGCGCCGAAACGCCAATAGCTCATCTTCATCCCTCCTCCTTTGCCCTGCCCGCGGTTTGCCTGGTTCTTGTCCGTATCTGACTTCATCACGTGTCCTCTCTTTGCCAAGCACCGCGTGGTTCGGCGGGGCTGCGGGCTGTTTAAATTACGGTCAGGGTAAGATGGCGGCTTCTTCGAGGAAAGGCTGTACGGACGAGGCGAAGAGGACGATCAACTCGTCTTCGCGCATGAGGACAACCGTCGGACGGATGATAGTCACTGCGTTCTCGAATAGTCCGCATGGCTCGACCCGGTGGCGGGCTTCATCATTGCCGCCTTCGCCGTCTACGAAGGCGGGGAAGCCTGGGAAGGCGAACTTGTCGAGGACAACGCCGACGACTGAAACACGACGATGGACCCAGCTGTCCGCACCTTATGCTGCCATCCCCCAAAGGCCTCCCCGCCGGCGCCGCGGGAACTCACCCTGCCCGTAGCGGGGCCCGCGGCATGAGGACGAAGCCGCTGCCGGGTAAAGCGGGTATCCGGCGAAGGCTGATACCCAGATCCTGGACCGGCACATGGCAGTCAGTAGTAGACAGCAGGAGTGCTGCCGCCTTCACCAACTCCAGCGTGATGCGCTCCCCCGGGCAGCGATGCGTGCTCCCGGCGTCCCCGGCGCCTTGGGGCACCAAGGCATGCGGAGTGATCTCCTGGTTCCGGAAACGGTCGGGAGTAAATGCATGCGGATCCGCCCAGACCCGGCCGTCGCGGTTGGTGCCGTACAGGTCGAACAGGACCCAGGTTCCGGCCGGCAGCCTGTTGTCCCTCCAGACGGCTTCTTCGCGGGCGACTCCGCCCACAGCCGGGAAGAACGGGTAAAACCGCCTGACTTCCTGCGCAAACGCCTCCAGCTCATCAGGTCCGGACGAAACAATCTTTGAGCGCCAGCGGGGATATTCCGCCAGTGCCAGTGCAGCGAACACAATAAAGCGGCCCACAGCCACCGTCGGACGCAGCAGATTGATCAGCTCCACAGCTGCGACCTTGGCAGTCAGAAGATCGCCGTCGACATCCCTGTGGCCTGCGATCTGGGAGGCCGGGCATCCCGCTGGTGTCTTCACCGTGCCCGAACGGATCCGCTCGACCAGCTCGGTGGCCCACTTTTCCGTCCGGTTCCGGCGCAACTGAGCCCACCAGTTGCCCGGGCCCAAGGAGGCTGCTTTGTCGATCATACGGCTGAGCTCGCGGGCCAAGGTCTCGGCGCCGCGGTCGGAAACCGGCACACCCGCCCATTGACAGGCAGCCCGGGTAAGAATGAGCCGCACCTCATCATGCAGGATCACCGGTTCCTGCCACTCTTGAGCCCGGTCCAGCCAGGCGCCCTCGAAAATGTCCTTGAGACGGCTGACGGAGTCCTCAGACATGAGATCCATAAACATGGCCTTGCGGTGGCGGTGGTGACCGTCATCGAGCATCTGGACGCTGCCTTTGTCCTGGAGCAGGCGAAGGGTGTTCGGCGGCAATGCGCCCTGTCGCGTGAACTGTCCGCTCGTATACAGCAGAGCCGCTGCCTCTGCTCCGCGCATGCAGATAACTTGTCGCCCTGCTATCCGGGTCCGGAAGGCGTCAGTACCGAGCTTGTCGCAGCGGGAGGAGATGAAACTGTAGCCTTCGCGGAGAAAAGGGATCGAACTGTCAAGCGTCACAAGGCTTGGAATCATGTTGCCCTCGTTTTCCTTGGGATCGGGTGCGGAAGGTTGGAGGCAAGTGTCGCCGTAGTGCGTTCCCCATATCGTCGCCACGGTCAGTGGCAGAGTCAAGGACATGCCCGAACACAACTCATACTGGCCGCCCCCTTGCCCAGGACCGCCACTACACGGCGGAACATTTTCTCCACGTGTCCGCTGCGACAATACCGCGCTGGCTGTCAACGCCTGCTGTCGGGCAGGCGGGCGGACTACCGCTACGGCAACGATGACCGGAACATCGCCTCGCACGGGCCGGCGCTTCGCGACGGGAACGGGAACCAGACGAACGCCCCCCAGCGCAGTGTCACATAGGGGGCCCCTTGAAGGGTTTGAAAAACGTAGAATAAGCAACGGGTAAAGTGACGGTTTTTTGCAGGTATGTCAGGTCGAACACCAGTGTCACCTAAACGGCCGTATAAATGATGGAGAGCAACCGGATGCTGGTCGGCTACATGCGGGTTTCGAAAACCGATGGATCACAGACGAGTGACCTGCAGCGCGATGCTCTGCTTGCCGCCGGCGTCGACTCCGGCCAGCTGTATGAGGACAAGGCGTCCGGCAAACGCGACGACCGGCCGCAACTGGCGGCCTGCCTCAAAGCGCTCCGGGACGGTGACACCCTAATGGTATGGAAACTCGATCGGCTCGGCCGCGACCTACGCCACCTGGTCAACGTCGTCCACGACCTCACCCAACGCGGCATCGGACTCAAAGTTCTCACCGGACAGGGCGCCGCCATCGACACCACCACCGCGTCCGGGAAACTCGTGTTCGGGATCTTCGCCGCCCTGGCCGAGTTCGAACGCGAACTCATCTCCGAACGCACCCTCGCCGGCCTCGCGTCGGCGCGTGCTCGCGGACGAAAAGGCGGAAGGCCCTTCAAAATGACGCCCGCGAAAGTCCGGCTGGCCATGTCATCCATGGGACAGCCCGACACCAAAGTCGCAGACCTCTGCGACGAGCTGGGGATTACCAGGCAGACCCTGTACCGGCATGTATCACCTACAGGGGAACTGCGACCCGACGGAGCCAAACTGCTCGCGAAGAAATAGGCCGACCTCACACACGAGAGGGATGCTTCGAACAGCGGGCGTGCCAAATCTGACCGTGTACGCGGGTTCGACACCGGCTTCTGGACCAGCAATGACGTCCGGCCTACTAACGAGGACTCTTTCTCCACATCATCTGGGTGTTCCAGTTCTAAGAAGTGAGAGTGGTTCCGCATAAGCTACTAAGTGGTCTTCGCCCGCCGGCTTCTCCTCTGTACGGCGGAGCTCGCCTACCAGCTGGCCGACGGCTGGCGCGGACCTGCCCGTTTCGCGCATGAGCTGGCTGCTGCGGCTGATGTTCAAGGGGATGCCCCGTCTCCAGTAATGGCATGCCTGGTGGTCGTGGCAGTGATAAACGGAAACCAGCATTTTCTGCTGCCGACTCTTTACCATCTCCCGCCCAAGCCGACCCGCAGTTGCGGATGCATAGTCCCTGAATTACTATATAGCTTAGTAGATAAGCCCCCGGCATGGCTGACATGCACGGACAAATGTATGGACGATCACTCCGAGGGCGGAACACCCTCTGTACCCGACCGCCGAAGACGAAGGAGGAGCCCGATAAATGAAGCGCTGCTTGCGTTGGCCGTACTGCATGCCCGGTTGGCATGGGCTTGATGGTGTGGTTCATGCTGCACAGCAGGAAGCACAATTCGCCGACGGCGCCGCCTCCCCCGCCTGCCATTGAGGCCGAATTAATAAAGCTGCGCGCCGAAGTGGACCAGCAAGGGGCAGGCGGGCGGGACACCGGGCAGACCGCTCTGGCCTCGCCCTCAACGGGCATTGGTTCCCGGTGAGCGAACCCTGCATGCTTCGCACACAACGGTCCTGTTCCTGCCGCTGACCACGACTACTTCTGCCTCCGCACGATGCGTCAAGCCCGAGCACGATGGCGGGAAAACGGCACATCCGGGAGTATCAGGTGAAGGGGTAAAATCCCGCTCCTCCGTGAAAGCAGCGGCAGCCCTGCGCGGAGCCACCTACCAATCAATCCGACTAATGCCGGAACTGATCCCCATGGGTCTGTCTCCGGAGGCATCGTCGCCTTATCTAGCCGCGCCGACTGGTCGCCTCCGGAACCCGGGGGCCACTATTTGCAACCACATCACTCACCCCTGCTCGGCTAACTTCCACAGCAGCGCCTGTTGCTTCCACCCACAGCCGCATCAATGACTAAGGATCAAATCGTGAACGACACGTCCCGTACGCCCGCAGCACCAGCAGAGAAGCAAAAGAAAGACAGTGCTGGCCGGCGCCGGCGGGTAGCGGCAGCAGTAGCCGCTGCTGTTATCGCCGTCGGCGGTGGTATCGGTCTATTTGCGGCCACCGGCGGGAAAGATGCTGCTACAGAAGCATCAGGGGCTGCAACCAGTCCCTACGTTGGCGGAGATCTGCACATACTGACCTCGCTCGAGGGCCGGCTTTACGTGGGCGGCCACGACGGCGGGGCTGTTTCGACCGATGGTGGTGTCACCTGGACACAACTGCCATCACTTAAAGGGGCCGACCCGATGGGGGCGGCGGCAACAGGGGAAGTCACGCTCATCGGTGGCCACCCCGGCCTTTACCGGTCCACCGACGGCACCTCCTTCGCGAAAGTCAGCGGTGGAGGAGCGCTCGATGATGTGCATGGCCTTGGCGGCTCGGGTGAAATCTTCTACGCCAGCACGGCAGAGGGTGGGCTACAGGTCAGCGACGACGGCGGGAAGAACTGGACGACCCGTAACACTGAGATTGGTCAGTCTTTTATGGGAGTCATTTTGGTGGACCCAGCCGACCCCCAGCGACTGATCGCGACGGATATGGCCAACGGCCTCGTTACCAGTAACGATGGTGGCCGCACGTGGGAAGGCCTGGGCGGACCCGGTGGGCCGATGGCCGTCACATGGGACCCTACCAACACCGCGCGGTTGGTGGTTTCAGGTATGGCCGAAAGCGCCATCAGTAGTGATGGCGGAGAAACCTGGGCCCCTTTGACGGCACCTGAGGGTACTACCGCCACCACCTTCTCCCCCGACGGGAAGACGCTCTTCGCCGCCGTCCGCAACGGCACTAACGCCAGTGTTTACGCCAGCACCGACGAGGGCCGGTCTTGGACAAGTCTGGTTTAGGGCGGCAAAGTTTCACCCGGGCAGGGGGAACTGCCGCAAACTCGCGCCAGTTCCCCCTGCCGCCCCTGGCCCCGCGGCCGGCGCCCTCGCCCCCACTGCCATATGCCTTGATGAGTCAGTTCGGAGATGCAGCCCCGCAGGTTAGTGCTCCCGGGCTCTCCTGCTCCGCAAGCCGCTGCTGGTGTGCCACCGGAGACGATTGGCCGCGGCGCGAGCCTTATCTCGAACGGCAACGCCGGACTTAAAAAAATTCCGCGCTTGTTGCCGCATGGCAGTCAATTCGCGGGAGCCCAGCGGTTTGCGGGATGGAGCGTCACGCTATGTTCCGTCGGCCCAGAGACCTTATTCCTGTTGAGCTCCATATGCTTACCGTCCAACTGTTACCGGCAGGCATCAGCGCACCACACCAAATGACCAGCAACAGGTATCTCCATGCCGATGCCGACCAATATGACGCGTCCTCTCTAAGGTCTCGCCAAGTCCAGGCACTACTATGTTTGTTAGTATTGACGCTCGGTTCGAGTTGCATCTCCGACCCCGGCTACGCGGGACTCTTAGCGCCGTAAGTACTGGAGCCGAGCTTGGAGTGCCTGATGCTGAAGCTGGCCTCCAGATGCCTGCGCCGACGATTATGGAGAGAACTTTTGACGGATCACCAGCAGGTGGGGCTCCTGCCGCAGCCAGCCGGCACCGTATTGGACGCTGGCAAGGGAGGCAGTATTCCCGGAGATTCTGCTTGGCATTCGCGCCTGGGCTCCGCGGCCCGCAGCGGCTGGCGACTGTTGGTCATTGCAGCGCTGGCTGGCATTGCGTTGCTGGGCGGGGCCGGTCCGGCTTCTGCCCATGCCAATCTTCTCTTTACCGCTCCGGCAGCCGGTGCCGCCGTTGCCGACGCCCCGCAGGCCCTGACCCTTCTGTTCGATGAGCCGGTATCTGCCGGCGGCACGGTGGTTGAAGTGTCGGGCGGCGATGCAGGTATCGCCATGGGCCCGGCAACACTTAGCCATGAAGGCCGGGCCGTGGAAGTGCCGGTCGACGGCGTGATGGCACCGGGTGTTTATGTAGTGGAATGGCAGATCACAGCCCGTGACGGGGACGTGATGGGCGGTAGCTATCGCTTCGCTGTGGGTCCGGCCGCAGCTTCACTCGATCCCGGGCAGTCCACGCAGACGCGGGGATTCTGGATCACGGCAGGTTTGCGGTGGATCGTTTTTGCCGGCCTGGCCCTGGGCCTCGGCGAACTGGTTCAGGCCCGCCTGTTGCGGCGCGAACCGGGCGCCGGGCCGCGTACCTGGATGCTGCCGGTGCTGCTGTCGGGTTTGGCCGCGGCGGCAGGCCTGGCCCTGGTGTTGGCAGGCAACGGTTCCCTTGCTCGAGGTGTCCTCAGTCCGGATCCGGAAGCCTTGTTTTCTTCACGTCCCGGGATTCTGGCGTTGGTCACCGCCGGCGGGTTCGCTTTGGCTGTGGCAGCCGAATTCGTGTCCCGCCGCGCCTGGTTGTGGCCTGGCCTGTTCATGGTGGTCGCGGGCGAGGCCCTGCGGGCACATCCGCAGCTGGTGAATCCTGTTCTCGGTATTCCGCTGTCTGTGGTCCATCTGGCCGCCGCGGCGGCGTGGGCGGGAACGCTGGTTTATGCCCTGCGTGCTGCTGCAGCGCGGCGGCACGCACCGCGGGGTATCCGCACAGTCTTTGCGGCCTATGCGGGCCTGGCTGTGTGGCTCTTTGCCGCTGTCGCCGTGACCGGAACCGTTTCGGCGTTGCTCCTGGTGCCGCTGGATGAAATCGCCACCACGGATTACGGGCGCGCTCTGGCCATCAAACTTCTCCTTGTCGCCGCCGTCGCCGCACTGGCTTTACTGGCACGGCGGCGGCTCCGCCGCCGGGCAGCGGGGGTAAAGATTATCCGCCCGGCCCGGATGGAAGCGGTGGCGCTGCTGGTGCTCCTGGGCCTTTCGGCGCTGCTGACGGTGCTGCCGATGCCGGGGACCAAGGACGCAGCGCTGGCTTTTCCGCCGCCGGCCACGGGACCGGCAGTCATCACGGGGGCACTGGCCGGCAATGTGGGCATCACGGCGACGGCCAGCGAAGGCCAGCTCGTGGTGCAGCTGACGGCGCCGCAAACACCGGACGGCACCGGCGGCACCGATCAGCAGTACAGCTTGAGCGGGGCATTGGCGGGCCCTTCCGGCAGGACGCAGGAGCTGGACATGCGCGGCTGCGGCACCGGATGCTACGTCAGCGCCGCCACCTGGGAAAACGGGTCCAGCCGGCTGACGCTGACCGCTACGGCCGAAGGCTGGACCGGCGGCCGCGCCGGCATCACGGTCGCCTGGCCCGCATCGCCTGCCCCGGAGCTTCTCACGGAAGTCGTTTCGACGATGGCGCAAATCCCGGAATTCACGGTGCACGAAGTCGTGACCAGCGACACCACCCAGGGTCTGGGGGCCCCCGCGTCCCTGCAGGTTGAAGGCCCGAGGTTCCTTGACCGGGCCCTTTACGGGTCAGGGACGGCACCTTGGACCAACCGGTTGCCGGACGAGGACGGCCACCGGCGCCTCGCGCTGGCCTACCCCGCCGAAAACGCCTACTTCGAACTCACGCTGGCCGATGACGGCAGAATCCTCTCCGAAACGCTCGCCGCGCCCCACCACCAGGTCACCCGCACATACATCTACACCGGACATGAGTAGTGTCACCGCCCCGCCGGCCATAATCATCCTGACGCAATCCTTCCCCCGAGGAACACCGCCATGAGCACGTTACAGGTGGTGAATTTGTAGATGTAATCCCACCAGTAGGGACTGTCCGATAGACGGTGTGTGGGGTCCGGCGGTATTCATTAGTTGGAGGTTCTCTCGAACCGACCCGCGAAGGTGATCGCGAACGCGTTGAGCGCAGGCTTCCACCTCATCACCCAGCGTGCCCGGCCTCCGCCGGTAGGGTCAAGAGACCTGGTGACCAGGTAGAGGCATTTCAGAGCAGCGGCCTCGTTGGGGAAGTGCCCGCGCGCCCTCACCGCCCGCCGGTAGCGGGCATTGATCGACTCGATCGCGTTCGTCGTGCAGATCACCCGCCGGATCTCCACGTCGTACTCCAGGAACGGCACAAACTCCGCCCATGCGGATTCCCAGAGCTGCACGATGGCTGGATACCGTTGGCCCCACTCGGCTTTGAATTCGTCGAACCTGTCCTTCGCGGCCTGCTCACTGGGTGCGGTGTAGACCGGCTTGAGCGCCTTGACGATCCCGTCGCGGTGCTGCCGGCCGGCGTAGCGGAAGCTGTTGCGGATCAGGTGCACAATGCACTGCTGCACCACCGTTCGCTCCCAGGTGGTCGTGATCGCCTCCGGCAGCCCTTTGAGCCCGTCGCAGACGGCGATGAGCACGTCTTCCACACCCCGGTTCTTCAGCTCGGAGAAGACCTGCAGCCAGAACCGGGCGCCTTCGGCGCCGTCGCCGGCCCAGATGCCCAGGATTTCCCGCTCCCCATTGGTGGTCACGCCCATGACGACGTAGAACGGGGTGTTGCGTACCTGGCCGTCGCGGACCTTGACCACGATCGCATCGACGAAGATCACCGGGTAGATCGGATCCAGCGGGCGGGCGGACCACTCAGCCAGCTCACCGGCGACCTTCTCCGTAATCCGGCTGATGGTGTCCTTGGAGACCTTGGCCCCGTAAACCTCCTCGAAGTGCGCAGCGATCTCCCCGGTCGTCAAACCCCGGGCGCTCAGGGAGAGCACGATCTGATCGATTCCGTCCAAGCGCCGTTTCCGCTTGGGCACGATCACCGGCTCGAAGGATCCCTCACGGTCCCGCGGCACCTCGATCTCCACCGGCCCGATCTCGGTCAATACGGTCTTGGATCGGGTGCCATTGCGCATGTTGGCCGCGATCGGAGTCTCGCCGTGCTCGTGGCCGAGGTGCTCGGTCAGTTCCGCTTCCAGCGCAGTCTCGAGCACGTTTTTCGTGAGCTGGTTCAGCAGACCGCCGGGGCCCACCAGGCTCACGCCCTGTTCCTTGGCCTGCGCGAGCAACTGCTCGGCGAGCTCCTTCTGATCGATGATCTCTCCCGTCACGGGATCGATCATCGCCTCTGTCATCTCGGTCGTGAACTCTGACACGCCCGTCTCCTTTCGGATTAGGCCGGGCCATCACACACCGTTCTTCTTACAGTCCCCACCAGTATCTGCGCTGCCTGTAGAAGCCTCGTGCGGAGGGTATGCAGGCCGTGCAAGCGTCATGATTACTGCGGGCAGGAGCCGATGAAACAAGTGGAAAGTCGATTCCCTGCTAGCTGAACCTCAAGATCAGCGCGGTAAATTCACGTACGGGTTTTCGTGACCGGCTGTCATGCCAGCTACTATGTAAGGTAGGAATAAAAGCCAAGCCCGGGGTAGAAGGTGGTTGTGGTGCGTCAGCTGGGACAGCTGGAAGCTGCGGTGATGGAGCGCGTGTGGTCTGCAGATGCTGCCGTTTCGGTCCGCGAGGTGCTCGATGCTCTGCAGCAGGAGCGCACTATCGCGTATACAACGGTCATGACGGTGATGGACAACCTCCATACCAAAGGCCTGCTGGTGCGCCAGAAAGAGGGCCGGGCTTACCGGTACCGGGCTGCCCGGACACGCGAGCAGCACGCTGCCGAGTATATGCAGAACGTGCTGGCCTCCGGCAGCGACCGTACCGCGACACTGCTGCATTTCCTTGAACAGATGCCCGCCGATGAAGTTGCCGAGCTGCGTCGGGCACTGGATCAGGCCGGGAACGGCGAAGCCGCAACGTCATGACTGTCCCGGTTGTCCTGGTCGTTTTTGCCACAGTTGCTGCCGTCTTGGGGCCGCGGCTGCTTCGGCGAGGCGACTGGCTCACCAGATCGCCGCGGATGGGCATTTTCGCCTGGCAGGCCCTGAGCGGTTCCGTGTTGCTCTCGGCACTGCTCGCTGGAGCAGCGCTGGCCGTACCGACACTGCCTGCAACAGCCAATATTGCCGAGTTCCTGCAGTCCTGCCTGATGCTCCTTAAGGCACAGTATTCGACTCCTGGCGGAGCCGCGGCAGGAATCACGGGCGCGATTCTGGCCGTGAGTGTCCTGGCACGCTACGGCTTCTGCCTCGCCAGATGCATGGTCTCAGCCAGGAGCAGCAGGCTGGAGCAGCTTCGGGCGCTGGCGCTGGTCGCCCGCCGGAATGACCGGTATGGCGTACTCGTTGTGGACCACCCGGTCGCAGCCGCGTACTGCCTGCCCGGCCGCGGACGGCAGATTGTCCTGACCACGGCGGCACTGGACGTCCTGGACGAGGAGCAGCTCAGCGCAGTACTGGCCCACGAGCGGGCGCATCTGCGCGGCCGGCACGATCTGGTCATGGCCGGCGCGGAGGCCCTGGAGCAGGCGTTTCCCCGCGTTCCCGCGTTTCGCGCCGCCCGCTTTGAACTCGCCCGGCTCATTGAGCTGCAGGCCGATGACACCGCTGTGCGCCACTATCCGCGGCTTACGGTTGCTTCTGCCCTGGTCCGTCTGGCTGAGGGCGGCGCGGCGCCCGCCTCCGCGCTGGGGGCCGGAGGCCAGAGCGCACTCATGCGCGTACGCCGTCTGGCGGCACCGTTAAATCCCCTGGGCCCCGGGCGCAGGGCGGCCATTGCGTTGGCCGCGGCCGTCCTGCTTGCCGGACCGGTCCTCCTGGCTGCCGTACCCGCTGCCGGCATTGCGCATGATTTTTCATGCCCGACCGCCGCCGTTGCAAGCCATAAAGACATGGCGGCCCTTGGTTGCCTGCCGGCGGCGCAGGCATGCCCGGAGGGAGCGGCCCGTAGTTAGGGTCCCGTCGGCTTCCCGGCGCTCTCACGTTCGTTGGAAGTCCTGCGCAGCTCTGCGATTTCCTCCCGAAGCAGCTCTGCCTCCGAGGCGCTGCCTGCCGGCCCTTGAGGTTTGGATGCCGCCCCTGAGAGGGCCGCAAGTGAACAGTTGCCCCGTCGCATGGGCCGCAGGCACAGGAAATACATCGCGGCCACCGATACCAGCAAAAGCGCGGCGGCAAACAAGGTTTCCACTAGCGAACCCCGGCCGAATCATGCCCGGTGACGCCGGGTTCCTGCCGGGAACCGCGAAGGCTTTCAACTTCCGCCCGCAACCTGCGGATCTCGTCCGGGGACGCCGCCGTGTCCGGGGCAGCATTCTTTGCCCCCCGCATCATGAACCACATCATCAGACCCATCCCCACGGGGCAGGCAAGCAGTGCCAGGGCATAGAACGCTTCAGCCATCGTCATTTCCCTTCGGTGCGGCCGGCCGGGGGCCCCGCCGGGCCGGTTTCGTCCATCATCTGTTCGTGCATGCGCGCCATGCCCGGATTCTCGTCCATCATCTGTTCGTGCATGCGCGCCATGCCCGGATTCTCGTCCATCATCAGTTCGTGCATGCGCGCCATGCCGGCCCCGTTCATTTCGGATACGTCCGGGGATGAAGGCGGAGCGGTATCGGCCACCGGTACGGACACGGCAGCTCCTGCGGCCAGCACAGCGGCTGTTGCGGCAAGTCCCGCGAAAGTTGCAGAAATCATGATCACCTTTCCAATCTACTATGTTTCATAGTAGTTGAACGGGTGGCAGGCTGCAATGGTTCCCGCCGGCAGGCCTCCTGCTGCAGCCCCACCCCGCGAAGGTCAGCGGCCGGCTCCGGAAGCCTTCACCTGGGCCGGCACCGGTACCGTTCCGGCGTCGCCGGGTTCTTCGGCCGGTTCCGGGGCGAAGCGGTGCAGCCGGCTGGCGTTGACAACGACGCTGATGCTTGAAACGGCCATGGCGGCGGCGGCGATCATGGGCGAGAGCAGGGCTCCGGTGGCCGGGTAGAGCAGTCCCGCGGCGATCGGGATGGCGGCGGTGTTGTAGCCGAAGGCGAGGAAGAGGTTCTGCCGGATGTTGCGCATGGTGGCCTTGGACAGGGCGACCGCCGTGACCAAGGCCTGCAGGTCCCCCGACATCAGGGTGATGTCGGCGGCTTCGATTGCAACATCGGTGCCGGTGCCGATGGCGATGCCGACGTCGGCCTGGGCCAGTGCGGGTGCATCGTTGATGCCGTCGCCGACCATGGCCACAAGTTTGCCCTGGTCCTGCAGGGTGCGGATCTCCGCTGCCTTGTGTTCGGGCAGGACATCGGCCAGGACCCGGTCAATGCCTACCTGGCCGGCTACGGCACGGGCGGTGGCGGCGTTGTCCCCGGTGATCATGACGACCTCGACGCCGAGCCGGTGGAGGGCGGCCACCGCGGCGCGGGAGCTGGGTTTGAGCGTATCGGCGACCGCCACCAGGCCGGCCGCCTGCCCGTCCACGGCAACATACATGGGGGTCTTGCCCTCTTCCGAGAGCCGGGCGGCCTGCTCGCCGAACTGCCCGGTTTCGATTGCCGCGTCGGAGAGCAGGCGGATGTTGCCGATCAGCACCTCCCGGCCGTCGACACTGGCCCTCACTCCCTTGCCGGTGACGGAGTC